>NZ_JAMYVS010000005.1:0-478836 GCF_040324255.1 Mesorhizobium sp. M0001
AGCCGAAACGAAGAGCTTCGTCAGGCACGCACCCAGTCACCAGTGAGTTGCCCTGTCCCTCGTGCGGAGCGCCAGTTGCTCCGTACGAACGGGTGCGCCCGACATGGTTGACGCGATCCCAAAGAAAACCGGAAGAGCGGACTTGGATCGCTTGACCTGGGCAAATATGATCCTGACGCCTTGCAGAGGGACTGGATGGAAATCGGTCGGGTCGAGCGCAAGCTCTCGGCGATCCTTGCGGCTGACCTCGCCGGGTACAGTCAACTGATGGGCGCTGACGAAGAAGGTGCCCTCGAGCGCTTGAACAGCCATCAACGTGACCACCTCGATCCCTGTATTGCCACGCATCGCGGCAAGATCGTCGGCGACATCATCGAACAGGACGGTCACGTCTTGGGCGCGGGGGTCAACATCGCCGCGCGTCTGGAGAGGATCGCCGAGCCTGGCAGGATCTGCGTTTCCGAACGCGTGCAGGAACATGCAGCGGGAAAGATCGGCCTGCGCTTCGAGGACTCGTGACAGTCCGGCGGAGTGCCCAGAATTTTGCCTGGTATCGTCGCGCCTCATCCATTCGGCCCAGCTGAGCATTTGCCGCGAACATAACAGCCTGAGGGCTGGCCGTTTGGCGACGCCCGCTTTTGGTGAATGGACTGAACCGGGGAACCGACTGTCATGAGGCGCGAAGCCGCCGTTCGCGTCGTGAAAGACATACCTCCACATCGGTGAGATTGTGGAATAGCGGTGACCAACCTGGACTAAGATCTAGGGTCAAAGGGGGCGCTCACGAGCCGCCTAATCGATAGACCGGGATGCCGAGCTTGCGGGCCTTGTCGGCGAGGTTCTCCTGAATGCCGGTGCCGGGAAAGATGATGACGCCGATCGGCATGACCGCCAACATCTGGTCGTTGCGCTTAAAGGGAGCGGCCTTGGCGTGTCTGCTCCAGTCGGGCTTGAAGGCGACCTGCGGCACCTTGCGATGATCGGCCCAGCGGGCGGCGATCTTTTCAGCGCCTTTGCGTGATCCGCCGTGCATCAGCACCATGTCGGGGTGCTTGGCGCGGATTTGGTCGAGCTTTGCCCAGATCATCTCGTGATCGGCGGTATCGCCGCCGGAGAAGGCGATCTTGGGGCCGGCCGGCAACATGACCTCGGTTTCCGCGCGCCGCCTGGCCGCGAGGAAGTCGCGGCTATCGATCATTGCGGCGGTGAGATGGTGGTGGTTTACCATCGACCCCGTGCGCGGTCGCCAGGCAGAACCGGTGTACTGATCGTAGTGTTCGGCGGCCTGGTCACGCATGAGCTCGAAGGCGCCCCGCCGTTCGATCATGGTCTGGCCCTGGGCGGTGAGTGTCTCGAGTTCAACCGCCTTGATCTCGCTGCCATCCTGTTCGCGCTGCAGACAGCGCTGGGCCTGCTCGTTGTCTTCCAGTTGCCGCTCGATCCGTTGTACAGCTCGGTGGAAGACATTGGTGAGGGACCAGAGCAAGTCATCGAGGTCGGGTTCGAGGCGCGTGTCAGCCAGGGTGACGATGAGGGCGTCAAAGATGTCGGCCACGGCTCCGGCCACTTGGTCGCCACCGGGGAGCGGTCGCGGATCGGGCTCGTCCGCAAATGGTCGCCAGCCATAGAGCTGGAGTTCGGTGAGGATGTGATCGGTCGCAGAAGCGGCGTGGTGCGGTTCAGTGTCGTCGTGCTCTCTCATGGGGATGCTCCCGTCGGTTTGACCGCGACCCTCGCGGCCTTCATGGCGACGAGAGCCCACGGGCGGGACGGTCCGACACCCGCAGCGATGCGGAGGGCCGGAGCGCAGCGGAGGATGGCGGCGGCCGACTATTTTGCCTCGCGATGGAAAGGCGTCGCGCCCGATCGCTGCCATTCGCGACCAGTCGCGCGCGCCGGAAAATAGTCGGCCGCCGCCATTGCCTGGCCGGCCAGTTCGTGGGCCGATCGCCCTCTCGAAGGCCGGGTCTCGGGTCTCTGCCGGCGGGTCACTCATCCATGCGCCGCACCGGCACCGTGCGCCGCGCGCTTCCCCTCCCGGCTCATGCCGCCTGTGTCAGATATCGGATGCGATCTTTGCGCATGAGCTGGTCTGCAATCGAGGCCCGGAAGGCCGCAAGTCCGAAGCGGCTGAGGTCTTCGTTGAAGTCTTGCATCGCTGGCGACAGCACGATTGCATCGATTCCGGCGTCCGTCGCGCGCTCGAGCAGGCTGTCGCGGGCACCGTCACCGGCCGGATCGTTGTCGCGGATGACATAGAGCCGGCGCAGGGTTGGCGGGAACAGGATGGCGGCTAGATGGGCTGCCGAGAGTGCCGCAGCCATCGCCATATCGGGCAAGGCGCATCTGAGCGACAGCGTCGTCTCAATGCCCTCGCCTGCCGCCATGACGCTGCCGGGTGCACCGAAGCGGACAGCGTGACCCAGAAGGTCACCCATTGCGCGACGCGGCGTGTCGACGAGCGCCTTGCCGGTGCCGTCCGGTGCGAGCCAGGTGCGGTGCGCGCCGGTCAAATGTCCATCAAGGTCGGTGACAGCAGCGATCATTGCCGGCAAGGTCTCGGTCGGTCCATGATCGCCGGGCCGGTAGTAGCAGCGCGGATGGAACCGCAGCGATCCGGTGCCGGACAAAGTCGCAATGCCACGTCCACGCAAATAGGTTTCCACGAGGGTGCCGATAATGGGCTTCGACATGGCGACCAGTCGGCGAGCCGCTTCCGGAGATCCAATGGGGACCTGCGTGATCGGCGCGGCCGGTCGGGGTGGCATGGCATCTGGCATAGCGAGAAACAGGCGCGCCTCATTGGCGACGTCCCGGAAGTTGACCAGTCCGAGGGATTCGCGGATGACGTCGAGCAGGTCGCCATGCTCGCCGGTAGCGGCGTCGGTCCATTTGCCTGGCGGTCCCTTCGGGGATGGCTGCAGACGCACGAACGTCGAGCGGCCCGGCGCATTGCGGACGTCGCCGACGCTCCAATAGTTGCCCTGGCGACGGCCATTGGAGAGGTAGTGGCGGCACACCGCCTCGGCATGTTCGGCGAGGCGGTGTGCGAGGTCGGATGCAGCGTGACGCGGAATCATGCAGCCTCCCGCTCACTGACCCGCTCGATTGGGAAGCGGTCGAGCACGCGCTCCAGCACGGCGAGCCCGTTGGCGTCGATCGGCACGAACATCCTGAGCTTCCACGAAATGATCTCGTGGAAGAGACCGTAGGCGGTGAGGCGCTCCCGCATCATGTCGGTGAAGCCCGACAGTTCGATGCGCCACGCGCCCATGACGCGGCTGCGGCGAAGCTGGAGACCCTCGGCGAGATCAAGGATCGTCCGCCCGTCGATCAGCGCCGCGAGCGCCTGCTCGGGCGATAGCGATGCGACGCCTGTCACCGTGGCGTTGGCGGCCCAGGCCGGCGTGACAAGGCGACCAATTATGCGCTCGCCCTCGTCGGTCTGAAGTCGAAAAACGCGGGTCGACTCGTTTGGCAGACGCTTCCAGATCGGCAACAACAGGCCCGTCACCATGTGCAGCACGGCATCGGCAAACTCGGGAGTCTCGGCGACCTCCGCATTCCATGCTGCAGCGAAAGCTTCACGGTGGGCCTCGACCCAGCGGGTTTCGCCCATAGCCTTGAGCGGCATGTTCTGGCCTTCCATTGGCCGGATCAGGCGGACCCGCGGCTCGATCTCGCCGTCGTCGAGCATGATGCTGGTGGTTGGGATCTGCACGGCGGCGCGGCCAGATTGCTCGTTGATCAGTAGGATGGCGCGCAAATCGCGAAGGTGATGGAGCGCCGCATCGAGCATGACGGGCCGATTGCGCTTGCGCTGGGTGATCGTCAGCAGCCGCGTTTCGGCGCCGGTGCGCGGATGGGCGTAGATGACCTGCCGGTCGGTGATGACGAAGCTCTCGGCCCGCAGGGTCTCCAGCCCGGTGTCATAGGTGCCCGAGGCGATGGCGCCACCGATCCGAGCGGCCAGAAGCTGCTCGAAGGCGCCGAACAGCACGCCCTGCACTTCGATGGTCAGCGCCAACAGGCGATTGAGGAAGGTGGTGATCGGCGGCAACTCGTCCTTGATGCCGTTGTTGTCCATCAGCTTGAGACCGGTCGCCGCCTCGAAACGCTGGAGTGTGCAACCCTCGACCTTGCCGCGTACGATCAGGAGATAGAGCTGCCGCAAGGCATCGCCGGCATAGTGGCTTTCAAGATTGTCCTCTGGCCGGAACAGCCCTTGGCCACCGGTCTGGCGCTGGCCGCGCGTGATTGCGCCCAACGTGTCGAGACGGCGGGCGATCGTCGAGTGGAAGCGCTTTTCCGCCTTCACATTGGTCGAGATCGGCCGGAACAGCGGCGGCTGCGCCTGATTGGTCCGATGCGTGCGGCCCAGGCCCTGGATGGCGGTGTCGGCCTTCCACCCGGCTTCGAGCAGATAATGCACACGCAGCCGCGTGTTCCGTGCCAAGAGTTCGGCATGGTAGGAACGACCCGTCCCGCCGGCGTCGGAAAACACCAGAACGCGCTTCTGATCGTCCATGAAGGACTGCGCCTCGGCCAGATTTGCCGACCCTGCTCGGTGCTCGACGACCAGGCGGTCGCGCTTGCGCACGATGCGGCGCGAGCGGCCAGTGACTTCGGCGACGAGGTCCGCGCCGAAATGTTGGACGATCTGGTCGAGCGCGCCGGGGACAGGCGTCAAGCTGGCGAGTTTCGCGATCAGCTCGTCGCGCCGGGCGACCGCCTCGCGGCTCTCGACCGGCTGGCCATCGCGGTAGACCGGGCGCGACGACAGATTGCCCTCCGAATCCGTGAAGGGCTCGTAGAGCTGCACCGGGAAGGAATGAGCGAGGTAGTCGAGGACGTATTCGCGCGGCGTGATGTCGACGCGAACATCGTTCCATTCCTCGGTCGGCAACTCGGCCAGCCGCCGCTCCATGAGCGCCTCACCCGTCGAGACGATCTGGAGAACGGCCGCATGGCCCTCCTCCAGATCGCCGGTGATGGATTTGATCAGGGTCGGTGTCTTCATGCTGGTCAACAAATGGCCGAAGAAGCGCTGCTTGGCGCTTTCAAAGGCGCTGCGCGCGGTCGACTTGGCCTGGGCATTGAGCGTGCCGGTGCTGCCGGTGATGTTGGCCGCCTGCATCGCAGCATCGAGATTGTTGTGGATGACGCCGAAGGCCCCAGCGTACGCGTCATAGATGCGGACCTGTTCGGGCGTCAGCTCATGCTCGAGCAGTTCGTATTCGACACCGTTGAAAGAGAGCGAGCGGGCGGTATAGAGGCCAAGTGCCCTGAGGTCGCGTGCCAGTACTTCCATCGCCGCCACGCCGCCAGCCTCGATCGCCTCGACGAACTCGGCGCGGGTCGAGAATGGAAAATGCTCGCCGCCCCAGAGGCCGAGCCGCTGGGCATAGGCGAGATTGTGCACGGTGGTGGCGCCAGTCGCCGACACATAGACGATGCGGGCATTCGGCAGGGCGTGCTGTAGCCTCAGGCCGGCACGGCCTTGCTGGGAGGGAGCGGCGTCGCCGCGTTCGCTCTTGCCGCCACCGGCATTTTGCATGGCGTGCGCCTCGTCGAAGATGATGACCCCATCGAAATCCGGACCCAACCATTCGACGATCTGCTTGACCCGCGAAAGCCTCTCGCCGCGATCGTCGGACCGCAGCGTGGCATAGGTGGTGAACAGGATGCCGTCCGCCAGCGTGATCGGCCTGCCCTGCGGGAAGCGGGAGAGCGGGGTGACCAGCAAGCGCTCCATGCCGAGCGCGGACCAGTCGCGCTGCGCATCCTCGATGAGCTTGTCTGACTTGGAGATCCAGACGGCCTTGCGACGGCCCTGCATCCAATTGTCTAGGATTACGGCGGCGGACTCGCGGCCCTTGCCTACACCGGTACCGTCGCCGATCATGAAGCCTTGCCGGAAGCGCACGGCCCGCGCCGCGTCATCTGCCGCCGCGCTAATTACGTCAAAGGTATCGTCGAGCGTCCAGGCGCCGGCGAGATACTCGGCGTGAGCATCGCCCGCATAGATGACGGTCTCGAGCTGCGCGTCCGAGAGCAGGTCAAGGACGTTCTTCGGCAGGCGCGGCCGATAACTCGGCTTGGGCGGCGCGACCGAGGCCATGGCCGCCGATTGCACGAGTTGGGTGGGGTGCGGCTGCGCGCCGGGAATGCGGATCGCCTGAAGCGCGTAGTCCTCGTAGATGGCGTCGCTGATGTGGCCGCCCTCGGCGGCCTTCCAGTCGAGCACCTGATAGGCGAGCTCAACGGCATCGGGATCAGTGAGCGGTGGCCGCGGTGTTATTCTTGCCGTGGGACCAAGATAGCCGCGCACTGTGCGGGGTGCGGCCGACGACGATGTGGGAGTTGCACCTGCGGGTATGGTGACCGGCAGCCGTGCCGGCACATGCTCGCCGACCCATGCGATCAGCGTCGCGGCATCCGGGGCAACGCCCTGATCTGCCGGGAACACGTCCGGATCGTCCGCCGGCACCCGGTCGATGACGGTGAGGCGTGTCGGAAAGGTCGTGCCATGCTTGGCGTAGGCCGAGCCGTCGATGGCGGCGGAGAAGACGATGCGGCCACGTTCCTGCAGGCGAGTAAAGGCGGCGGTCCAGGCCGGGTGGTCGGGCGCGAAGTTCGCACCGGTAATCGTCACCAGCCGCCCGCCGGGCGCAAGGCGCGCCAGGGCCGAGGCGATGTGCCGCCAGGCCGCGTCGGCCATGCGGCCCTCGACGTTGGCCATGACCGAAAAGGGCGGGTTCATCAGCACCACGCTGGGCACGGCGCCGGGATAGAGATGGTCGTCGATCTGGGCGGCGTCGAAGCGGCTGGCGCAGACGGCCGGAAAGAGGCCGGAGAGAAGTGCCGCGCGGGTTTCGGCAAGCTCGTTGAGAATGAGCGAGGCGCCGGCTATCTCGGCCAGGATGGCGAGCAGCCCGGTGCCGGCGGAAGGCTCCAGCACACGGTCGGCCGGCGTGATGGCAGCGGCCGTTGCGGCGACCATGCCGAGCGGAATCGGCGTCGAGAACTGCTGGAAGGTCTGTGCTTCTTCGGATCGGCGGGTATGCGTCGGCATGAGCCGGGCGATCTTCGACAATGCTGACAGCCGGAGAGCCGGAAACGCGGCCTTGCGGAACAACGCCTTTCCGTACTTGCGCAGGAAAAGGACCGTCGCAGCCTCGCAGGCATCGTAGGCCTGCTTCCAGTCCCAGGCGCCGGCGGCGTCGGAGGCGCCGAATGCGGCTTCCATCGCCGCGCGCAACTTTGGCGCGTCGATGCTGTCGCCGCGCTCGAGATGGGGAAGCAGAAGGCCGGCGGCGGCGAAGATAGCGCCGGCTGCACCGGTTTGGGGGAGCGGGAGCGGCGCGGCTGCGGGAACTGCCACAGCGGGCGAGATCATGTACATGGTGTGAACCTCGGGAGAGCGGGGACAGGATCGAGCCGCGCGGCGCTCTCTCTGGACCGTGCGGATTCAAAACCATCCCGGCTCGCCTCTCCCTCTCTGGCCTCCACCGAAGCCAAAATGAAACAAGCGCCCCGCCATGAGGTGGAGCGCTTGCCGGTATCAACCGATCTCGATCATATTCCGCCGTCAGGCCCCGACTTCTGTAGGAAACCATTGGCGCTGTCGGGATCGGGCGGCAGGTAGGCATCATAGGGATTGCCGTCGGCAAGATGAGCGAACGGCGTGAACTCGTAGTGAAGAAGAAAGGGCCGAGCGACCCGCGCCACTCCGCCGACGGTGCTATCCGGCGGCGACCGCGTGTGCGGCAGTCTCATGGGTGGCCGAGCCGTCCTCGTCATCACCGGCCAGGAATTCGGGGAGGTCAGCTTCCTCGCCCACATTCGGCCGGGCGGCGTCATTGCCGCGAAGGCGGAGCGGTTCGGGTAGCCAGCCACTATCGGCCAGGAGGCGCTCGGCCTCTTTGGCCATGTCGGCCTTCTTGAGATGGTCGATAAGCTGGGCGGCCTGGTCGCCGGCGCCTTCGCGCACGGCTCCGAGAATGCGGGACTTGGTGACGCGACCGAGATAGTTATCCACCGTCGGCCGCCAGCCGGCATCTACCATGTCAAGCCCGGTGGCACGGGACAACCGATCGGCTTCACGCCGGCGCTGATCGAGTCCATGCTGGGAAACGCCGCTGCCGTAGGGATTGGGTCGTTCGAACAAGGCGTTGATCCCATAGCTGACGCAATGCGCCAGCAGCGTCTGCCGGCTTGCTTCATCGAGTCCGTCGAGCCACGCCCATAGGGCCTCGTCGTCATCCAGTGGAATGTCGCTCTTCCATGCCTCATGGCGCTCATGGACGGCCTTGGCCGCAGGGCTGTCCTTGAGACCGACGTCCTGCCACGGCAAGTGGACATGTCGGACGAAGGCCTCGACGCAGCCGATGGCGGAACGCTGACCGAAGGTGTCGAGGACGAGCCGGTGCAAGAGCGCCGTGATGGCCACATGCTGGTTCTCGGCCAGTGCGTTGCGCAGCGCCAACGTGCGATGGGCAGTAAGTTCGATGACCAGGCGCTCGGGTAGCGGCTTGATGGTGTCGCCGTCATCCTCCTCAGGCTCGGACGCCTGCGCGCCGATGGTGATAATCGCGCGGGCCGAAGGATTGTGTCTGCTGTCTTCGTTCTCGGTGGCGCAACCTGGCTCGGCCGAGTGGCCGTCGACCGCCTGCATCGCTTCGTCCTCGGGGCGCACATGGGCCCGATCGACGACGAGATCGCCATCACGATCGATGCTGATGAACACACCGGCGCGGGCGATCTCGGCCCCATCGTAGTGCATCGGCCGGCTCTCGAAGGCCTCAAGCGCGGTCTCGATTTGACCGAGGCGCTGATCGACATCGTCGGGGAGTTCGTCGGATTCGCCATACTCGGCTTCCAGCCGGTCGTACTCCGCCCGCAGGGCTTCGCGTTCCGCCCGCTCCGCGTCGGTCAGACCGACGGGGGTGCCAGCGATTGCCCGCAGACCGTGATTGTACCCGTAGGGCAGATCGGCATCGACCACGATCCACTTCCAGCCCTCCGCCGCGATCTCGTCGGCGATCGACTTCAGCCTATCGCCGACCAAGCGGTCGAGCAGAGCGGGGTCCTGCAGCCAGCCGCCATTGTCGGCCTCGAACAGGTCGCGCAGCACCACGCCGCCGGCAGCGACATACGCGTCGACACCGACGAACAGCGCCCGGCGATCGCTTGCCCGCACAGTGGTCTCCGTCAGCAGGCGCCGGATCTGCTGCGGCTCCTTCGACCAGGAGTTTTCGAGCGCCTCCCAGACCTGCTCCTGACGGGCGTGATCGTCGGTCACGGTGAACGCCATGAGCTGCTCGAGCTTCATGCCATCCTGCTCGTAAATCTCCTGCAGCTTGGCCGAAACCCTGGCCAGCCTGAGGCGCTGCTGCACGAATGTTGCGGAGACGAAGAAGCGTGCGGCAATCTCCTCATGGCTCGCGCCCTGGTCATGAAGTGTCTGGAAGGCGCGAAACATGTCGAGCGGATGTAAATCTTCGCGCTGAAAATTCTCGGCCAGCGAGTCCTCCTCGATCGGGACCGCGCTGTGGGCGTCGCTTATGACGCAGGGAACTGGCTCGGTCTTGCTTATGCGCTTCTGCTTGACCAGCAGTTCCAGCGCGCGATAGCGGCGCCCGCCAGCCGGCACCTCAAACATGCCGGTCTCGTTGCCCTCGCCGTCCAACACTGGCCGGACGTTGAGGCTCTGGAGCAGGCCGCGCCGGGCGATCGACGCGGCGAGGTCCTCTATGGTTTCCCCGCGCTTGATGCGCCGGACATTGGACTGGCTCAGCATCAGCTTGTTGAAGGGGATGTCACGTGAAGCGTTGAGGGTGATCTTCTGCTTGGGCGTAGCCATGTGGACTATCTCCGCGACGGGCGGCCGAAACTCTCTCGTCCTCCAAACCCGTCAAAAAAGACGGGCGCAGCCCTCTCACTCTGAGGACTGAGCCGCACCGAAGATCCAGAGGTGGGGACAGGGCCGCAGACACGACTGCGCATCTGCGGCTTGCGGATTACAAGCTGAGATCTCACTCGCCGTCTCGGCCAGATTGGCCGGCATGGTCGAGTTGCGTTCGGCGTCGCGAAGGTTTCCGCCCCGGCGGACCGCCTCTGCCCAGACGGAAATCGGCAGGTCGGTGCCAAAGAGCATGTCCCGCTCGATGCCGATGCCGAAAGGCAGCCGGATCGACGTCATCTCGAGCGCGGTTGCGAGCCAATTCCTTCGCCGAGTTGATTTGAAGAGCTTCACCACCCGTACGTGTTCGGCGTCGCGATCGCGGCTATTGGCGAGCAGGCACGCGCAGTTCCTCGGTGAGAACGATCATGCCGCCCTCTTCTCGATTTCGACCTCGTCGACGCTGGCGGGCCCTGCCCTGGTTCCGTTGTCGGGTTGCGGAAGGAAGGCGAGCAACCAGTCGGCTGCCTTGCTGGCTTGGGAGGCGGCACGCACGATGGCTCGGTTGTCTTCGCGCAGGACGTCGAGCCAGGAGGCCAGGTAATCGGCGTGGCGCACGGTCGGCGCAATACCTCGCGAGGCGCAGCAGAAGGCTGCGTTCATTTCGGCGACCAGTTCCTCGAAAGCATATCGCTTTGTGCCGAAGGCGCAGCCGAGGTCACGGCCGACGCGGGAGGGATGGCCGGTCGCATGGCCAAGCTCGTGCAGGGCGGTGCGGTGCCAGTCAATGGTCTCGAAATACGCCTGCGGAGGCGGCACCTGCACGTAGTCGTGCGCCGGCACATAATAGGCGCTATTGCCGCCGATGCGGAAATCGATCCCTGTCGCCTTGATCAGTGCCTCGACGGCCGGTTCGATCAGTCCGGGCTCTGGTGCGGGCGGAAACACCGCCAGATCGTCGGGCAGATTTTCGCATTGCGCGACGTTGAAGACGGTGAAGCGCTTCAGAAACTGTATGGCCCGTGCTGCCTCGCCGGTCTCCCGCGCGCGTTTCTTCTCGTCGTCAGGGATGAAGCGGTCAGAATAGACGACGGTGGTCCCGTGTTCGCCCTTGCGGACATGGCCGCCCAGCGATAGCGCCTGGCGGAAAGTCAGCCAGCCCTGGACGGGAAAGCCATGCTCGACGACCGCACCCCACAGGATCAGCACGTTGATCCCCGAATAGGCACGGCCAGAGGCGGCATTGGCCGGCATGGCGAGGGGTGCTTGCTCCGCCGCCGTGCCCCAGGGCACCCAGGGAAAGCGCCCAGCCTCCAGCTCGGCGATGATCTTGTTGGTGATGTCATCATAGAGGCTTGCCCGGTCGGCGCCGGCGCGAGCGTAATGTCTGGACATCTGGTTTCTCCGCGACGGGCGCCGGAGGCCTCTCCTCCAGCTCTCAACCCGTCACGGCAAACCGGTCCGTACTCTCGCTCTAGAGGCTAGCCCAGGCCTCGAAGGGGGACGCTCCCGGACTTGGGGCAAAGGCGGTCCGCGCCAATCAGTAGTGTCGCTGACCTATGGTTATTGCTGCCGGACTGCGTGCCGAATGCGGTCGGTAAGCGTTTGTGCGACGTCGAAATAACCTTCCCAGGCTTCGCGCACCTGAGCCCGCGCGGCGGCGGCGAAGACATCGAAGCCGTTGGCGTTTTTCGCAGGTGGGCAACTCATCCCAGCTGACAGGCACCGCGCACGACGCCCCCGCGCGTGCCCGAGTCGACCAGGGGCAGATTGCAGTGGAGCCCTGGCCGTTGCGCAGGTAATCGAGAAACATTCGGCCCTTGCGCTTCGCCTTGCTCATATTGGCGACGAAGCGCGACGGATCTGTACGGGCCAGCAGTTCGGCGAAGTCCTGGCAGAAGCTCTTGACCTCGTCCCAGTCTGCCTCCGGGAGGAGCAGGACGACCACATGAACGCCCTTGCCGCCGGACAGCAACGGCCACGACTGCAATCCAAGCGCTTCCAGAATGCTCCGAATGTCGAGGGCTGCCTGCTTGACGGCAGCAAAGCCCAAGCCCTGTCGGGGTCGATGTCGAAGATCATGCGGTGCGGCAGATCCGGCTGCTGGCGACGGCTTCCCCAGATGTGGAATTCGAGCACGTTCGTCTGGACGCCCGCGATCAGCCCAGCCAAGTCATCGACCACGAGATGCGGCTTTCCTTACCGGACACCTTCTCCAAGTGGCCATCATGGATGGCCCTGGGCACGCCTGGCAGGTTGTGCTTCTGAAAGAAGGTCTGCTGCAGGTCGCCGTGAGTATCGCGCACCAGCGACAGCGGCCGATCCTGAATGTGCGGCAGCATCTTCTCGGCGACCACTGCGTAGTAGGCGGCGAGCGTGGATTTGGTCACCTTGGTGCCTGGATACATGACCTTGTCCGGATGCGTCAGCTTGACGCCGACAGCAGCGGCGATCTCGTTGCCGGATCGAGATTGGCCGAGTCTCTGGGCCGTTTGCGCCTTTTGTTGAGAGTGCCGTCTACTCGGACATGAGGAACTCGGATACATGTCAATACGCTGCCTGGGATTCGGTTCCATGCCCAAGCACCGCGCCGGCGACCGTCGGCGCTCAAGGAAGAACGGCGCATAAGCCGCAGTCCTGCGCGCGGCCGCAACAGCGGACAATTGTCACGCGCAGGACGGAGGAAATTCGCCCCCCGCCGCGGGCGGTGAACAGGACAGCCGTAGGAGCGTCAGCATAGCGCCGGCCCCAGGACGGGACGCGGGACCGACTGTCCCCGTCCGCGGTGGTCCGCATGTTTTGGTTCGAAGCCCACCGGCTGAGATCGCGCAGTTCAGTTCTCGACAGTCCGACCGCTGATCCGCGATGATGCAAACAGGATTGAACCACACCAGAGCCGAGTTTGGCTGCAAGAAATCGATCTGGTCTTGCACCCTTTCGGCTTCTTCCTCAATTGCGTTGCAGCTTGTGAATTCCAAGCCTGACAGGCCCTCCCCTGTCACAACTCGTGCAGAAAGCGCTCGCTCGACCGAACTGAGAATGCGGCTTTTCCATTGCGCTCGATGAGGCGTTTTGCCGTTGCATGGTGCGAACATGATCTGCAACAAGCTCGCAACACATGCCACTCGCGAAATGTCGAGCGCCCATACAGGCCACCGTGAACGCTGCCAGGCGCTCTCAAGCGTCAACGCCGGTTGCTGTTTAGCTGGCGACGTCCCTTGGCACGCTTTCGGTCGGAGAAAAGCGAATATCCGCCGTCCTCCCGAAATCTGCAGCGACGCATGAGCCCCGGGCTTGACCCATTGCGTCGCCGAGATTTATTCCCTTGGGCGCCGGCATGGTGTGCCCCAGGAACCTCTTCCACAGTCGCTAGCCAATAGCGGGGCTCGAATTGATGCGGCTGAGCCCACAAATTGGTCGATCGCGCGGCCAATCGAAAGCCATGAAGAGAGGTGGAAACCCTGTAGTGCCGAAGTATCACGTTGAGGGGATGGATGGTGCTACGCAGACGGCCATACGGACAGTCAACGCCCATGTGGGCCGGTAAGCATCCGAATGCACTCTGCGCGCAAGTGAACCCCTTGCGCTAACGCTTCGACGCGCCATCAAAGCATTGACCATGTTGGGGGGCGATCGCACCGCTGATGGCCAGCGAAGGCCAACAAGTGGTCCGGCTACCCTTGGAGCCAATCCGCATTTCTGGCGATTTTTCCCTGGAGCAATCAGTGCATTGACATGAACTCGGCCGTTTTATTGTTCCTTGCTGAGTGCAGGTAATCGTGCCGGAACTCAGCAAGAAAGGCCAGTCCTTCCCAATCATGGATGGTCAATTGGCCATTCACAAGTGATGTAAGGTGCTTCTCCCGAAGAGACTTGAGCGTGCGGTTGATGTGGACTGCCGACAGCCCTGTCGCCTCGCCAAGGTCAGCTTGAGTCACACCAAAAGCGCAGGTTTGATCGGACGCAAGTCCGGCATCTTCCATACGTAGCATGATTTCACAGAGAAGGTGGGCCACTCGGCCAAGCGCTTGGCGCTTCCCGACATTGACCACCCATTCGCGAAAAATCGATGCATCAACCAGTGTCGTTCGCCAAAGATTTGCCGCCAGCCTGGGGTGGCGTTCGCAGAGCAGCCGGATAGCCGAGTGATCTATGAAGCCAACACTGCAAGCGCTCACCGTTCGAACGTCGCTATCCAACAGATCGAGGTGCAGGCTCAACAGATCGGGCATGTCGCCAGGCACATGATAAGCAGTGACCTGACGCTTCCCGTCTCCTGTTACCTTCGAGGTGCTGGCTAAGCCAGCCAGGACCATTATGCACCGGGACGGCTGGTCGCCTTCCCGGACCAAGTTCTGGTTTGCGCCAATCGCAACGATCCTTATTCTTACCGCGTCGAGAGCTTGACGCTCACCTGACGTGAGGGTGAAGGCACGATGGAACTTGGCGGTTAAGGGGCTTTGATAAAGCATGTCGGCTCTCCGTTTGGGCGGGAGCGCTATGGTCTCTCAGTCACCCGCGGCCAGCAGAACGCGAATGATGCCCGACCTTATATCATAAACACCGGACCGACTTAACCTGTGATAAGTCTGGCACTGCTTCCGATGGTCCTTTCCCCATCGGCAAACACAGGCTCAACAGGATTGGTGCTTACGAGGGAAGCGGCCCATCATCGGGCCTCGAGTTGCGCAGCTGCGGCAGCAGCTATAATAGATCGTTCTCAAATTCGAGGACGCACACCATGACCGACGCCCCCGACCACGCCGCTGAACTGGTAGAACTCACGGCGGATGTGGTATCCGCGTACGTCAGCAACAATCCCGTGCCGGTCGCGGGCTTGGCGGACCTGATAGCCTCAGTGCACGGGTCGCTGTCTGGGATTGGCCATCGCGTGGCTGCCGCGACCGAAGAACCAGTGCCTGCGGTAAATCCAAAAAGGTCAGTATTTCCCGATTACATCATCTGTCTTGAAGATGGTAAGCGGTTCAAAACCCTTCGGCGACATCTGCGCGTGGATTTCGGTCTCACTCCTGACGCGTATCGAACGAAGTGGAACTTGCCATCCACTTATCCGATGGTCGCTCCCAACTATGCGGCCTCACGGTCTGCCATGGCGAAGTCGATCGGTCTGGGTAGGAAGGCACCGCAGCCCACGGCAACTGCAACGGGCAAGGCAAGGCCGACGGCTAAGGCTAAAGCGTAGCTTCCGCTATCACACCATTACCACCGCGGCACCAATCGGCGATGTATGCATCGCGGCGGACCTGTCCGCTCTTGGCCGGTGCCCACCCAGGTTCCCCAACCCATGGCGCCGGCCATTTGTGCCCACACCTCAGCTTCGTATTGCTGCCCAACCTTTTCTTGTTGTAGGCCGCTTACGACGTTAATCTCCGCTTGGCCTGATTGCTGGGAGGCAACGCCATGGCTGACATAATTCCAATTCGCAAAGCACGCCTTTGTGTCGAAGTTGGCGAACCCTGTGGCGAGTGGTTTGTCCGCGTGATCGAGGAAGACCAGGAACTCACCCGATCATTCAAGCTCGAATCCTATGCCTTGGCCTTTGCAGAAGGCCAAAGGTCGCGTCTGCATCTCAACACGTTTTCGCGGCTGTAGAGCAAGCCTATGCAGAGGTCCGCAGGGTTACTGGCGAAATTTGGGCGATAGCATCGAAGCCATCGCCGGCCACATTGCGACCATGGAAACGCGACAACTGCACCAATTGCTCAAGTCGTTGCCATCGAGATCGGAAATCGCCAGCGCGGAAATGGTGATGGGCATCCTCGTCTATCGAGAGGTTGAACTGCGCCGCCGGCGGGGGACGGGCGGCAACGTGCTGCCCTTCCCCGGTCTCGGGACTCCACCTATCCAGCACTAGGCAGCGACGCCGGACCTGTAAGAGGCCATCGGATAGCGAATCCCTGTCGGTGATTGTTTCACGGCCTTGAGCAGCACTTCATGCGGATCCTGCACGGCCTGGTGATTGTCGCAGATCGGCGACAATCGGGCCAACGATTGCCTTGTGCAGCCGTTCCGCCTCGATCTTGAAGCGGGCGAGCTGTTCCTGCGAAACGTGTTGTGAGGGGTTTTCGTCTTGACCATGGTAGCGAACTCCGTTGAGGGGATCGCCGCAAACGGTTCTTGCACAAAAAAGCCCGTCGCGGTGAGCGACAGGCTATTATGACATCAGGGGATTAGAACTTGTAGGCGATGCCGAAGCGAACCTCGTTGGTCTTCAGATCAACGTCGGCATTGACCAGACCACCAAAGGATTCTGTACCGAAGTCGGTATAGCGATACTCGCCTCGCAGCAGCAGATTGTCGGTCATGGCATAATCCAAGCCCACGCCTATCGTCCATCCTGTGAATGTATCTCCGAACGAAGGTCCGCCTCCATTATTACTTATGTCGACATCGCCAAACGCAACGCCACCCGCAATATAAGGAAGAAAGCGATCAACGGCATATCCTAGGCGCAGTCTTGCCGCCGCACTCCAGTTGAGTTCTTCGGTGGCGATGCCGCCCGGGATCGGGATACCAGGAGCGCTGAAGACTTGGCCGCTGCCATCAACATTCGCATATACGACGTCCAGCTCCGCGCCAATCACAATGTTATTGGACATCTGATAGTTGTAACCGGCGTAGACGCCACCAAGGAACCCGTCGGGATCTGTGTCGACAAAGCCCGGCCCACCGATTTCGTCTATGTTGCCATTCCCCCAAGCATAGCCTGCCTGTAGGCCGACGTACCCACCCGTCCAGCTAAAGACCGGCGCGGCTTCTGCAACGATGGCATCGGCAGCATACGCCGACGAAGCCAGCAGAGACAACGACAGACCAAGAAGCAGCTTCTTCATAGGTGATCTCCTGTAACTACCTTTTTGGTAGCAGAGCGCGCCGATTGATGCAGTTGTTTTTCTGCCACAGTTGGCCGAATTCAAATCGGCCGCCCGCACTTACATGAGAACCTTATGCCAACTCGCTGGTGGCGATCGGATCGCCCCTCGCCACAGTGGGAAACTGCTCGGCCACCCAACTGTCCAGAACCTTCAGGCCCGGGAACACTCATTCCGGTATCCCAGAATTAACATCGAGGAGGGTACGATAAAGGCTGTCGACCTCCTTGTCGTCGAACGCCTCGGTCAGCTCGCTTTCCGCAATCCCCTCAGCCTCCGCGTCGGCGATTAAGCGCTTTGCGAGCTGCTCGATCTCCGCTCGCTCTTTCGGCGCACCGGCGTCGGATAGATCGTGTTTTTTTATCCATTGGTTCAAAAATAGGACGGCCGGCTTGCTCATTCGGGAACACCTGGGGCAAAGTGCACGACGGCATCGACCAGCGTCCGATATAGGCTATCAACCTCTTCGTCGATCTCTTCGCGCTCGATCGTCAAGGCTTTAGCGTCGGCATACAATTTGTGTATGTACTCACTTACCGAAACGGCGTCGGTCTTAGCCGTTTCGGGGAAATTGTTGCCGATCCAGCGATCGAGAAAGTTGACGCCGCGTGTGCTCATGAAGCCTAAGCTCGATCCAGCGCTTAGGTTCCAGCAGGCGCTCGACGGCAGCTTCGTCGACCTCGGCTTCCATTTCGTCGTTGACAGTCTTGGTCTTGCCGAAGGCGGCCACCGGCTCACCGTCAAAGCCCTGCAGCCACGCGTCGGCATGCTCTCCCCAGTAGGCTGGCACCGCACGTCTCCTTGCCATCCTTGCTCGCTTGGGCGTACATCCAGGCGTAGGTGGCGCGCTCCTGATCTTTCCTAGCCACGGCCATCTGTGTCATCCTCTCGGAAGTCCTGCAGTGAGGCGTGGCGCAGGTCATCCTCGCCGCGCAGGTGCTTTACGCGGCCGATCAGCCCCGGCTTGACCCATTGCGTCGCAGGCCGCTTCATGACGCCCTTGGGCGCCGTGCCTGGGTGCTCTTGCGTTTCCATAGCTCTCGCGCATTTCCCGGTTCAAGGTGACGAACGCGCTGCCGACATAGCGCCCTGTGCCCCGCTCGGCCATGAGAGCGAAAGCCGGCTTGTCCGCTTCACGCTCGACGCCGAGCAGATCGAACTCGTCGATCGCATAGCACTTGGCCTTCAGCCAGTTGGCCGACGGACCGCTGCGGTATTTGCTGTCCTTCCGCTTCGACACCATGCCTTCAAGTCCGGCTTGGTCGAGCAAGTGGAGGATCGCCTTGGCTTCGCCGGGCAGAGGCTCGCTGAACTGAATACGCCGCCCGGGCTTGATCATGCTGGCCAGGATCTCGCGCCGCTCCTCAAGCGCCATGTCGCGCAGATCGTGCCCATTGAGGTGCAATAGATCGAAGACGACGAAATAGAGGTCTTGCTGTCGGCGGGTGATCGCTTTGCGCAGGTCGCCGAAGTCCGAAAGGCCAGCTTCGTTCAAGACGATGATCTCACCGTCGACAATCGCGCTTTCGGCACCAAGACTCTTTGCCTCCCCCACCAGGTCGCGATATTTCGCGGTCCAGTCGTGGCCGTTGCGCGTATACATGCGTGTGCCGTCTTCATCGATGATCATCTGCGATCGGTAGCCGTCGAACTTGACCTCGTGAGTCCAGCCTTCACCCTCGGGAGCTTCTCCACAAGGGTCGGCATCAACGGCTCGATGAACTTCAAACGCATGCACTGATCCGCCCTCCGGCAATTCAATAAGATTAAGCTAAAATAGTTCCGAAACCGGAAATCAGCCTCTTGGGTGCAACAAACACGTCAACTCGGCGTTGCGGGATGAGCGAAGGAGGAATCGATATGGCCGACGACAAGAGCAAGCGGGATTTTCGCGATCGGGACCGTGTCTCGGCCGATGAGGATTATGAAGTCGAGTATTTCGCAGCCAAGGCCGGGATCACCCCGCAGCAGGTCAAGGAATTGATCGCGAAGCACGGCAACCAACGCGAAACGCTGGAGCGAGAAGCGAAGGCTCTGCGGAAATAATGACCAGGCTATCGGATCTCGGCAGACCAATAATTGGGCACCGACATGAAGGCCCGCCCGCGAGCGAGCTCGATCATTTCATGCCTTGCCCTGTTTGCGGCCAACAGATCGATATGCGCGACTTTCGCCAGGTCGCTTATCATGCCGATCCGGATCACGATCAGCCTCTCGAACTAGACGCTTAGGAACACAAGTGCCAAAATACCACGTTGAGGAAATGGATGGCGATACCGTGATGGCTACCCACATCGTGCACGCGACAACGCCGATCAGGGCGGCGCGGGAAGCGACGGAGCGCGACGTCACCCTGCGCACCAGCGAACCCATTTGGATCAGGGTTGCCGACGAGAAGCGCGGGCACGTCTTCGAATACAGTTTCAGCCTGTAGCTGGCGATCCAACCCGGCTGAGTTTGGATGGCCTACCATGCCGTCGACTTCGATACGCAAGTTCGACTATGACCCGAACACCAGGGTTCTCTCGGTTTGGTTTGTAGCGAGCGGGAAGCATTACGAGTTTTTGGACGTACCTGCTGAGGCCGTTGCCGCGTTCAAAGCTGCCTTTGCCAAGGGCGTCTATTTTAACAGCCACATCCGCAATCGTTATGCATTCCGGCTCGCGGCAGGGAGGGCAGCAGCCGCGTCGGGCGATTGACAGAACTTCAGATTCGAGGCGGCCCGCGCCATCGCAGGGGAGCAACTGTGCGAATTGACCAGGTTCCGAGGGCAAACGAAAAGCCGGCCGGCCGGGCCAGCGGGCGCGTATTATACTAAGCTAGGTGCTGGGCCTATTTGCCCATCATCATCGCAGCTTTGCAGAAGTTTTCATGGACCTGTCGGACAGGTCTGCCACGACGCGTGACCCACGGCGACGGGTCGGCAAACAGCGCACTCCTGCGCATCCACTGGGCTTACGAAGTCGGTCGGCTGCTCTGCGATCATAGTGCCTTATCGGAGAACCGCGCTGAGCTCCGCGCAGTCACCGGTCCTGCAATACGGCCGGATCTATGATCAAAGCGCTGAGCAGGAGCCATTCGGGGTCTACGCCTGCCGCCCGGTATTTATTGTCACAAAAAGGGGAACAACGGCAGCTCGGCCGTGTTGGGCCAGTTAAGCAATATTGCAGGAGCACAACATGCATTTCGTCAAAGTGCTTTTGGCTGCGATCGCCATCGGTCTCATCAGCCCGGGGGCAATGGCTCAGACCGCGACGACGTCCCCGCAGGAATTTGTCAAAGCAGCTGCGAGTTCAGACATGTTCGAGATCCAGTCGAGTGAGTTGGCGCTGCGGAAATCGAAGACATCACGAGTGAAGGAATTCGCTCGCATGATGATCAAGGACCACACGAATTCTTCCAAGCGGCTCATTGCGGCGGCAAAGAAGGACGACGTCGCAGTGGCACCGGAGATGACAAGCAAGCATGCTGCCCAATTGGAAGCATTGAGCAACGACAGCAGCGGGGCGTTCGATAACGCCTACGTCGACGCCCAGGTTGCAGCGCACCAGGAAGCCCTGACGCTGATGACCTCCTATGCGGAAAATGGTCAGGAAAAACATCTGGCGGCCCATGCGAAAAAGACCGCGCCGGTCATCCGGCAGCATTCCAAACATGCCCAGCAACTGAGCAAGAGCGGTTCTCAGGGCTGAGTGGATCTGGCCACGACGTTGGTTCTTCGCGGCGCTGTGGAGTCTGTGCCAACCCTCTGGCACTGCCTCCGCCCCCAGGGACGCTGCAACCTTCAAGCGGTCGTCGATGCAGGAACTCTAAAGGGTGCGTCGCTCAGGTAGTCCGGCGTGCAAGCACCAGCGTCGTCGAATTTGCCAAACGAACAGGAGACCTGACATGCCAAAGCAAAACGAGACCTCGCATTCGAGACGAAGTGACTTCGCCAATGATGAACCCATTCGCCCGGAGGATGCCGCCGTGTTGGACAGCCCCGTGGGCCACGAAGACAGGCACGGCGCGGAGCCAGGTTTCGGGGGAGCCGACGATGTCGACCAGCCGATCGGCGCAAGGCCCCGCAGCGAAATTACCGGTCGTCATGATGAAGGGGCAGGCGCCAATGAGACGATCGACGGCTTAAGCGAAACCGAGGAACTGACCCGCAGCTACGCCGAGGACATACCAACCGGTGACAATGATGAGGAGGAGGAAGACATCCCTGTCTTCGAAAGAGGCCGAAGCAACACCGAACTCTGAGCGCGCCAGGTTGAACCCCGCACGGTGAGGAACATGACAATGAGCACATTCGGACTTCGGGTTGCGTCTTTGGGGCTCCGGGCTTTTTTGGGACTGGCGGCCTCGCTGACTTTGGGCGTCGAGGCATCTGCGCAGACAAGTCAGCCCGCGCAGCAATCCGGCGACTCGTCGCAAACAGCCAAGCAGGGTCGACTGCCGGCGCAAGGATCGTCGCCGACCGCCAAGGATGATGTCGGCGTTGACGTCTCGCTCGGCCGGCCGGAGGTGAAGCAACAGGTTGCAAGACATCTGGGAGTGGCTGAGACCGAGTTGCCACTGGCGGTGCACGTGCCGATCGCGCTCGCTTCGCAAGTCTGCGGGCAAGAGGTATTTACCGCCCGCGCCAATGTAAACCGAAGCTGCACCGCGACGAAATTCATTCCGGAAATCGCCGAGGCGGCACGCAACCATCCACAAACCTCCGCGGTACCGGAGCAGTAGCACCGAAAATGTCCGAACCCGGCGCGACGGTCGTGCCATGCTTATCCGAGGGTAGCGCTCCAACCCGGGGTAATCAGCCAGCCCCACCGCCGTCTGTTTTTGGCGGCATGCATGATGGCGTTCGCCGCCATCTCTTAACCAATGTGAATGCTGTTGCTCCGCAGCCACGCTACGAGATCCTGTCCGAAGCGGAGGCAGGCAGATGCCACTGGAATCCCTGATCGATCAATATGTGAGCAGCCGCAAGCGGCGGGGTCTTTTGTCGATACGGCATGCTCTCGAGGCGTTGAAAGAGGCCGTTCCGGCGCTGTCGATCGGCGAAAGCCATCTTGTCAATATGATCGCCGAGCGAGCGCTCGCCTTTGGCCTCGCCATCCACTTCGATCATTCCGGCGAGAATGCCGGGTGTAAGACATCCACGAGAGCGTCTGCTGACGAGGAACTCGGTGTTCGCGTAGCTTCATTGCCTGGTGGGCGGATCTTTCCGAGGCTGCTCCCGTCCGTGTTCTGGGCGGGTGGTGAAGGTCGCCGACGCGATGCCACGGCGTGCGCCGACTCCACCCCGGCATTCGACAAGCTCCTCCAGCTTTCGCCAGTTGGAGCTTTCGTCTACTCGCAGCAGCCCTAGCGAGGCTCGATCAGCCTCCGCGTTCGGCGGTCTCGGGTTTTGCTCCAGCGGGCGGTTCGGGCCGGCGAATTGAGGTTGAAAGGAGAAGATGATGACGGACAACAAAACCGAGCGTGATTTTCGCGACAGGAACCGGGTCGTCCAACGAACGCAACGAACTCTTCCATTTTGCCCAGCAGAACGGCATCACGCCTGAGCAGGTGATGGAGCTCATCAAAGCCGTCGGGAATGACCGCGCCTCGTTGCGGCTGCGAAGGAATTGAAATCAGTTTCCCGGGGCGGCTCGCTTACGGCATGAAGCCTCGCTGCCGAGGAGAACCTTGAGCCGTGGTGAGAATTTGAGTGTAGCATCATCCTGACGCACACGCGGAGCAGGTCGAGCGTGAAAGTGACAATTGTACCCCTGCCCAACATGCGGCAAGCGCTGGAGGTTCGAGGCTGCGCAGATCGGCTATCGTCACCCCGAACCATAATCCACTCCAACCCGAGTCCTGGACGCACGGCGTGGCACCGAGCCTACTTCCTGCCGTCGTTCAATAATAATCCCGCGCCGCAGTCAGCCAGCGAGATCACCGTCGTCTGCCGGACGCGTGTCGGCTTCCAAACTGACAACGCACCGCCTTTGTAGCGACGCTTTCCAGCCACGATCACCTGCGCAGCTTTGCCGCGCTCGCTGCGCACCAATAAATTCCATCTCCTTCCCTCACACTGATCTTGTTCAGGCGGTCGTTTTGCCGCTGCGGTAGGCGCTGTCCTTCCGCTTCGATCGCGGTAGCGCCCAGTATCAACGCTGCCAGATCAAACCGCACAATCAGCACCTCAAAGCTGATCAGCAGAAGCAGCAGTGAATCAGGACCTCGTCGATCAGGGTCAAAGGGCCAAGCACATATGTCTGGGCACGGTGACCGTGGCATAGCCGGCGCTGCAATGACGGCGTCGGTGCCCGTCTTGTGGAGCCGGAAAGCCCAACTAAGAAAACAGTCGGCGGTGCCGATCTCGAAGAAATTCTAGGCCGGCACGGTGAACAGGCTGGGGGCCGCATCGCGATCTAGGGTTCAGCACAACTCCGGCGACATCGAGACGATCGACCTCAGCCCGGTCGGCGGCCCTCGGCCACGTCCATGACCAGCACGCGCAGCATGGTCAGCTGGCGCTTACCCTCCATGGCGCGCCCGTCGGCGACGGTCTGTCTCTTTCGGCTCAGGAAAACGTCACTCTGAGTTTGCTAAACGCGGTGCTGGACCGGTTACCACGCGTCAGATCTGGATCATCACCTTGCCGGCCTCGATTCTCATCGGATAGATCGCGAGCTTGACGCAGACCGGCGCGCCCTTGACCTGGCCGGTCGCAGAGCGGCCAATGTGCTTCAAGGCATTCGATGACGTCGTCGATCACCAGCCCTTCGGCTAGATGCGCCTTCTCATGGGTCCAATATCCGTCGGTGGCGAAGAACTCGTCATCGGGCGAGCAGCAAACCGCGAGGATCGAAGCAGATGACATCCTCTTTCGAGATGTCGTCCACCGCGCACGCTTCAATCCAGTCAGCCATCTCCGGCTCCGGCAAAATTCGCTATCGCTATTCAGCGGCCGCCGACATATCCACCTGGTGAAATTCGCCGCGATAGGGTCTGGCTGTCGGTGGCAATTTCCGCTTGAGATAAAAATCCTCGTATTTCAGCTGTCGAAGCAGCACCGGCCAGACCTCGCGATAGGCATGCCAAATCGACGGGTTCGGC
The DNA here is from genome assembly GCF_040324255.1 of Mesorhizobium sp. M0001. Classification (NCBI taxonomy): domain Bacteria; kingdom Pseudomonadati; phylum Pseudomonadota; class Alphaproteobacteria; order Hyphomicrobiales; family Phyllobacteriaceae; genus Mesorhizobium; species Mesorhizobium sp. M0001. Next base: position 23,887 of record NZ_JAMYVS010000005.1, read on the forward strand.
ACCGGCAAGTCGTGCTTGATCAGCTCGTGCAGTCTTGGCAGCGCATGATAGGGCACCATCGGGAACATATGGTGTTCGACGTGATAATTCATGTTCCAGTAGATGAAGCGGCTGACCGGGTTCATGTAGACGGTGCGCGTGTTCAGCCGGTGATCGACGACATTGTCGGCCAGGCCGATATGCTGCAGCAACCCTGTCAGCACCATGTGCCAGCTGCCATAGAGGCGCGGCAGGCCGATCAGCACGAGCGGCAGCAGCGACCACGTGAACAACGCCAGCCCGACTGTCGCCGCATAGATGGCGACATGCCAGCGCGCAGCGATCACCGCCTTGTGCTGCTCCATCTCGGGGATATAGCTCTTCTCTTCATCGGACAGCTTGCCGAACGCCTGGCGCACCAGCGTCGGCAGCGAATAGCGGAAATCGAGAATACCGGTGAAGGCGAGCGCCGCCCGCAACAGATCTGGGGGACGCATGACGGCGATTTCGGCATCGCGGCCGACGATGATGGTATCGGTGTGATGGCGGGCATGGCTCCAGCGCCATTGCACGGGGTTGCGCATCAGCATGAAGCTTGAGATCTGGTAGACGACATCGTTCATCCAGCGCGTCCGGAACGCGGTGCCGTGGCCGCATTCGTGCCAGCGCGAGTCGCTCGACGAGCCGTAAAGCACGCCATAGACGAACAGGAACGGCACCACCCACCAAGTGCCCCAGAACCATACGATGCCGGCGGCCGACACCAGGATCGCCGCGACCCAGATGATCGTGTCGCGGATCGCCGGCCCGTCGGAGCGTTGCATCAACTCCTTGATCGCCCTGCGCGGGACATCGGTGTGATACCATTCGGCCGAAGCCAATCCGGTCTCGATGGCGCGCTTGGTGCTTTCACCGACCAGGCTGTAGTCGCGCTTCCTGCTTGCCGTCATCGTCATCTCCGTTTCCCGCCTGCGCTCCGCAAGGGCCGCCTGGGGTCGGCCGGGCCGCGCCTGCTTCCGTATTCCGGCGCACTTCCCGCCCGCCGCGGCAACCGATCGTGCGTTTCAAGCCGGTCACGCCTGCAGTCTCGCAAAAGCGCCCGACGGCGCAGGGTAATCCTGTTGCGGCTGCCGGGCGATCGACCCTATCCTCGCTTCCGCTTGGGCGATCTGACCGGCACCGTCGAGCACCCGGAACACGGCGTCATAGGAGCGGCTTTCGCCATGGTCCAGCCAGATCATCTCGCCCCGTTCGCGCGCGGCGAGATTGCCCAGAACATGATGCGTCGAGGGTTCGATTCCCAACGCATATAGGCCTGCCTGGAAGTTCTGCCACTGATAGGTGCAGGGCAGCTGATCCTTGCGGGTAACGACCTCGAAGCCGAGCCCCAGTTGGTCATTGACGACGGCCACCGGCACCTCGCCCGCCGCATCGGCGCCAAGCTCGTGCTCCCAGACCTGCTCGCTGAATCCCAGCTGCGGCGCCGGCACGGTTCGGTAGCCGACCTTCTGCGCCTCGTAACGATCGCCGGCGTGCGCCGCCCAGACGACATCCCGGATCGGCGCCAGGTAGCGCGAACCCTCGTCGAGCAAGGGATGGCTGACGTTGACGTGATAGAAATACATGTGCGGCGTGCGGCTGAAACCATGATTGACGACGCGGTCCGAAAGGCGGATCTCGCTGCCGCCGACATCGGCCTCGATGCGGCGCAGCAAATGGAGATCCTCGCCGAACACGGTTGCCTGCTGGACAATGCCTTCCGCCCACAGCACGCAGCGGTCGCCGTCCCAGGCCTCGCCGTAGCCGGTCAGCCGCGCCGGCACGGTGCCGATGCGGCCATGCAGCGAGTGCAATACCCGCTTGCGCCCCGGATAATTGTAGCTTTCGGCCGGCACGTCTTGCCGGCCCAGTATATGGTCGAGGCCGCAGGTGACGAGCAGCCCCGAGAACGACCGGCCAAAGGCGAAACCGTCCTCCCCTTCATGCTCGTGCAGTCCGGGCTGGCGAAAGCCGCTCGGCGAATGCCAGCCGATCGCCTGGCCCCGGAAGTCGCAATCGGCGATATCGAGCGCCCGGTCGACCAGCGCCGTGAAGCGCAGGCCGGAGCCGGTGCGGAACTCGAGCATCCGGATGCCGCGCTCCACGCCGTCGCCGAGCGTCATCAGCCGCACGCCGGCAAACTGCGACAGCATGCCGGACCGCTCGGCCACCTGCCTTCGCGACAGCGTCTTGCCGTAAAGCTCTACCATGCGACGTCCTTCACTTTGCCCTCGCCTCCTTGAGCAAGGCCGACATGTCGGCGCCGGTGATGATGCTTTCCACCGTCAACAGGTCGGTGTCGGCGACCGTCTGTTCCGCGACGATTTCGCCGCGGCGCATGACGATGATGCGGTCGGCGACCTGGAACACGTGGTGGATGTTGTGGGTGATGAGCAGCACCGAGTGGCCGGCGTCGCGCACCTCCTTGACGAAGCGCAGCACGCCGTGGGTTTCCTCGACGCCAAGATTGTTGGTCGGCTCGTCGAGTATGATCACCTTGGCGGCGAACTGCATGGCGCGCGAGATCGCGATCGATTGCCGCTCACCGCCCGAGAGCGTGCTCACCAGTGCATCGGCATCGAGCTTTTTCGAAATGCCGACCCGCTTCAGCAGCGCCGAGGCGGCGTTGCGAAGCTTGGCGAGATCGAGCGGCGCGAACACGCCGAGCCAACCGAAATTGACCGGCTCCCGGCCCAGGAAAAGATTGCGCGCGATGCTGAGGTCCGGCGCGAGCGATGTGTCCTGATGGATGGTCTCGATGCCGAGGTCCATCGCGTCGCGCGTCGAGCGGATCGATGCCTTCTCGCCGCGCACGAAGATGTCGCCGTGGTCGGCCGGGAAGACGCCGGAGATCGCTTTGATCAGCGTCGATTTCCCGGCGCCATTGTCGCCGAGCAGGGCAACCACCTCGCCTTCGTTGAGGGTGAACGAGGCGTTCTTCAGCGCACGCACGTTGCCGAAGGACTTTTGCAGGTCTTGCAGACGCAGCACTTCCATCGTCAGCTCCTTGCGGCGTTCTTCTGCAGCAAAGCGTGCAGGATGAGCATGGCGAGGATGATGACGCCGACGAAGATGTTGTATGCCAAGCCCGGCACGCCGATCAGCACGATGCCGTTGCGGATGGCGCGCAGCATCAGCGCGCCGACGATGGTGCCGAGGATGGTGCCGCGCCCGCCAGTGAGCGCCGTGCCGCCGACCACCACCATGGCGATCACTTCGAGTTCGTAGCCGGTGCCGGCCACCGGCGAGGCGGCCGAAATCCGGAACGCGCTGATCATGCCGGCCAGCCCGGCCACCACCGAGGTCAGGATGAACAGCCAGATCTTGACCGCGTCGGCCGGCACGCCGCGCGCCACCGCTGCGTTGCGGTTGCTGCCGATGGCGCTGATCCAGTTGCCGAGCTTCGCGTAGCGCAGGATGTAAATCGCCAGCAGCGACAGGCCGATGAACCACCAGAGCGAGGTGTAGAACCGGAACGAGCCTACATTGAAGCTGCCGGCAAGCAGCGTGACGAAGAAGCCGGGCTGGTCCCACGACTTCAGGGGGAATCCCTGCGTGATGTAGAGCGCCGCGCCGCGCACGACGAGCAGCATCGACAGCGTGACCAGGAACGAGGAAATGCCGATCTTGGTGACGATCAGCCCGTTGATGGCGCCGATCGCGATGCACAGCACAAGCCCGGCCAGGAGGGCGACGCCGATGTCGATACCGCCATTCTGCACCAGCAGCATCACCACGACGGGCGCAAGGCCGAACACGGCGCCGACCGACAGATCGAACTCGCCCGCCGTCAGCAGCAGCGTCATGCCGAGAGCGATGATGCCGAGCTCGGGCAGGAACGCCATCATGTTGGATATGTTGAGCGGCGACAGGAAGTTGCCGTCGGCGATGGCGAACACCACGAGTAGCACGATGAGGATGATGAGCGAGGAGAATTGCGGCGAGCGCAGCAGCGCAGACCTGCCCTTCGCTCGCTGCGTGTCGTCGTCTGCTGTGATTGCCATATCTGTCAGGACCATGCGTTTCGTCCGGGGCCCGCCATTTCGGGGCGGGCGCCGATTGTCGTCACTTGTTGTAGAGTTTCAGGATCGGCTCGACGCTCGAGGCGTCGTAGAGGCTGAATGTGTGAATGTCGTAGCCGATCGGCTCGCCAGAGGCCGCAAGCCCGAGCAGCGCCACCGGCATGAAGCCCTGCGCCGACGGGTACTGCCAGGCCGCAGCATTGACGAAGCCGGACTTGACCGCCTCGGCCGTCTCCTTTGAGTTGCCCCAGCCGACGACCGGGACCTTGCCGGCCGACACACCGGCCCCGTCGAAGACGCGTTTGATGCTTGCTGCCACGGAATCGCCGAGTGCAATGATTGCCGGCGGATTGTTGGCGACCATGTAGTCGGTCATCTTGGCGATGATGCCGGCCGGGTCGGTGCCGCAATCGACCACGTCGTACTTGATGCCGAGCGGATCGAAGACGCTGGCGATGCCCTCGGTCTCGAGCTGCTGGTAGCTGGCGCCCGGCACTTCGACCGGCAGGAACACCTTGTCGCCCTGCTTCACCATCTTGTGGTCGACGAGATACTTGGCCCAGATGACGCCCGCTTCCCTGAGGTCGGCCCCGACATAGGCCTGACGCCCGGTCGCCGGATCGTCGGTGTTGAAGAACACGATCGGTATGCCGGCGGCCTTGGCGGCCTTCACCTCCTCCGTCCACAGGCCGGGCTGAGCCGAGGTGGTAGCGATGCCGTCCGGCTTGGCGGCGAGCGCCGAGTTGAAAGCCTCCTTCTGCGCCGCCATGTCGCCGCCGCTGAACGAGATCTTGCAGGTCACCTTGAGCTGGTCGCAGGCCTTGGTCGCGCCGGCATTCCAGTCGATCCAGAACGCGTCCGAAGGGCCACCATGCGACAGCAGATAGAAGGTCTTCTGGCCGGCCTGGGCGAATGCCGGCAGGCTCAAGGAGACCCCGGCTACCAGCGTTGCCGCGGCAGCCACTTTCAATGCGAATTTCAACATTCATTCCTCCCTTGGTTGGAGTTGCGACCGCCATGCGCCGGCGGCGCAACCGGCGCTCACAGGCCGTTGGCGCGGAACTTCCCATCGAGGAATTTCTTCGCGCGCGGCACGTCGTCTTCAGAGAGATGCTCGATGATGACCGGGATGTTTGGGTGCTTTTCCGCCAGCCGCTGCAGATAGAGATCGTAATTCAGCGATCCCAGCCCGGGCGCCGGCAGCTCGATCTCGCCGACGCCGCGGAACGTGTGGCTCTCCATCGCATCCTCGTCGCCGATGTCGGCATGCTTTTCCGACTTGTCGCTGCCCGAACGCTTGACGTCCTTGGCATGCGCGATCTTGATCTTGTCGGTCAGCGTGTCGAACACCTGGTTGAGGATCTGGTCCATTTTGTCGATATTGTGGGTCTCGAAATAGTTGGTCGGATCCATCAACAGGCCGAGGCCGGGATGGTCGACCTGGGCGAACATCTTCACCGTCTCCTCGACCGAGCCCACGACGTTGTTAACGTAAGTCTCGAGGAGGAAGACCGCGCCGTGGTCGTAGGCGGTCTGGGCAAGCTCGGCGATCACCTTGCGGCATTCCTCGAAGCCTCCCTCGGTCTTGTTCTTCGGGTGATGCACCCAGTCGGATTCGGTGTTGTAGGTACCGGTCTCGGAGATCACGTAGGGCGAGCCGAAGCTGCGCGCATTGCGGATGATTTCCTTGAGATACCCGACGCGCTTATCGCGCTCGGATCTGTCGGGATGAATGATGTTGGTGTAGCCCGACACGCAGCAGATCGGCAGGTTGTTGTCGCGGAAGACGTCGCGCACCTGCTTGGCCTTGTCCTGGGTGATCTGCCCGGCCGACAGATCGACATCCCTAAAATGCAGGTCGAGCTGCACCGTGTTGAAACCGAGCCCGCGGATCTTCTTCGCCGTCTCTTCGAGGCCGTACGGGAAATAGCCCGTGAAAATACCTGCCTGCATCATGATGTGAATTCCTCCCTAAGCGATTCAGTTGGCTGATTTTATCGAGATTTCGGAAAGCTTGATGGTGCGGCCCTCGTCGATCGAGCGATAGCCGGCCTCGACCAGCGCCATCGTCTTGACGTTGTCGGCCACCGATAATGCCGGCGGCGCACCGGTCTTCACCGCGTGCTGCAATTGCTCCATGACGCCGATGAAGGCGTGCGGGAACCACATCGTGTCCCAGCTCGGGCTGACCCATTCGCCGCCGGTCGTCTCGGTCGACGCGAAGGTCAGCGTCGAGGCAGCGCCTTTCGGCCAGCCGATCGTGCCTTTGGCGACACCCTTGGTGCCGTCGACGCGCCAGTTGATGTGCTGGTCGTCCAGATAGCCCTCCTGGCGTGGGCCGGACCAGACATCCTCCAACGACACGGCGAGCACGCCGGAGGGAAAGCGCAGCGTCGAGACGGTGATGCCGTCGCTATGCTCGAATGTCGTGCGCGGGTCCTTGCGTGTCAGCGTGGTGATTTCCGAGGGATCGCCGAACAGGAAGCGCAGCACGTCGAGATGATGCACGCTCATATTGGCGAGCGTCAGCCGGTCGTAGTCCTGAAGGAAAGTCTGCCAGTGCGGGATCGCATGCATGTCGATCTGCGCGAAGACGATGTCGCCCAGCGCGCCGCCGTCGATGATCTGCTTCAGCACGCGCATCGACTGGTCGTAGCGCATGTTCTGGTTGACCGAGAGGATCTTGCCTGACTTGGCTGCCTCGTCGCGCAGCTTCACGGCTTCATCGACCGACAGCGCCAGTGGCTTCTGCGCCAGGATCGCCTTGATGTGAGGCTGCTTCAGCGCATGGCGGATCAGCGCCGGCTGCAGATCGGGTGGAAAGGCAAGGTCGACGATCTCGACCTCAGAATCCTCGATCAGCTGTTCCGGCGTGTCGTGGACGGTCGGGATGTCCCAACGCGCGGCGACCTTCTGCGCATTGGAACGGGTGCGCGAGGCGATCGCCACCACGTTGAACTCCGCTTCGCGATAGGCTGCCAGATGGCACTCGGCCATGATCATGCCAGCGCCGATGCAGCCGATACGGTATTCTTTCGTGCGGACCTTCACGTCCGGCTCGAAGCCTTCGCTCGCCATGTCTTCCTCCCGAAATTCTGTTTTCGCAGCCGCGATCATCTCGCCAACGCGCCTCCGTCCTGCCCGAAATAATGCACCCGGGCCGGCTCGCAGGATATCGCTACCACCGCATCCGGCCTGATGTCGGGCTGGCCGCGCAGCAGCGCCTTCAGCCGCGCCTCTCCGGCGGCGAGCGTTACCACCGTGTAGCCGCCAAGGGGCTCGACCTCGAATACGCGCGCCGGGCGGCCAGCGCCCCCTTCGACCCAGGGCCGGACCTTGATGTCCTCCGGCCTGAGCCCGATTTCGATCGCGTCGGCCGGAGCAGCGCGATCGTCGATGCTGACCGTGCCTTCGGCGGCCTCGAGGCCATCTTCGCCGCAAACGGATTTGAGGATGTTCATCATCGGCGAACCAAGCAGTCGCGCCACATAGGTGTTCGCCGGGCGGTCGTAGATCTCGGACGGGGCGCCGATCTGTCGGATCCTGCCATTCTCCAGAATCGCGATGCGGTCGGCGATCGACATCGCCTCTTCCTGGTCATGGGTGACGTAGATCAGCGTCTTGCCGAGTTCGCGCTGGATGCGCTTGAGCTCGACGCGCGTTTCCTCGCGCAGCCGCGCATCGAGCGCAGAGATCGGGTCGTCCATCAGATAGGCGTTCGGGTCGCGCACCAGGGCGCGGGCTATGGCCACGCGCTGCCGCTCGCCACCGGAAAGCTGCGCCGGCGGCTTGTGCAGAATATGGCCGATGTGGAGCTTGGCGGCCACATCGGCGACACGCGTTTCGATCTGGGCCTCGGCGACCTTGCGCTCGACCAGCGGGAAACGCACATTTTCGCGCGCGCTCATATGGGGGAACAGCGCCAGGTTCTGGAACACCATGGCGACATTGCGCTCGGCCGGCGAGACGGTGTTGACCGGTTTGCCGCCGATCAGGATCTCTCCGGCGTCAGGCGTCTCCAGCCCGAGCACCAGGCGCAGGATTGTCGATTTGCCCGACAGCGGCGGCCCGAAGAAGCAGAAGAATTCGTTGTCATTGACGGTGAACGAGGCGTCGTCGACCGCGAGCGTCGTGCCGTAACGCTTGCTGACATTGCGAAAGACGATATCGGCCATGTCAACCTGCCTTCATCGCAATGCCGCTGCGGGCATCGAAGACACGCACGGACGATGCCACGGGGGCGACGACGGCAAGCTCGCCGATCGACAGTCCGACAGCATTGTCGAACACCGCCTTCACGGCGGTCTCGCCATCGCCGAGATGGACGATGGTCCTCGCGCCGATCCGCTCGACGAAGCTCACCGGCATGGCGAGGCCCTGCCCGCTCTGCACCAGCGACACCTGTTCGGGCCGGAAGCCGTAAAGCACCTCAGAGCGCGATCCGCGCAAGGTGGCGGCCAGCGCATCCGGCAGCGTCGGCGTGACCCCCAGTGGCCCGAGATCGACCACCAGGCCCCGGTCGCTCTCCGCCGGCCTTCCCTTCAGCAGGTTCATGCCCGGAGCGCCGATGAAGCGGGCGACGAAGACATTGGCTGGATTGTTGTAGACTTCCAGCGGCGTTCCCACCTGCTGCAGCACGCCGTGATCCATGACGGCAATGCGGTCGGCCATGGTCATGGCCTCGAGCTGGTCATGGGTGACGTAGACCATCGTCTGCCTGAACTGGCGCTGCAGCTGCTTGAGCTCGGTCCGCATTACCGCCCGGAAGGCGGCGTCGACATTGGACAGCGGCTCGTCGAGCAGGAAGATGGCCGGCTCCATGATCGCCGAGCGTCCGATTGCCACCCGCTGCAGGATGTTGACCGAGAGCCGGTCGGCCTTGCGGTCGAGCAGCGGCGTCAACTGCAGCAGCTCGGCGGTGGCGCCGACGCGGCGGTCGATCTCAGCTTTCGCCGCACCGCGCATCCGCGGCCCATAGGCAAGGTTCTGGCGCACCGTCATGTGGGTGAAGATGGCATAGTTCTGGAAAACGAAGCCGACGCCGCGCCGGCCCATCGGCACGCCGGCCATGTCGCGCTCGCCAAACAGGATCTTGCCGCTGGTCGGCTCCTCCATGCCGGCGATCATGTTCATCGTCGTCGACTTGCCGCAGCCCGAAGGCCCGAGGAGCGCCATGAACTCGCCATCGGCGATGTCGAGGTCCATGGTCTTCAGCGCCGTGAACTCGCCAAAGGTCTTGACCAGGTTGCGCAGCTGGATCGCGCTCATGCCGGCACCAGCCTTGCCCGCGCCATGCGCTTCATGGCGAATACGGCAACGATCGAAAGCACGACCAGGATGGCCAGCGCGATCGCCGCCACATAGCCCCAGATCAGGTCCTGCGTCGTGACCTTGTAGATGTAGACGGAGATCGTCTCCGTGGCGACGCCGGGGCCGCCGCCGGTCATGATGTAGAGCGTGTCGAAGATCTTGAAGTTCTCGATGACGCGGATCGCCAGCGCGATGATGATGATCGTCTTCATCTTCGGCAGCACGATGGTGACGAAGCGCTGCCACGGGTTGGCGCCGAGCAGGGTCGCCGCCTTGATCTGGTCCTGCGGCACGCCGACCAGGCCGGCAAGCAGGATCAGGAACATCAGCGGCGTCCACTGCCAGATATCGGCGATGATCACCGCGATCAGCGCCAGTGTGGGGTCAGACAGCCAGGCGATGGTGACGCGGGAACCGCTGAGTGCCGACAGGATGTCGTTCAGCGGCCCGCCCGACTGGAACAGCATGAAGAACATGTAGCCGGCCACCGCCGGAACCACCATCATCGGCATCAGCAGGATCGAATAGAAGATCCGCTTGCCCGGAAAATCGTCCGCGAACAGCGTCGCCAATGCCAGGCCAAGCAGGAATTCGACGGGCACGCACACGACCATGACGATGGCCGTGCGCCTCAGCGCGCTCCAGAAGCGCGCATCGGCGGCAAGGTCGGTGTAGTTGGCGAAGCTGTTCCACATCTCCCATGCGTTCCACCAGCCGAGGCCGGAGAGCGGCGACCAGTCGGTGACGCTGATGTAGAGCTGCATCAGCAGCGGGAAGACGGAGATGAAGAGCACCAAAACCTGCGCCGGCAGCGTCAGCCGGAATCCCAGCCGCGCTCCCTCGTCCCGCAGCGCGGGCTTGCCAAGCGCGGCCTTTGCGTCCTTTGAGACAGTCACGGTCACCGCGCTCATTGCTTGAGCGCGCCGAACGTCAGTCCGCGCACCAGATGGCGCTGGATGGCGATGCCCATGATGACCGGCGGCACCGCGGCGATAAGACCGAGCGCGGCCTTGGCGCCATAGAGCTGCCCGGTCATCGAGGAGGACAGCGAGGCCATGTAGACCGGGATCGTCACCCATTCACGCGTCGTCAGCAGCAGCGCGATCAAATAGTCCGACCAGTTGAGGATGAAGACGAAGAGGGCGGCGCTGGCCAGCGGTGCGCGCATCATCGGCAGCGTGATGCGCGTGAAGACGCGCAGCCGCGAACAACCTTCGACAAGCGCCGCTTCCTCGATCTCGCGCGGCATGTCGTCGAAGAAGGTCTTCATGAGCCAGAAAGCGAACGGCAGGGTGACGATGCCGTAGATCAGGGCCAGGCCAAACCAGCTGTCGGTGAAGTTCAGGAAGGCCCACATGATCATGACCGGGATCATCACCGCCATTGGCGGAAACAGCCTGAGCTGGATCAGCGCCAGCGGCAGGTTCTGGCCGGAGCCGAAACGCGACAGCCCGTAGGCCGCAGCCGTGCCCGCCGACATTGCGATCGCCGTGCCGAACACCGAAGACAGCAGCGACGACAGGATCGGCTTCAGCGCGGTGCGGTCGAGCGCCACGATCAGATTGTTGTTGGACTCGCCGAAGACGAACTGGAAATTGCCGAGCGTCGGGTTCTTCGGCCACCATGTCAGGTCGGCGCCGGTCGCCGACCATTCGGCGATCGGCTTGAAGGCCATCGACACCATCCACAGGATCGGTACCAGCGTCACCGCCATCGCCGCGAAGATCGCGGCGTAGCGGAATATCTCGAAGGGGACGGAACGCTTCATCTGGCTGCTTTGCTGGTGGCGTTGACTGCGGCGGGGAGGAACAGATGCTCCTCCCCTCCAGCGCTGATCCAGGGAGACGGATCAGCTGATCGGGTCGAGAACCGTCGGCCAGGCCTCCTTGTTCGTCCTGATGGCTTCGAGCAATTTGTCCTCGCCGATGCGGCGGGCGATCTTCTTCCACTCCGCTTCCGTGTCGGCCATCGCCTGTTCCGCTGTCTTGGCCTTGGTCAGCGACGCCATCAGATTTTCGTCCAATGCGTTGTGGAAGGCGGTGGCGCCGGGATAGTTGATCGTCGGCACCGTGCGGGCGACGGTCTCGCGCACCACGTCGATGTGGTAGGCGTGGTAGGTCTGGCGCACCAGCGGATCGGAGAAATCCGAGAGCCGGAACGGATCGAGATAGCCGCCCGGATTGGCGCTCATCCAGGCATAGATGCGGGCGGAGCCCAGCCACTGCAGCAAAAGGTAGGCGACCTCCTGGTTTTTCGACTGCGACGAGACCATGCCGGTCAGCGAGAACCACAGCACGGAACGGCTGATCAGCTTGCCGTCGACTTCGCGGCCGGGCGGCAGCATCGAGCCGATCTTGCCGGTGACGGCAGAATCCTTGTTGCCGGCATTGTCGAGGAATTTCGGCAGGTTCGAGAAGGCGCAGGTCATCGCCGCGCCGCCCTTGGCGAAATTTCCATACTGCTCCGGCCAGCCCCAGGAGATCGCGTCCGGCGAGTGATGAACCAGCGAGCCGACATATTCGTTGGTGGCGGCAATGCCGTGCTCGGAATTGATCAGCGGCTTGCCGTCGTCGCCGAACAGGAACTGGTTGGGCGATGCCATCGAGACATAGCGCTGATACCAGTTGGTGTAGCCCCAGCCCTGGTTGCGCAGGTCGGTGGAGCCGAACAGGCCCTTGTCGGGCCGCTGGAAGAAGCCCGCGATGTCACTGTGCTGCTTCCAGGTCTTCGGCGGCGCCAGATCGTAGCCGAATTTGTCCTTGAACGCCTTCTGCTCGGCAGCGTCGCCGAACAGGTCGGTGCGGTAGACCCAGGTCTGGAAGTCGCCGTCCAGCGACACGCCATAGTTGGACCCGCGATATTTGTTGAGCAGCGACACGCCCTTGGCGCCGTCGACATAGCCGGTCTTGGGATCGTCCCATTCGGGCTTGTACTGGGCGACGAAGTCGTCGAGCTTGGCGATGCCGCCGGTCTCGGCAAGGTCGCCGAGGCGGTTCCATTCCGTCGAGTAGATGTCATAGGCCCCACCCTTGGTGGAGATGTCCTGCATCGTCTTGGTGAATTCCTGGCCGTTCGGCAGGCCGACGATCTCGATCTGGATGCCGGTCTCCTTTTCCCACAGCTCCTTGATCGACGGCGCACCCGCAGGGAAAGGCTGTGTGAGTTGGCCAATCGAGCCATCCGACAGGCCAAGCACGATCTTGGCCGGTGCCTTGCCAGCTCCCTTCAAGGCCTTGGCCGCCTCAACGGCACGGCCTTCCGGCGTGTCGGCGCCATATTGATAGCGCTCTGCGCCCTCGAAACCGGTGGGGCCGCCGACCATGCCTGGCGCCAGCGCGTCGGCCGCAACGGCACGGCCGGGACGGATGAATTGCGGTGCGATACCGGCCGCAGCCACGAACGCCGCGGCCTTTCCTCCGGACGCCAACAAGCCGCGTCGCGATATGCGGATCAAATCAGACATTGGAATTCCTCCCTCAGGGCCGATGTTTCCTCCACGAGCCCATTGAGGGATATTGACGGCAGCACCGGAAGGCTGTCAACATCATAAATACTCAAAATACATCGTAACACCGCAACCGCGGAGAAAATACGTCATGCAAAGGTCGACACACGGGCTCAATGCCTCGATTTGATGGGAAATCTGCCTTTCTGGCACGCGACTATCACGCCGGGCGACGCGATTTAGCCCAACCTCCTTGCGCATCGGCTAAGGCTCGATACATCATTTCCCATCAGAATCGCTGATGGCTGGCAGCTGTGGCCGTCGGACGGGCTAGCGGCATTGTGCGATCTGATGCATTGAGGAGATGAAGACGGTGCGTTCCACCTTGACTGACATAGCCCGGGAAGCCGGCGTTTCCGCCGCCACCGTCGACCGCGTGCTGAACAACAGGCCAGGTGTGCGGGCGCGCACGCGTGAGATCGTGCTCGAAATGGCGCAGCGCCTCGGCTACATCGCCGAGGGCCCGAACGGAGCGCCGCCCAGGCCCTCACCTGGAGAGGTCATCCGTCTGGACTTCGCTCTGCCGGCCGGCACCAATTCCTTCATCAAGATGCTGCATCGACACATCGAGGCGCAGGCCTTGGCGCGCCCCGATCTCGACGTCCACATCGCCACCATAGAGGGCTTCAACCCCGACCGGCTCGCCCGCCTGCTGCAAGAATTGCGTGGACAGACACAAGGCGTCGGCGTGATCGCGCTCGATCATCCGACGGTGCGCGAGGCGATCCGCTCGCTGTCGGCCAATGACGTCAAGGTGGTGACCATCGCATCCGACATCCTGCATGTGCCGAGGGTGGCCTATATCGGCATAGACAACCGCGCCGCCGGGCGGTTGGCCGGGTATCTTCTCAACCGTTTCATGGGATCGGAACGCCCAAGCAAGGTGGCGCTGTTCGCCGGCTCGCTGTCCTATCGCGGCCATGAGGAACGCGAGATGGGATTCCGGCACATCTTGACCGAGGAGTCGCCCAATCTCGAGATCGTCGAGATGCGCGAAATGCTGGATGACCGAGAGAAGGCTTATTCGGAAGCATCAGCGCTTCTGGACCGGCACCCCGATCTTGCCGCGATCTACAATGTCGGCGCCGGCAACACCGGCATCGCTCGGGCGCTCAAGGAGCGTGGACGCGCGAAAGACATTCTCTTTCTCGGCCACGAGGTGACAGACGGCACCAAGGAACTTTTGTTGGATGGGACGCTCGATGCGGTCATAGATCAAAATCCGCGCGTCGAGGCGCGGGAAGCGCTCAACATTTTAAGCCACTCTGTCAGGCACCTGAACTATGAACCGCATCAACCACGACTTCAGGTGATCTTCAAAGAGAATATACCTGAAATCTGATCAATGGATCCGTGATCTTATCGCAAAGCACAGCGTTGGCGTCGCCACCGGTCCCAAATACGAACGAGAGCCCGAATGATCTCGTCAAAGCCGCCGATCTGGCACTATTCCGCGCGAAGTCGGAGGGACGAGATCGGGTCGTGGTTGATGGTGCATGAGAAGGGCGTCGCTCGTTGCAACTCGTTCAGCCTTTCCGAACCTAAAAAGACCAAGTCCACTCATAGCACCGAGGTCGCGAACGATTGGGGCGAAGAGGGTTCTGGATGTCGGCACGAAGCCGACGAATGGCATACGCCCGTCCAACCCGCCACGATCACCTGAAGCATCGCACCGATCCAAGGCGCTCGAGCAGATATGTTGCAGGCGACCTCGTGTGCTATACACGCACGCTGAGTTTTCGGGTCGGACACGAGATCGATGGATCAGGAGACGCTTCTTGCCGCAGTCCTCTTAGCTGATGTCGTGGGCAGCACGCCGCTCTATGAGCGGATCGGAGACGATGCCGCTCTACAGCAGGTCTCGGATTGCCTGGACACGATGCGCGAGATTGTCGCCAAGCACCGTGGTGATTTCATTTATTCGAAAGGCGATGACATACTCAGCCTCTTCGAGAGCCCGGAAATGGCGCTGAGGGCCGTCTGCCAAATTACCCATCAACTGACTAAAGGGCCGTTGAGCGCCCGTATCGGATTGCATTTCGGGGCGGTCATTCGCGCGCGGGGCGCGATATTCGGTGACGTTGTCAATGTCACTGCAAGGTTGTCCACCACGGCGAACCCCGGAGAGGTGCTGATCAGCCAGAGCTTCTGCGAAGCCCTTTCCCCGAGAAGCCGCAAGGGCCTGCGGCTCCTCGACAAAATGGCCTTGAAGGGGAAGCAAGAGTTCTTCGATGTCTATACCCTGTGGAGCGACGATGGGGCCCCCGGTACGCAGATCACCAGCCATGGCGCCACTACAGATAGACGCTCGGTCCTGCCGCGGCAGATTCATCTGGTCATCCGCTACAGAGATCAGCTGCGATCCTGTCGAAACGGCGAATCCGTGACAATCGGCAGATCGGCGGAATGCGATATCATCGTCGAGCGGCCCTGGGTATCGAGGCGCCACGCCGCCTTCACCATATTGAATGGCAGAGCTCGGCTTCTCGAACGAAGCTCTTCGGGCACATTTGTGTCCATGGGACTCGGCCATGAAGTATTCGTACGCCGTGAAGATATTATCCTCTTCGGCTCCGGCGTCATCTCGCCTGGAGTGAAGTCGGCCCTCGACGAAGCCCAGCTTCTTCACTACGAAATTGTCTCGGATTGACCCGGCCCGGATACTAGCTCGACCGGTTTCGAGCTGGTTCGCTGGCGCCTCAATGTCGCGCCGTACTCTTTGACAGCCATTGGAATCGACCGTTGACAAATGTGCCAAGGCCAATCCAGGAACGTCTGCTCTCGAAGTTGAACTGCGAAGAGCTGACTTCCGTTTCCCTCGCTGAGTTCGACGGAGCCGCGGCCGGTGCATCTCCCTCGCAGGATGCGGAGTTCTACCTGCTCCGAGGCTACATTCTGCAGGTGGATGGTTTCGGCAGCAAGCTGGCCCGCTCGATCGATGACGCGCTAGGTCTTGCCGCGAAAAGGCCGGTGCGTGGGAATTGTGCTGGACTGTCGGCCAGACAATGAGCTGGCGACGGGAGCGGCCGGCTGTAGCGGGATGCCCGGACCAATTCCCCGCCCTGTGTCGCCTTGATATCCCCAGGCGCTGAAGGTCAGCACAGGCTGTTGCAGCCCGGGGTCGATGAACGCTTCATCAGACCATTTGCGCCGCAATAGCTCCTCGACCACCTGCGAAGGCTCGCGATTGGGCTACCGTCACGAAATTGGCGCAGAAGCGCAGACCACTGACATATCGCGACGTCGAGATGGAGCTCGATACCACCGTGTTTACAGCACCGGGGGGAGATTCCTCTTGGGCCGATCGAGTTCAAGTTGGTGCGCCACATGCTCGAGGATCCTGAAAGGTGATCAGCCGTGATGAATTCATCGCAGCTGGCCGGTCGCAGAAAGCCAGTGTGAGCGCCCAGGTGGTCGACGTTCACATGAGCCAGTCGCGAAAGTTGTTGAAGCAGTTGTCGCAGAGTTGCCATTCGCACCGTGCGGCTTGCCGGCTATTCTCTCGATGACACTGCGGGCTGACGATCTCGGCGATTGGGTTCAGAAAGGTCGCTGCGTGAGGCCGCAAGGGGACCCACGCGATGGGAACGGTCTTGGCAGCTAGGGGACTTAGCGCCACCAACATTGCAGCCGTGGCGCTACGCCAATTGAGAGAAAGTCGAGGCGTATAGAACAAGCGACATGAGCGTGTCGGATTGTTTGCATTCAAACAACCTTCGCGACGCTATCCGTGCCTCCGCCTTGCTGGTGCCGGAGGAAATCATGACGTCGCCCGACAATTCGGTCGAACTCGTTCGCGACAAGAAGTGGACGGTCCGCGTCAACGCCTACGGCAGCACCCTGACGTTTCCGTTCGAAGCCGAAAGCTATGCACGTTCTTATGCCGATGGTCAGGCATTCCGTCTCGGGGTTCAGGTGGCCGAACTGAAGCGATGCGGCTGACAGTCTGTCGACGTGTTGGCGGATAGCCTGCATTGCCATCGGAACGAATAGGTCGCTGATTGCAGCCTCGCGATTTTTCCATCAAATCCCGCCTGCAATCTTGACAGCAACTCGGCAAAAGCCCTCGCCGACTAGTGTTGTCATATGAGCTGGAGCTTTCCTCGCCGCCGGTGGTAGGTGGGATACGCTGCCGGGAGAGCGCTCTTTTCGCATAGACGAGAACCTTGTGCTTTTTCATCTCAAGGCTGATTGGCGGCTGGATGCGCGCGCCGTCTTTCATGTTCTGCCACGGCCCGCGCGGAGCGTGGAATCAACGGCGGGGAAGCGGATGATGTTTCCTGTTTGCGCTCGCGTAGCGCAAGAAACGCTGCGAAGAGCATGATAGCCATGCCGATGATGTCGATCAGGCTAACCTCCTCGCCGTAGGTGATCATGCCAAGCACGACGGCAATCACGGGTGAGACGAAGGCAAATGCTCCGGCGCGCGAGGCGCCGATTTCGTGCAGGAGCCGGATAAAAAGTGTGTAGCCTATGAACGAACCAAACAGCACGAGGAACAGCCACCCGACCCAGGCCGGCCAGCCCCAATCGCCTTTTAGAGCCGCGGCCGCGCCTGGCTCCACAACGAGTGAGATGAGAATTAGGAATGCGCCCCCGAAAAGGGTGGTGAAGCCGGCGATGAAGTCCGATGAATATACCTCAAGAAGCGGCCGCGCGAGCACCGAACCCCATGCATAGATTACAGCTGCCGACGCCACCGCTGTCATCGCCAGCAGCCGGAGCCCCCTGCCCTGCTGGTCTGCGTGTGTCCAACCAGCATAGGCCTCGGGCCCGAACAGGATGCACAGAC
Organism: Mesorhizobium sp. M0001; assembly: GCF_040324255.1. Lineage (NCBI taxonomy): Bacteria > Pseudomonadati > Pseudomonadota > Alphaproteobacteria > Hyphomicrobiales > Phyllobacteriaceae > Mesorhizobium > Mesorhizobium sp. M0001. The sequence goes on from NZ_JAMYVS010000005.1 coordinate 41,534, forward strand.
CGGCCGCACCGAGCAAAATCGCAAAAAGCCTGCGGCCGTCATAGCGTTCGTCCCCCAGAAGCAACGCAAATCCAAGCAGCGTGACAGGGGTCAGCGAAAGCTCAAGAACAGCCGCGGTGCCCGTATCGACATAGAGCATGCCCCAAAAGAGTAGGCCATAGCAAAGCGGAATCATGAACAACGTAACAACGAAAAGGCGCGGCCAGTTCCTTTTCGCCACCCGTGGTAGAGCAGCGCCCCTTAAGCGCGTCGCACTGAGGATCAGCAAGCCGGCTACTGTAAAACGCGTGCCTGCGAACATCAGAGGCGGCACGGTGGCGATCCCTGCCTTGATACCGATCCACGTGGTGCCCCAGATCACACATAAAACCAGAAATGTCGCTGTGTTGCGGTTCATCGGAAGCAGCCTTCGCCGGGTCGTTGTTGGTTCGTTGTAACGGCCAAAAGACGTTTATTTCGTTACAACGGCCTCTTGCCAATACGGTTCCGCAAACCGATGTTTCCGGGATGGATTTTGCGAAGACTATCGTCGACATGCGCATGGTTGGCGGTCACGCCTGCCTGGACTTCGTCAACACGGTCGACGCGCGACGCGATGTATGGGGGCCAGACCTCTTGCAGACCTATGCCGACCTGGTCGTCTGGGCTGGACGTGCCGATTTGATCGACGTCGATGAGGCGCGAGCACTGCTCGTGGAGGCTTCCGCCCGCCCGCTCCTTGCGGAGGCGGCATTGGAAAAGGCCAAGATTTTGCGCGAGGCCGTTTACGCGGCTCTCCAGGCCGAGGCGGCAGGCGCCCGGGTGCCGGACGATGCCTTGCAAATCGTGCGCGATGCAGTCGCCCTAGCCCTGCCGAAGCGCTCGCTTTTCCCGTCCGGCGACCGCCTCGCTTGGCAGTGGACCGACGCAGCCAGTCTGAACACGATCGGCCACCGCGTGGCCTTTGAGACAGCCGAGTTTTTGGTGTCCAGGAATGACCGCCGCCGCGTGCGCGAGTGCACCGGGCCGAACTGCGGTTGGCTTTTCATCGACACCTCGCGTGGCGGGCGCAGGCGGTGGTGCTCCGATGAGAGCTGCGGCACACGCAGCCGGGTAAGGCGCTTCAGGGCAAAAGCCGCAGGGAACATGGCTCCCAACAGCAAGAATTAGTATCTGACGCCAGGCTTGGATGACGAACGCAGCATAGTTGGCTTCATGCTATCCCTGTCGGTGTTTGTCCAACGAAGCCGGTCTCGCGAGCGACTGTGGCCAAGACGGTGGAGAACACGGCCGGCGCGGCAAGCCATCATCGCGTTCCAGAGCGGGTTGCTTCGGGCCGCCTACCTCGCCACGCTTCGATGGGTCGATCTGCTCAAACTTGACGGGAACTCCGGTAGCCTGACGGCGTTTTTCTCAGTCCGAAACAAACAAGGATAGGTGCCATGGACTGGAACCGTGTCGAAGGCAATTGGAAGCAGGTAAAGGGCAAGGTCAAGGAACAGTGGGGCAAACTCACAGACGATGATCTGGACCGTATTGCCGGTAACCGCGATCAGTTGGAAGGCAAGATTCAGGAGCGCTACGGCATTGAGAAGGACCGCGCTCAGCGCGACATCGATGACTGGTATGGCCGGCAAGGCTGGTAGGTTGCCGGTTCCAAAGTGAACTTGAAAAAGGGCTCCGAGAGGTACGGCGCCTTTTTTTCCGCGTTTCCTGTCGCCTTTTCGTGAGTCTCACGACAAGAGCGCTCACCGAGAGACGTGGAACCGCCAAAGGTGCCCGTCGTTATCTGGTTCTCGAAATTACATCGGGGATTAGTTGGACAGAGAGGACGCCTCAGCGATCGCAACTGGAGTTAGCGCGCTCGACTACATTCTTCGTGGCGGCTCCGCCTGGAACCGCTCCCATCTCATCGAAGGGAAACCAGGTTCTGGAAAGACCACTCTTGGCCTCCAGTTTTTGATCGAGGCGCCAAGAAAGGCGAGACATGGCTGGTCTAGCGCTCTGGCCGAGCCATCAGTTCCGAAAAGACCGCCTCTCGAGCTCCCATATGCCTCTGCAACATTGCGAGAGCTCCGGCGTGGTCTATGCGGCCGACCTTGTGATGAAGTCCAACTCGTGCCTCGGCACTGTGACCCGGGTCATGCGTCGTAGACGAAACTTTGGGCTTTCCCGGAGCGCAGCTTTGTCGCCTTCGTGGTCACTGCCCGCCATTTTGCTCAAGATCCTCGTTGATAGCCCGGATGCGCATCTGAATCATCTGCGACCCGTCTGGGTTCCTACTGGCGTCGTAAAAACCAAGAGGCCCGCAGGCAGGCTCGATCAACGGTCAGCTATCCCGAACAGCAAACGAAATCACCCTCGCCTTCGGCCAACCAACTTTCGCCAGATCACCTTCGCAATGGCTGCGGCCCCAGTGAGGGGCCGGGAACATACAACGTCGGTCGTTGTTTCTCTGATCAGGAGGAAAGATAATGGCAGACGATAAGAGCAAGCGTGATTTTCGAGATCACAACCGTGTATCAGTCGATGAAGATTATGAGGTTCGCTATTTCGCCAAACAGCATCGTATCACGCCAGAACAGGTCCGCGAGCTAATCAGAGAACACGGCAACGACCGGAAGAAGCTCGAACGCGAGGCAAGAAACGGGCTGATATCGGCTGATGGTCGCGACGTATCACGCGGCTTTTCGACGAGCGGGTCTGAAAGGCTGCGCGAGCGTGAAAACGTCTGGCCGGATGCCCGCCTCGACTTGCTTCCATGTGACCGGGTGGGCAATTGGGAAGCCGGGCCGCGCTCGCGGGGAAAAAGCGCCTATTGCGGTATTGCCCCGTCCGTTGCGGAGATAGTCGAGAAAGATCCGGCCTCCTCGAGCTGCGGGGTCAGCTGACAACAGGTATCGGTCAGGATCGGTATCAACCAGACGGTGGGCGAGCGACTTGGCCAGTTTCCGGGCGCTGTCATGGGTCACCTTCGCAACGAGCTGGGCCATCAAGTGGATGCCTTTGCCGCCGGTGACCTTTGGCCAGCTCTCCAAGCCTGCCGCTTCCAAGATGCCCCGTAGCGCCAGCGTGGCCTCGATAACAGCGTCCCATGGGACGCCTTCTCCGGGATCGAGGTCGAGGACGAGCCGGTCCGCATTTTCGATGTCGTCAATCGTCGCGTTCCAAGGATGAAGCTCAACGGCATCCATCTCGACCAAGCCAAGCAGACCATCCATGTCATCTATCCATACCCGAATGCCTTCGCCGCCTTCGCGCTTTTGAACCCCGAGCTGGTGCACGGACGCCGGTATCCGAGGTAGCGGTCCCTTGTGATAGAAGGTTGCGCCGGAGGCGTGGCGGACCAGCTTCAGCGGTCGCCGAACCAGATGAACTAGAGCTTGATCAGCGACCCGCCGCCAATAGTCTGCCAGCCCTTCCTTGGAAGGTGCAACCGCATCGGGTAGCAGCTGGAGAATGTTCTCGCGCGGGACGCCGTGTTGTCCTTCCGACCTCCGCTTGGAGGGCGATGGAGGCTTGGGCGGGATTGCCTTAAGATCCTCGCGTAGTCCCTTGAAGACCGCCTCCCGCAAGATGCCGCGGTCAGACACGCCACTGAATTGTACCTCGGCAAGAACGTCTGGTTTGACCCATGTCGCCTTGGGCTTCTTGATCGGCTCCGACAGCGGTGACTTGGCGATTACAAGCGGATCAAGCCGCTCCCTAACGCGCCGGGCTGCGTCCAGCGTATAGCCGGTCTGGGCCTTCCCGGCATAAAGCAGCCGGTCGCCCTCTCGCCTGCCGATGTACAACGATGCGATGCGGCGCGGCTGCGCGCCAAGTTTGTCGACGAAAGCCACGATTGGAAAAGTGTCGCTCTTGACACATTTGACCTTGACCCAACTGGTCTGGACGCCCGAGCGGTAGTGAGCATCCGCTCGCTTCGATACGATTCCCTCTATGCCCATCCGGCAGGCATGGTCGAACATATCCTTGCCGTTCACCTCCAGATGCTCGGCATAAGTCAGGGTTGGCTCGGTTTCGGTCAGCAGCTTCTTCAGCGCAGCCTTGCGCTTCACTAACGGTTGTTCCCGTAGATCACGGCCATCGAGGTACAGGAGGTCGAAAGCGTAGAGAGTCATCCGCAGCGAACTTGGGTTGCCCAGCTCACGTTCCAGGGCTTGATAGTCCGGCAGACCGGTGTCGCCCAGGACGACAGCTTCACCATCGATGATAGCGGATTTGACCGGCAAGCTTGCCGCGGCCTGAACAATCCTCTTGTAACGGTGGGACCAATCGTAGCCGCGACGCGTGAATGCTCGCGCCTTTCCGCCTTCAACGACCAGCTGCGTCCTGTAGCCGTCATATTTGATCTCGTGAAGCCAATCTCCGCCTTCGGGAGCTTTCTCGACCAGTGTGGGCGATTGGAACTCGATGAACGAAAGCCGGTCAATGGCACTGGTCATATGCTCGCGACTCCAGGAATCGCGACTCAAGCCCCAGCGCCCCTGTCGGTTCCGAGCCTTTTAGAAGAATTGCATCGCGACGATTGGTTATCCGCCTCACTTGTTGATGTGACGGCGCAACAGAGTGATGTTGCGATTGTTCGCCTTAAAATAGACGTCGAAGATCGAGCCGAGAATTGGGACACTTCCTACGAGCGTATCCAGCAGCACGTTGCCTAGCATGCGGGCGACCAACCCATTTCCGGCACCGACGTTTCGAGCTCGCAAGACGATGTAGGCCGAGACAATGCCCGTCGCCGCATCTCCGAGTACGGGAACCAGACCTACGAGCGCATCCAGTCCAAAACGAATTGATGTGCCTGGAATGCGCCAGCGGGAATCGAGTAGCGCGGCCAATAGATCCAACTCGGCAAGTACGTTTGCTGTATGACCACCGTGACCGCCCTGCCCGATCATGCCAACTCGCGCGCCAGTACGATTTAGTATCTCTCCCTGATGGATAGCCGTCACCTTAGATATCGCTTTGACCGCCTGAATTCGCTTGCGTCCTGTGCGATGGCACGTCGTCGAGCAAGGTCGTCTCACCGGAGCTTTTCGGCGCCTCAACGGGCAATTCACCAGTAGGCGTCATCTTGCTGACGGCCTCAGGCAAATCTCGCGTGATCCGGCTTATGAGCTCCTCGCGCGATAGGCCGGTCTGCATCGAGAGGGAAGTCAGGGTGTCTTCGTCTATGGCTGCTTCCACCTCGCTTGGCTGGATCGGCTCGTTCGGCCCGGTGCCTACCCATGAATCGACCTTCGATCCGGCGCCTGCCCCTCTGAACCGGTCGAGAATATCGCCAAGCGCGGTCCCCGAAACGCCTTTTGAAAGCTGATCCAGAATCCCGCCTTGCGGATCATTTGGGTTGCGATCGCCCGCTCCACGGATCATGTCGCCGATCTTGTCGCGATTTTGGTATGCCAAGACGCCGAGCATCGCGATCGCCAATTTTCCTAGGTTAGCCATTGGTACCTCCACTGTTCAATGGACAAGGGCTCAACATCACAAAAGTTCCGACCGGCGACGATCTAATTGAATAAGGGCTGGCGTATCGACACAGACGTGAGCGGTGCTGCCTAACCGGCTTGTTTCCGTTTTTTGCGGTGCGGCTTCGGCCTCGCAGACGCTGATCGTGCAAAGCTCGTTGCCTGCCTGATCGCGCATGCGCACTAACCATCCGGTCATATCGTCATCGCCCAGATCAGCCAACAGGCCGATTACGCAACGGATCGCTTCGGCGCGAGCGGCCTCAAAACTTCGCGTCTCGGCAGGCGGAACCTGGCGAGCCTGGTCGCCGTGGCGATAGTAGAACGTATAAGCGAGATGGATCCCACGCGCTGCCTTAGAGTATGGAACTACCACCCTCATCTTTGACGGGGGTTTGGCCAAACAGCGAACATCGGCTAGGCCTAAGACGATCGATCGAGGTCGACTCGCGCGACGGCGTAGGCGCCAAGCGAGATGCTTTGATCATCCAGCGGTCTTGCGGAACTTTCCATGAAGTCGGGATCGGTTGCCGCCCGCTCGAACTGCTCGGCGCCGAGAAGAGCAATGCGGGCGCTGCTCGGCGAATCCGAAAGCCGCACAGATTGCGTCTTGGCGGTAAGGTTAGCGACCCACAGGGTCACGCGGCGATCTTTTTCAGCCGCGATCGTCACGACGCCGTCACAGCCGGAAGTTCCTACGGACAGCAAGGTGGCTCCGCCGAGCTTTGAGAGACCAGCCAAGACATGGAAAGCGGGATAGACCGTTGGGCCATCCTGCTGGTCATACCATGGCTGCACGAAATCAGCCTTCCTATGGATTTGGCCAAAGGGGCCAGCGAAGTCACCGAACGCGACGGCCTCGATTCCTTCGCGAGCGCAGGCCGCGAAATATCCGACAGTCCAAGCCGCATTGAACAGCCCGCGCTGACGAGGATCAATGCGCGATAGACAGACGCGAGCGTTCGCTTCATTCGGCGCAGTGGATTTCCTTCCGTATGGGTTCTCACGGCAGCCGAGCTGGATGGGACCGATACGCAGTGGCAAGCGTTCCCCCATGAAAGCATGCGCGGAGCGGATTAGATGGGGGATTGCCTGAAGTGTCTCCATCACCGAGACATCATCTGCGGCGTGCACGCTTGGACAGGTGGTGAAGGTCACGTAGTCGAGCGCTTCGGCTGGCGGACGCTTGCGGTTGAGTTCGGTGAAGTAAGCGGCCATGCCGCCGCCCAGCGCGATGCCTGGGAAAGCCCGGCGAGCAGCGGAGTAGCTTTCGTGGAAGCTGGGCATAGTCGGCCACGGTGCTCCCGGCTGTACGGATGTCATGTCCTGCGCCGGAAATACGGAGACAGCTTCTAGTTTGAGGCCGAGTGAGTGGACAGCATCCGCGACCGGCGCCAATTCGCCGAATGGATCGCGCGTGCCCTTGGTGACAATCTCGAGGACCACGCCAGCGCCGGTCAGCCGTGCGAGCGCGGCGTAGCTTTCTAGTTCGTCCTGGCCGTGTGCGATCCGGAGATCGACCTGGCAGACCATCCACTGGGGAGCCATTCGTCGTAGGAGCTCGGGGGTTTCGAGCGCGTGCTTTGCCTCGTCGGCGGCGACGCCGACGCCAGTGCGGGGCACTCGGCCGACCGGTCCGCCGATGGTCAGGTTGATGAGTGGATTGCGATTTTCAGACGTCCCGGCAGGGAGCGTTCCTGACACGTGAAGCCGGACGGCCTGCGTGAATTTCTGGCCCCTGGGCAGTCTGTAAGGCCACGGGCGACGCAGAGGGCGGACATATGTTTTATAGGAGGCGTCAGACCAATTGCGTTGGTCCTCCATCTCAAAGGCATCACCCTCCATGGTGCATGTCGCCCAGATCCCAGGCGCGATCTCGTGCGACAACGCCCGGATGTCGGTGAACGGACATTTTGGATCGATGTGGTCCGGAAAGAACGATAGCTCGTCGTGACCATCCTCATGCAGCACCTTTATCGGCTTGCCGGCTAAGCCCTCGATCGGATGAAGGACGACGAAGCCGGTCCGATTCGTCAAAACGTCAGTCTCGGGCTCTGCCTCCGCCACAAACGACAGCGCACCATCGCCACTGCCTGAGACGCGCGCCCGGTAAATCAGGCGGCCGGATGTTGCGGCACATGTTGCACGGTATTCAATGGCGAACGCATCCGGCCTCTCGTCGATCCGGAGATCATCGAGAACGGTGGTACATGTTCCCCAGTTTTCGTCCCGTACAAGAAACGAGATTCCGCGCAAGATCTCGATCGTCCCGACGTGGATGTAACGCAACGCCCCATTGTCGAACGCGACCGACAAGGATCCGGCGCGCAGTGTGCGCAGCGGTGCCTCGAGCTCTTCGGTGCCACACAAGCGGACTGCCAGGGAAGCTGCCGAGGTCAAATTGCGCGCTCCGTCGTGGCGTCGAAGATCGAGGCCCGGTTCATGTTGATGTCGATCGCAAGCTTCTCGCCCGGACGGCTGACATCGTGCGCCTGCAGCTCAGCCATCACCGGCACGCCGGCCAGTCGGAATGTCGCGTAACTGCGCGAGCCGGTCGGCTGCAGCAGGTCGATCGTTGCCTCATAGCGAAACGTGCCCTGCTCCGGCGTTGCAGTGTGCGCACGAGTGAGGTGTTCTGGCCTCAACCCGAGCAGCACCTGCTGTCCGTCCGCGACGCCCTTCAGCCCCCTGCCGCGCGCTAAAGGCAGCAGTGCATCCGCGAGCCGGATGGCAGCGGCGCCTGCGTCCAAGGCAAGGGTACCTGGCAGGAAGCTCATCCGCGGCGAACCCAGGAACCCAGCGACGAACGTTGAGGCCGGGTGCTCGAACAACTCGAGTGGCGCGCCCTGCTGCTCTATCAACCCGTCGCGCATCAGCACGATGCGGTCAGCCAACGTCATCGCTTCGATCTGGTCATGGGTGACGTAGATCATCGTTGTCGCAATGTCCTGGTGAAGGCGTTTGATTTCGCCGCGCATTTCGTCGCGGAGTTGTGCGTCGAGGTTGGACAGCGGCTCGTCGAACAAAAAGATGCGGGGGTTGCGGACTATGGCGCGGCCGATGGCGACGCGCTGGCGTTGGCCACCGGACAATTGGCGCGGAAAACGCCCCAGCAACGGAGTGATCCCAAGCATGCGTGCCGCCTCGGCCACGCGCACCTCGACCTCTGGCTTCGGCATCTTGCGAGCCTTGAGGCCGAAGCCAATGTTCTTGGCCACGTTCATATGCGGATAGAGCGCATAATCTTGAAACACCATTGCCACGTCGCGATCGCGCGGCCGGAAATCATTAACCACCTCGCCGCCAATCTCGATCGTGCCTTGTGAGCTCTCCTCCAGTCCTGCGATGGTCCTCAGCAGAGTGCTCTTGCCGCAACCGGAGGGCCCAACCAGGACAGTGAACTCGCCGTCGCGGATGTGGAGGTCAATGCCGCGCACGGCATGGAACGCGCCGTAGCGCTTGTGCAAGCCGGTAATTCTGACTTCGGCCATGCCTTCCCTTCCTATCCGCGAACGGCGCCGAGCGTCAGCCCGCGCACGAGATGTCGTTGAGCAAGCACTCCAAGGGCGATCGATGGCACAAGGGAGACGATGGCAAGGGCCGCGGCTTCGCCGTATTGCGCGCCCTGGAAGCCGATGAAGGCGCGGAAGACCGTTGGCAGCGTAAAGGCAGTTCGGCTGGTCAAGATCAGAGCGAAGAAGAACTCCGTCCAGCATGCAATGAAGGCGAAGACAGCCGCCGCGACAATGCCTGGTGCTGCCAGCGGCACGGCAACGCGCCAGAACGCCTCCCATCTCGTGCAGCCATCGACGAGGGCCGCCTCCTCCATCGACTTCGGCATGCCGCGGAAATAAGCAAACATCATCCAAACGGACACCGGCAGCGTGAAGACCGTGTAAGCTATGATCAGCCCGATATGGGTATCGTACAGCCCAACGCCGCGGTAGATAAGGAATACCGGCAGGACAATGCCGATCGGGGGCAGGAAGCGCTGCGACAGCACCCAGAAGGACAGATGCCGGCCGCCCGTGTCGTAGCGCGCCAGACTATAGGCCATCAGCGTGCCTATCAGTGCCGAAAGCACCGTGGCCGAAAGCGAAATAATCAGGCTGTTGATGAGCCCGTCGAGACCACGATAGGCGAACAGCGCAGCTTTGTAGTGGACAAGCGTCGGAGCGGCGGGGAACCAGACAGGCGGTACGGTGAGGTAGTCGTCGCTGGGCTTGATGGAGGTGTTGAACATCCAGTAGAGCGGCCACATCACGAACACCAGGAAGAACCCCAGCAGCAGAATTCGGCCGATCGGCAACGACCGGCGTTTCCTGCGGCGGGCGGGCGCGACGGCGGCCATCAGACCGGTTCTACCTTCAAGAGCCGACGCACCAGCAACGTCACGATGAGCGCCGTAAAGATCAGGAACAGCCAACTTCCTGCTGTTGCCTGCGACAGATGAAACTGCGTGAAGCCGATGGTATAAAGATAATAGGAGGCCGTGTAGGTTTGTGTTCCTGGGCCACCCCCTGTCATGATGAAAATGGTATCGAACATACGGATTGCGTCGAGCAGACGGAAGGTCAGCGCCAGCAGCATCATCGACCCGAGATGCGGGAGCGTGATCGCCCAAAAAACCTGCCAGGCGTTGACGCCGTCGAGTTCTGCCGCCTCATAGAGATTGGGTGGGATTGCGGTCAGCCCGGCGAGCAGGATGACGAACATGAACGGCGTCCACTGCCAGACATCGGCGATGATCAGCGAGACGTAGAGCCACGGGCGCTCCGTCATCCAGCCGATCGTAACCTCCTGCCCCAATAGTTGCGTCAGGACACAGTTGGTCGGTCCAAAAGGCCGCTGTAAGAGCAGCGTCCAGGCTTGGCCAACGATGACCGGGCTGATGAACAGCGGCACGATCAGGATCGACATGATCACACCGCGGCCCGGAAAGCTGCGCACCATTGTCAGCGCCACCAGGAGGCCGAGAACGAACTCTATAGCGACGCTGATGCCCGACAGCGATGCTGTCAGCAACAGCGACCAACGTGCTACGGGATCGAACACGACCCGCTCGAAGTTCTTCAATCCGACAAAGGCGTGGCCCGGCACCTGGAAGTCGTAGTTGATGAAGGATACCACCAGCGAGAACAGAAGCGGATAGATCGACAGTGCCAATATCAGCAGCACAGCGGGGGCGACCAGCAGCCACTTGAAATGACGGTCAGCCCATTGGGCAAAGGCAGACAGCCGGGGCGGTGCGCCGGCGGCCTTCAAATGGCGGATCGTGGCTGTGGGCTGCATAGGCGTATCCAATCGCCGCTTAGCGGGGAGGTGTTGCGAGCCAAGCGCCCGCAACACCAATTGCTCCAGAGAGTCCGCCTCCCTTCAGAGGGTGACCGCCATGCCAAGTTTTTCCACCGTGTTGTCGGCGGTGGCGCCAGGCAGTTTCAAGAACTCGGTGTAGAAGCCCTTCTGCGAATCCACACCCAGTCGGTCGGTCGTCTCGTTCCACTCGGCGGCCGCCGTTTCAAGCGACGCCTTCGGATCCGCACCAGCCCACACCGCCGTGCACATGCGATCGATGCTCAAGAAGTAGTCCTGCGCGCCTGGCATGATCGGGTCGAGCAGACCGACGTTTGCCGAGTTGTTGAGGTTGGCAAGGTACTCCTTGGCACTCGGGAAGAGCGCGCCGTAGAGCTCGGACTTGAAGTGCGAGATGCGGTACGGGTCGCGTAGCGCGTAGGGCAGCATGCAACGTGCCAGCGAGACGGGTGGCGAGCATACCCACTGCATGAACAGATACGCCGCCTCAGGGTTGGGCGAGTCGGCCGACAGTGCCTTGTTGTAGCCGGTGGCATGTTCCGGATTTCCCGGAACCACGGCATAGCCGACCTTGCCGGCGATTTGGGACTGCGGAATGAAGTTGATTGCCGTGGCCGACTGCGAATAGTTCGCCGCCATACGGCCGCTAGGAGGCCAGGAATAGATCATCGCGACTTTGCCGGTCAGGAAAGCCGCCCACAAGGAGACGGCGTCGAGCTCGTTGTTGCCGGGGATCGAGGCCTTGTTTGCGGCGAGCATGTTTGTCAGCGTCTTGACGCCGGCATCCGAAACCAAACCTGCCTTCATGTCGTCGCCGAAGAGTTTTCCGCCGTTGGCCCGGTACTGCTGCAGAAAGTCGAACTGATTGCCGGGGCTGCCCGCCTTGCGGAAATGTCCCGCGCCATAGACCTTTGGCGCCATCTGGTCGGTGATGAACTGGGCGATCTGGGCATATTCTTCCCATGTCTTGGGCGGCCCAAGCTTGGCGTTGAACTTCGCCTGGTAAGCCTCCATCATTTTCGGATCCTCGAAAATGTCCTTGCGGTAGTAGAGAGCGAACATGTCGCCGTCGTCGAAGAACCCCCAGATCTTGCCCTTGTAGGTCGGCAGCGCCTTGTACAGGGGATGATAGTCCTCGAGGTCTGCCGGGTTCATGTATTTGGCGATGTAGTCGTCTAGCGGGGCGATGACGCCGCCATCGGCAAGCGACGGCGTCCAGGCCGGCGAGATGTCGAGGACGTCATAGGCACCCGAGCCGGCGATGTGCTCGGCGACCGCCTTGGAGTACTGGTCCGGGTTCGACAGCTCGACGACATTCGACTTCATCCCGGTAAGCTGCTCCCACATCGGCCCACTGAAATTGCGCGGGTCGAGTGCCTGCAGGCCAGCCTCGTAGGTCATGTTGAGGGTGACGCCCGAATGCGCCTTGGCCGCCTCCGCCGCGCGAAAGGCGGAACCGTCCGCAGGCCCTTCCTTCGATGCTTTCAGGGCTGCGGCCTGCGCCTGGCCGAGCGGCGACGTGGCGTCCGCCAATTCCAATGTTTGCTGCGCCAGCGCCCAATCGGTCATCATCCCCAGCAGCGGGCCGGACACGGCCAACATGCCGGTCATCTGACCGAAGCGGGTGATGAAAGTTCGGCGGGTGGTTTCGCCGCGCATGAAGGCGTCGACCTCTGCTTCGAGACCTGCCTGAAAGTCACGTTTTTCACGATCGTTCATAGTGCTTGGTCCTCCCATTTTCCTTTTGCTTCACTCGTCCGCCGGCGCAGCGGTCAAGCATTTCCTCCCGTAAGGTCGCCGCAAACAGGCCGCGGCGGCGCGCCGAAAATCAGTGTCACTCCTAGGTTCCAAAGCGGGCGGCGAGCCCAGACAGCCTGGTCTTCCACAGCTCGCTCGAAAGCACCTCGCGATTGACCACGCCGCGCGGCTCGCGACCGCGCTGCACCTCCATTACCGCTTTGACGTCCGCCGCACCGTTGCCGGCAAAGCACTGGTCGGTCCAGCAAAGCGCGTGCGGCGCCAGGATGACATTGTCGAGTTTGAGGATCGCATCGTCTGCGTCGGGAGGCTCTTGTTCCAGCACGTCGAGACCGGCGCCGGCGATGCGGCGCTCCTGCAGTGCTTGCGTCAGCGCTTTCTGGTCGACGATCGGGCCGCGCGCGGTGTTGATCAGGTAAGCTGTCGGCTTCATCAGGGCGATCCGCTCGGCATTGACGATGTGGTGGGTCTGGGGTGACAGGGGGCAACTCACCGACAGCACGTCGGCGCGGCGAAACAGATCCTCCGGCCCTACCAGCTCGACGCCCAGGTCGGCAGCGACCCCCTTGTCGGCAAACGGGTCATGGGCAATGAATTGCATGTCAAAGGGCTTCGCCAAGCGGAAGACCTCGGCACCGATGTTGCCGATGCCCAGCGACCCAAGCGTACGCCCGACGAGGCCGACCCCCATATGTTCGGAGCGCTTCTCAAAACCAACAGACCCTTTGCGGGTGAGCGCGTCCTTTGTCAGCAGCTTGCCGGTCAGCGCCAGCATGAAGGTGATGACGGATACGGCGACGGGCCGTCGCACGCCATCGGGCGTGATGACCAAGGCAATACCGGCTGCGGTGCATGCCTCAACGTCGACAGTGTCGTAGCCGACCCCGAAGCGGGCAACGACGGCCAGGCGGCCGCTCCTGGGCACACTCGTGGCATCGAAACGATGGGCGAGGAGGATCAGCGCATCGAAATCCTCAAGTTGGTCGGCGCGAAGCGGACTGTTTGACTCCAGGAACACCATCTCGACAGCTGTCGCATTGCGCAGCGGCTCCAGATCGAAATCTGGGTAGGTCGGCGAGCCGTCCGGCCTGCGGAAATCACCGGAAAGCGCCACCCTGAATTTCACGCTGTCCATCGTCTCCTCCGCTCCTATTGGCACCCGGCCCGGATCTTGGAAACCGCGTCGGCGATCGCGTCGTGCAGGACCCAAACGTCGCCTGAATAACAAATGAAATCGAAGCCCTTTGCGTAGAACTCGTGTCCCTGGGCGACGTTGGGCACCAAGCGTCCAAGCGATTTGTTGTGCTTCTTGGCGGCGGCAACGATTTTGGCCATTGCAGCAGTGAAAGTGGGGTGGGCGAAGTCGCCAGGAATGCCGAGCGAGACGGACAGATCGAAATGTCCAACCCACAGACAATCGACCCCGTCCAGTCCCGCGATGCCGTCAATGTTCTTGACGCCGTCGGCGGTCTCGATCAGGCAGATGAACGTCGAGCGCTTGTTGGCGGCCTCGAATTTATCAGCGACCGAGCCTGGCCGGTAGCGGTCATGAGCGATCTGCAGCGCCACGCCGCGGGCGCCGGCAGGGTGGTACTTCATGGAATTGATGATGTGCTGCGCCTGTTCGACGCTGCTCACCATCGGCGCGATCAGGCCTTCGGCGCCCATGTCCATGGCGCGGGCAAGGAAGTGGTAGTCCTGCGATGGCACACGCACCATGACCGGCAGGTCAGCCGCCTCGAAATAGCGGATCGCACTCTTCAGCGTTTCCAAGTTAAATCCCGAATGCTCCATGTCGAAAAAGACGAAATCGCAGCCAGCGGACTTCAGGATGTGACCGATTCCCGGCGTGGCGAACTCGGCGACGAGCGTACCGAGCTTGACCCGCCTGTGAGAAGCTAACGCCCTGAGACTTGGCTCCGACATGCACTTCCTCCCGTTTGCCCCAATGGGCCAATCCGCCTATGTTCGCTTCAATGCGTGGCTTCAAGAACGAGGTCGCAGGTCGTCACCAACTTGGTCACGACGAGCGGCGCGCTCTGCGTATTGAATTCGTCGAAATGAGCGGTGCGGCAGTGGTCCTCGAATGCGGCCTCGCTATCGTAAATCTCATAGAGCAGGACCCGATCCGGTTCGCCGCGCGCCTCCGTCACGTCAAAGCGGCGACAGCCGGCCTCGGTGCGCATCGAGGCGGTCGCATTGGCGTCGACTAGTTCACGGAATCTGTCCCGGGCACCAGGCCTCAGGCGGAAATCGACCCAGACGACAAATCCGGTCATCACTTGGGCCTCGCAAGTTGCAGATACCGCTTGGCCACATATTCGAGATGGCTGCGCATGGCCGCCTCTGACGCGTCTGGATCGCGCGCGGCGACGGCCTCGAAGATTTCGCGATGAGCCTGGTAAGCCTTGCGGTCTTCACCCTTGGCCAATGTGGTGCGACGCTGTTCGAGCAACCATTCAGCCAACGCCGCGTGAATAGCTGTAAAGATCCGATTGCGGGTGATTACCGCCAGCACGTAATGGAAGTCTACGTCCGTGCGCTCGAAGCGCGCCAGATCGCCGATCGACTGCCGGTTGAGTTCGAGCGCCTCCTTGAGGCTTTCAACGTCTTCCGGGGTAGCATGCACAGCGGCGTTGCGGGCAAGACCGACCTCGAAAAACAGCCGCGCGCTCTGGAAGTCGTGAACCCCTCCCGGCGCCGAAATCATGTGCCGAGCCGGCCCTGAAAGGGCGTCGATCACGAATTGAGGAGTGGGTCGAGTGACGCGGGCACGCTCCCCCGATTTTATCTCGACAAGGCCCATTTTGCTCAGATGCAGCAGGGCCTCACGGATGGAAGGCCGCCCTACCCCGAACTGCCGCATGAGTTCCCGTTCAGATGGGAGACGGTCGGCTTCGGCCAACTCTCCCTCTCGGATCATCCGCTCGAGGTGCGCTGCCACCTCGTCCGAAAGCTTCCGCTGCTTGATCAGAACTCCGACCATGTGGCATACCTGTTATACCAATCAGGTACGTTATGATCCCATAGCACCCCTTGTCAACGAGATCTAAGCATCCGGTGGCCGGGCCCTTAAAGCGACTCCGTCGTTGTCGAGGCGTCCTTTGCGACGCCTTCAATGTCTTCACGAAGATTTCAGTAACTTGAGGGAGAGCGAGCACAATCTGCTCGGTGTTCCGATCGGGAACGGTCTTCGAACCCTGGGTCGGTGGTCAGTTTGAACCTGCGGTGTGGACCCCAGGAGTGCCACCGGGCCGTGCTGGCCGAGACCTACCGAACCGCCTGCTTATGAGCTGGGACATGAGCCCTCGATGGCAAGTAGACCTCGACCTGAGCAAGATCAGCGAATGGAAGCGGGTTCACAGCCGAGGCGGAAAACGCGAACTCTCGCTGCTGGACCCCTTTGGCAATACGCCTGCTCCATCTCGTAATCTTTTTCCCCGCCGCAATGTCGCAAAGGAAGGGATTGTCGGGTTAGTCCCCTCTACGCTCCAGAGCGCTCGTCACGTTGTGCTCATCCTTGTGCGGTTGGCGGCCGCCGCTTGAGGATGCGCATTTGAAACTGTCTCAAGATCATTTTAGTCCTGAGGGGCCTCAGGCGGGGGCGCTTGCCATTTAGTTATCGTCACCTGCGCATGTCGAACCCGTACTCGGCGCCAATCTACGCGCTGGCCAGTTGCGACATGTGGTTTCGGCGATCCGCTTTCAGTGCGACGATCATGCTGGACGGCTGATATGAGGCGCGTTCCCGCCTGGCAGCTTAGGGGCAGCAAGCAGGACGTCGGCTTTCTTGCCTCGACCTGGCCTAAGCAGTCATTCAATTCGTGGCCTCAAGCAGCTCGTCCACGCTCCTCCTGACGCGGCGTGCCATCCAGCCGATCTCGGGCTGATGTGCGTGGACGGCAGTCGTCCTTTGACCACCGCTTCTGGCGGCGCCGATTGGCGAGCCGCCTCGCCATCATTAGCTATGGAACGGAAAAGAAACCATTCAGCATCAGACTACCGCTTTTCGACGCACCTTTTCGAATATGTCGGAACGAGCGCTTGTCGCGCAGCCCACGATGCCCCCCATTGGTGAACCGGTTCCATGAAGAGTCTGACAATACGCCACCGCATCCTCGTCAGTTTCGCAGCCGTTCTGGTGGTCATGTCCGTGATAGCCCTCATCGCGTACGCCTGGTTTCTTCAGGCGGGGGAGGAGGCGACTGAGGTCGAGAAGGGCATCCTTCCGGACCTTTATCACAGTACCGAGATCATGACGGGCCAGATGGCGGCCCATAGTCTGCTTCAGGAATATGCCCTTCAGGACAACCCGGCAGACAGAAGCACGGTTGCAAACGCGATCACGACCAATCGCAACCAGGTGCAGCGGTCGATGGACGACTATGAGGCAACGATCGTCTCCGATATCGACAAGCAGAATTATGCAGCCGTCAAACAACTCGCCAACCAATTCCGTCTGGCTGAAACTGCTGTGCTGGAAACAAGCCGGGCTGCCTTGTCGAAAGGTGAAACTCCCAATGAAAGCCCAGCTATCAAGAACGAAGTAGAGCCGATCTTTGTAAAATTGCAGTCCGCTCTGCAGGCCATGGTTGAGGATCACAGAGGCGAGGCAAACAGCGCGACGCAGCGGATCAGCTCGATCGTCAGAACGGCCGAAGTCGGTTTGAGCGTTGGCTTGTTGATAGCCCTCGGGCTAGCCCTTCTTTTGGGTTACCAGCTGTTTCGCGCCATTACAGGTCCGCTCACCCGTTTGGTCGACGCGGTTCAATTGATGCGGCAAGGCGACTTCAGCGAACGGCTCGATCTGAGGCGCCGAGACGAATTCAGCGTGCTTGCCGACGGCTTCAACGCAATGGCGGACGATCTCACAACCCTCATTGGTCAGGTTCAAAGGTCCAGCATACAGGTCGGCACGTCGATAACTGAGATCGCCGCCACCTCCAAGCAACAGCAGGCAACTGCGACTGAAATCGCAGCGACCACAACAGAAATCCGAGCGACAGCCAAGGAAATCTCCGCCACATCAAACGAACTGGTCCGCACGATGAACGAGGTCTCCATAGTTGCCGAACAAACCGCTGCCGTGGCTGGCGGGGGGCAAGCGGGGCTGACCCGTATGGAAGAAACCATGCAGCAGGTCATGGAAGCGGCTGGCGCGATCAATTCCAAACTGGCGATCCTGAGCGAGAAAGCCGGCAGCATCAATCAGGTGGTGACGACCATCACCAAAGTGGCCGATCAGACGAACCTGTTGTCGCTCAACGCTTCCATTGAGGCGGAGAAGGCAGGCCAATATGGCCGGGGTTTTGCAGTGGTGGCGACGGAAATCCGAAGGCTCGCGGACCAGACAGCTGTCTCCACCTACGATATCGAGCAAATGGTCAAGGACATCCAGTCGGCAGTCGCGGCCGGGGTGATGGGCATGGACAAGTTTTCCGAGCAGGTCCGTCGGGGTATGCAGGACATCCAGCAGGTCGGCGGGCAACTCTTCGAGATCATTCAGCAGGTTCAGGGGCTGGTGCCACGTTTCGAAGTCGCCAATGAAGGCATGCAAGCACAGGCGACCGGCGCGGGGCAGATCAGCGACACGCTAACCCAGCTAAGCGAGGCAGCTCAGCAAACAGTCGAGTCCCTTCAGCAATCGACGCTCGCGATCGACGAGCTCAATCAAGTCTCAGGCGGCATGCGAAGTAGCATATCGAGGTTCAAGCTACGAGCATAGCGAGCCGGCAGTAGGAGGTGACAATGCTATTCCTCGCCTTCAACATGGGTCCGGATCGCTACTTGATCGATGTCCACAAAATTGAAGAGGTGCTGCCCTATATCGACGTGAAAGTTCTTCCGGGTGCGCCAACTGGTGTGGTGGGTTTGGTCAGCTATAACGGAATACCCATCCCCCTGATCGATGTCACCCTTCTTGCGCTTGGCCGACCATCGGAGCGCCTGTTGAGCACCCGGATCGTTGTGACGCGCTATCCGGCGGATGATGGCGAGCGACGCCTGCTGGGGCTGATCGCGGAACGGGTGACGGATACGATCGAGCGAGACCCGGCCGATTTCGCGCCGTTCGGACTGGAACCAGGAACCCCGCCCTATCTTGGGCCGGTGGCTTCCGATGGTTTGGAGATCATTCAGTGGGTCAAAGTGGAAGCGCTGCTTTCGGAAGAGATTCGTACCGCATTGCTCCGCCAGGCGGCAATAGGTGATCAATGACCGGAGCAATAGAAAAGCTCCTGACGGAAACGATTGGACTGGACAGTGCCAGCGTTGGTCCGACAGTGGTTCGTCAGGCGGTCAGAGAACGGATGGAAGCATGCCGGATAACCAACCCTCAGGCCTATAGGCAACACTTGGCCGGTTCCTCGCAGGAGCTGCAGGAGCTGATCAATGCGGTGGTGATCCCAGAGACCTGGTTCTTTCGCGACCGAGAAGCGTTCACGATGCTGGCGCGGCATGCGCGCGCGCACAAGCCTGCTCAGCCGATAAGAATCCTGAGCCTGCCATGTTCAACCGGCGAAGAGGCTTACTCGGTCGCCATGGCCATGTTCGATGCCGGCTTTGAGGCGCATGAGTTCAAGATCGATGGCGTGGACGTCAGCAGCCGCAATATCGCGACGGCTGAACACGCCATCTATGGCCGCAATTCGTTTCGCGGCAGCCATTTAGAATTCAAGGATCGCTATTTCGAAGCGGCCGAGGGCGGGTTGCGGCCTGTTGCTGGGGTGCTGAAACAGGTTCGGTTCATGGTAGGAAACTTGTTCGGTTCTCACGCGCCTTTCGGGCAAGAGGTCTATGACATCCTGCTTTGCCGCAATTTGCTGATCTATTTCAATCGAGAGCTGCAGGATCGCGCATTGATCTGCCTGAAGGACCTGCTGGCCAAAGATGGACTTCTTCTGGTCGGTCCGGCGGAAGCAGCTCTTCCAAGGGTGCATGGCTTTCTTTCCGCTGAATGGCCATTGGCCTTCGCCTTTCTGAAATCGGAGCCCGTCAAGACCACGGCGCCGAAGGTTTCGGCCGCCGTCCCGGTGCGGACGCCAAGCCCTAAGGTCAACAAGAGCGAGCCTCTTCGTCCGTTCCGACCGACAATTGGCAATGAAGGCCGCGGGCAGGCTCCGGCCAAGCCGCTTGCACGCGCCTCGGAAAGCCTCATCGCGGTTGAACGGATCGCCAATGCAGGACGCGTAAAGGAGGCACAGGAGGTCGCCCTGGCGCATCTCAGGGAGTTCGGTCCTTCCGCAGAAATCTTCTACCTGCTGGGCCTCGTCCAGGATGCGGATGGTTCTGCACCCGAAGCCGCGCAAAGTTATCGCAAGGCGCTCTATCTCGCGCCAAATCATCGAGAAGCTCTTGTCCATCTGGCCTTGCTGCTTAGCAAGCAAGGCGACCATAACGGCGCCGAGGCGCTGGCCGGCCGGCTGGGTCGGGTCCAGAAAAGGAGCGGCAGTTGATGGCGGCTTCGACAAGGATCGCTCAGCCGGTGGAGGAGATCGAAATCAACGACTGCTGGCGGCAAATAGGCGTACGGGGTGACAAGTCATGTCCGCTACTAGAGCAGCATCTCCACTGCCGCAATTGCCCGACCTACAAGAAGGTCGCACGACGCCTCCTCGACCGTGCAGCTCCCTCGGCATCTCGCGACGAATGGCCTGACAACGCTGGTCGTGCAGGGATCGATTCGGCAGACAGCGACGCGCTGCAGACGGCCGTTCTCTTCCGTTTGGGGGAGGAATGGCTGGCACTTCCGGTCGGTATTTTTCATGAAGTGGCTGAATCTCGTCGCGTTCATTCACTTCCACATCGCAGGAACAGTGCACTGCTCGGCATTGCGAATGTCCGTGGTGAATTGCTCATTTGCCTGTCCCTGGCCGAATTGCTCGGGATAGACGAGCGCAAGGAAGGGGAACAAGGCACACGAACCAAGGTATTTCGCCGCCTTGTCGTGGTAGGCGAGCGCGACAAGCGGGTTGCTTTTATGGTTGATGAGATCCACGGCTTACATCGGTACCAGGAACGCGACACTCTCGCTGTTCCGGCCATGATTGGCAAGGCACTGTCGGCCGCTACGGTTGCCGTGCTGCCATGGCAAGGACGAGCTGTTGGCTGTCTCGATCCACGACAACTGCTCACGATGCTGGATCGGAGCATCGCATGACAGATGAAGACTTCAGCCAGGTTTCGATGCTCAGCCTCTTCCAGGCCGAACTGGAGACGCAGTCACGGGCTCTAACCTCTGGACTTCTGGCACTCGAACGCGATCCTATCGCCGCCGACGCTCTGGAAGCATGCATGCGTGCCGCGCATTCTCTGAAAGGAGCTGCCCGCATCATCGACCTGATGCCCGCAGTCAAAGTTGCAAATGCGATGGAAGACTGCCTGGTCGCAGCGCAACGCGGGCATCTGAGGGTGCGACGGGAGCATATAGATGCGCTTCTGCAAGGTTCTGACCTTTTGAAATTGATCGCATCGGGATCATCGAGCGAGAGCGCCAACTCAGAAGTCGAAACCTTTCTCGCGAAGTTCGAGGGGTTGTCCCTCCCCCAGGCAAAGCCCGGGCCCCAAGATTCTGCAGCTGATTTCGCAACTCCAGATCATGCCCAGGAGCAACTGGCGACGACCTCTTCAGCGAACCTCCTCGTTGAGGCGGTACCGCAAGCCCACGGCAGCATCGGCTCTGATAGAATGGTTCGGGTGACGGCAGACAGCCTGAACCGATTGCTCGGGCTGGCTGGCGAGTCGCTGATGGAAGCTCGGCGGCTCAGGCCATTCGCTGACGGGCTGCTACGGCTGAAGCGACTTCAATCGGACCTCGCAAGTGCGTTCGACAATCTTCATGCAGTGCTGCCGCCGGTTTCAAACGATGCGGCGGTGGTGGAGGCGCTGGCTGAAGCGCAGCGAAAGCTTCGGTTGAGCCAAGCGTTCCTGGCGGAGCGTTTCGATGAGTTGGATTCAGTGGATCGGAAAGCGACCGATCTTGCCAACAGATTGTACGACGAAACGTTGGCGAGCCGGATGCGGCCCTTTGAGGACGGCGTGCGACACTATGCGAGAATGATCCGCGACCTCGGTCGTACCCTTGGCAAGCGGGTGCGACTGGAGATCGTAGGCGGCTCGACCGGCATCGACCGCGATATCCTCGAGCAGCTCGATGCCCCTTTGGGGCACCTTCTGCGCAACGCTGTAGACCATGGGCTTGAACCGCCTGAGGAGCGCCTCGCGATGGGCAAACCCGAAGAGGGGCTCATCAGGCTCGAAGCGAGGCACAATGCCGGGCTGCTGCAGATAGCCGTGGTGGACGACGGCAGGGGGATAGAGCTCTCGAAGCTGCGCGAGACCGTCGTCGCCCGGCAACTTGCAACCAGGGAAAGTGCTGAAACACTCAGCGAAAGCGAATTGCTCGCGTTTCTGTTTCTGCCAGGCTTTTCCATGAAAGCGGGCCTTACCGACGTCTCAGGTCGCGGTGTGGGGCTCGATGCAGTGCAAGCCATGACGAAGGAAGTCCGGGGAGTCGCAAGCGTCTCCTCAGAATTTGGCCACGGAACCCGATTTCAACTGCAATTGCCGCTGACACTGTCGGTCCTGCGCACGCTGCTCGTCGATGTCGATGGAGAGCCCTATGCTTTTCCACTCGCTGCCATTTCCAAGACTTTGAAACTGCAGCGGACGGAGATCAACGTCCTGCAGGGCCGGCCGCATTTTCGATTGAACGATCGACAGATCGGGCTGGTCACCGCTCGCGAGGTGCTCGATCGAGGTGAGCCCGGATCGGAACCGAACGAACTATCGGTCGTCGTCGTGGATGCGGGTCGGGGCGATTCGTACGGCCTGATCGTTGACCGTTTTCTCGGGGAACGCGAGTTAGTGATCAGACCTCTCGATCCACGGTTTGCCAAGATCAAGGACATCAGCGCAGCGGCCCTGATGGAAGACGGTTCGCCTGTTCTGATCTTCGACGTCGACGATCTGATCCGATCGGTGGAAAAGCTTGCATCGTCCAGCGGATTTCGAGCTCTTCGGCGCGCCGCGGGCGGTCCCGAAGCGAGCAGGCGCAAGCGCGTGCTCGTTATTGACGATTCACTGACGGTTCGCGAACTCCAGCGCAAGATGCTCGGCAATTACGGTTATGAGGTCGAAGTGGCGGTAGACGGCATGGACGGGTGGAATGCCGTCCGGTCTGGTCCTTTCGATCTCGTCGTCACCGACATCGACATGCCTCGCATGGATGGCATCGAGCTAGTGAGTTTGATCAGAAAGGACGCTGATCTCAAGAACACACCCATTATGATCGTTTCATACAAGGATCGGGAAGAAGATCGCGCGCGCGGGCTCGACGCAGGTGCGGACTATTATCTGACCAAGAGTAGTTTTCAGGACGAGGCGCTGATCCATGCCGTCGTGGACATGATTGGCGAGGCGGCTGGATGAGATCGAGATTGGAAGCCAGCGAATGAGAATCGGCGTAGTCAACGACATGCCGATGGCGGTTGAACTTCTGCGTCGACTGGTCCTGTCGACCGGCGAACATCAGGTCGCGTGGATCGCGACCAATGGGCGTGAGGCGGTCGAGGTCTGCAGACGTGATCTGCCGGATCTGATACTCATGGATCTAGCGATGCCAGAGATGGACGGCGTGGAAGCGACGCGCAGAATCATGGCGGAAACCCCGTGCTCAATCTTGCTGGTGACCGCCAGTATCGAAGCCAACCTCGCCGGCGTCTACGAAGCAATGGGTCATGGCGCGCTTGACGCAGTCGATATTCCGTCGGTGGGCATCGAAGGCAACGCGTCCTCGCAATCCGCCCGGCTTTTGACGAACAAGATACGAACGATAGGCAAGTTGATCGGTGATGCGCCTACCCAGGCAAAAAGGCGGATGTCACGTGCGGCTGAGCCGTCAACTCGACGCCTGATAGCAATCGGCGCCTCTGCGGGCGGGCCGGCTGCCGTTGCCGCAGTCCTGAGCGCGTTTCCCGTTGATTTTGGCGGCGCGATTGTGCTCGTCCAGCATCTCGATGCTCAGTTCGTTCCAGGCCTTGTTGATTGGCTAGGGCAGCATACGCGTCTCCCGATCCGTCCGGCGGGGGAAAGGGATAGTCCTCAAGCGGGCACCGTTCTCGTTGCCAGTTCTGCGGATCATCTGGTTTTCAAGTCAGCTCAGCAACTTGGCTATACGCCCAGCCCCAAGGACAATGTTTATCGGCCGTCGGTAGATGTGTTCTTCGAAAGTGCGGCGCAATGGTGGCCTGGCTCGGTGATTGGTGTTCTGCTCACAGGCATGGGCAGGGATGGTGCGCGCGGGCTGAGACAGCTCCGTGACAAGGGACATCTCACAATCGCGCAGGATAGAGCAACCAGTGCCGTCTATGGCATGCCGAAGGCCGCCGCCGACATCGGCGCGGCTGTTGATATTCTTCCTTTGGGTGCGATCGGCTCACGTATAATCGAAGCCTGCGAGCGCTCCACGTGAAAGGCCCCTTCCGATGACGCAAGAACCAGAGTTGGTCCCGCCACTCGCAGATAACTATTCATCCATGGTTCTGCTCATCGATGATCAGATCATGGTTTGCGAGGCGGTCAGGCGCGCCCTAGCCAACGAGCCCGATATTTCCTTGCACTTCTGCACCGACCCGTTGAGAGCGATGACGGTCGCGGATGAGGTAAAGCCAACCGTCATCCTGCAGGATCTCGTCATGCCCGGGGTGGATGGGCTACATCTGGTGCGAGAATACAGGAAGCATGCGTCGACACGCGCGGTTCCAGTCATTGTGCTGTCGAGCAAGGAAGATCCAGCCACCAAGGGCGAAGCCTTCGCTGCGGGCGCGAACGACTATCTCGTCAAACTGCCGGATCGTATCG
Organism: Mesorhizobium sp. M0001; assembly: GCF_040324255.1. NCBI lineage: Bacteria > Pseudomonadati > Pseudomonadota > Alphaproteobacteria > Hyphomicrobiales > Phyllobacteriaceae > Mesorhizobium > Mesorhizobium sp. M0001. Next base: position 65,917 of record NZ_JAMYVS010000005.1, read on the forward strand.
AGTTGATTGCACGCATTCGATATCACACGCGGGCCTATCTGGATCACGTCCAGCGAGACTCGGCACACCGAGCGCTGAGGGAAAGCCAGCGACAGCTGATCAGTGCAAATCTAGAGCTTGAACGTCTGACGCGGATCGATGGCCTGACAGGTCTCGGTAACAGGCGCTATTTTGACGAATATCTGGCGGCTGAATGGAAACGCGCTTTTCGCGCACAGTCCCCACTGTCGCTGTTGATGATCGATGCCGATAACTTCAAACGATACAACGATACCTATGGCCATATGGCCGGCGACGATGTGCTGAAGCAAATCGCCCGCGTAATCCAGAGCGGTTCGGGCCGCTCCACCGATCTCGCTGCGCGGTACGGAGGCGAAGAGTTCGTCATCGTGCTGGTCGACACCATACTGGAACAATCCAGTGCGATCGCCGAGCGGCTCGTCCAGAGCGTGCGAGAGTTGAACATACCCCACGGCCCGGATCGCGTGACCATCAGCGTCGGCGTCGCAACAGCGGTGCCCACCGAGAACGAGACGCCAAACGATTTCGTCAATGCCGCCGATTTGGCTCTGTTTCGTGCCAAATCGGAAGGACGAAATCGTGTTGCGCTTCATATGTCCCGCAGCTAGAGAAGCTCACATCTCAGTCAACGAAGCGCGCCCTGTTCGATTTGAGGACGACCTTGGCGAAGTCGGGCATCTCGAGACCTTGCCGCACCAGGCCATCAAGAGTTTTCTCAGCCGCCCTGATGGCGGAGAGCCGGGCCAGCACAGTCTCAGCCTCCAGGCGAGGCACCACGGCGACACCGTCGCGGTCGCCCACCAGTATGTCTCCCGGCGAGATAGTCACTCCTCCCAGCACCACCGGGAATCCGACCGTGCCTGGACCATTTCGCGCAGGCGAATTCGCAATGACCCCGGCACAGTAAACCGGCAACCCGACCGCCTCGATCCCGACAACGTCGCGCACCAGGCCGTCAGTGATGAAGCCGGCGACCCCCTTGTTGCGCGCCATGCCGAGCACGAGATCGCCAGTTACCGCGGTACCGGCAAAGCTGTCGGTGGCCGCGACGATGACATCGCCACTTGCTGCGGCATCCAGTGCTCCAAACAGGGCGAGGTTGTCGGCGGGACCGCAGTGACAGGTCACGGCGACGCCGACCATCGTCGCAGTAGCTGGCGACAGTGGCTTGATCGTATAATGCAAGGCGCCGCGTCCCCCCATCGCGTCTACGACCTGGCTAACCGGCACGCCCGCAAAAGCACTGATGATTTCTGCTGCGGGCCGTTCGAAACGGCGCTTGATGGTGAGCAGTGGTGGGTCTTCAATCATGTAGCGGCCCCATTCCCTGAACGAACGAAATACAGTCCGGCCCGAGGTCGCGCAGGCTCCGCGCGCCCATCAGTCCCATGACGCGGTCGATCTCCTTGCGGTAGAGTTCGAGCACGTGGCGTACCCCCTCCTCGCCGGCGACCGCGAGCCCCCACAACTGCGGCCGCCCGATCAGACAGCACGAGGCGCCGAGCGCCAGGGCCTTGACGACGTCAGAGCCTCGCCTGATGCCGCCGTCGATAAGCACTGGTACGCGGCCGGTGACAGCCGCGACAACCGCCGTCAACGCGTCCAGGGATGCGGCGGCGCCGTCAAGCTGACGTCCCCCATGATTGGATACGATGATGCCGTCGATTCCTCGGGCTACAGCCTCGGCGGCTTCGCTGGGATGCAGGACGCCTTTCAGCAACAACGGTCCGGACCAGACAGTGCGCAGCCAGTCGACATCGGCCCAGGAGAGTCCGGGATCGAGCATTGCGGCCATTCGGCCCGCCAATGCACCGACCGTCGCCGTATCTCCGGGGCGCGCGTAGTTGCCGAAAGTCAGTTTCGGGAGTCGGGTGCGCATACGAAGAAGCCACGCCGCCTTGGTGGCGGCCGCGAGGGTTCCGGCCACACCGAAGCGCGGCGGGATGGCAAAACCGTTGCGGATGTCGCGTTCACGGTTGCCAAGCATCTGGTTATCAATGGTGAGCACCAGCGCGTCGTAGCTTGAGGCACGCGCCCGATCCACCATTTCTCGGGTGAAGCCGCGATCGGTATAGACGAACACCTGCATCCACCGTGGGCTACTTCCGGTGGCTGCTATATCCTCCAGCGTGCAGACCGATCCGTGGCTGGCGCAGTAGAATGTCCCTGCGGCCGCTGCGGCTCGGGCGGCTGCGCGCTCGCCGTCGGGCCAGAACAGCCCAGCCAGGCCGGTTGGCGCGATGCCCAGCGGGATGGCAAGTTTCGCGCCGAAGAGGTCAAGGGAAAGGTCTCGCGTCGTTGCACCGTTGAGTGGTCGCGGCAGAATGGCAACCTCGTTAAAAGCTTGCTCGTTCCGGCGCAGCGTTCGCTCATCCTCGGCACCGCCATCGGCGAAGTCGAACACCGGGCGTGGCAAAGTCCGCCGCGCGGCGACGCGGACCGCGGCCACGCTGTACAGGCACTTCAACGCCGCCATCGAAGCAGACGATGCCGCACCGCCGGCACCGCGGTCATCGCCTGTGTTTGAGGCGGACGAGGAGCTACTCACGGTTGCTTTCCGCCGATGCGACCATGATGCGTCGGTCCACCGCCTCCCGGAACACGCACGCAGGAGAGTGTTCCCTCAAAGGAGGGATCGCTGCCGGTCGCCAGCACGCCGGCATTTGTCACCCAAAGCATCTCGCCCGAGAAGACGCAGTTGGTCGTTGCCTTGCCGCAGACGAAGAAACCCTCCGCTGTGCCGTTGGGCTTCAGAACGTGAATGCCGTTGGCGGCAATATCCGTGACATAAAGGCGGCCATCGGCTCCGACCTTCAGCCCGTCCGGGATCGGATTGGCCCCAGGCAGGCGGCCCAGGTCTTCGACGGAACCATCCGGACGCTGCCGCTTGACGCGCCCCGTATAGGACTCCCCCCAAATGATCGAGCCGTCGGCTTCGATCGCCACACCATTGGGGAAGGTCGGCTTGTCGAAACCGAGAGCAAGGTAAGCACTGCCATCGGGGTTGACGGCAAAAATGTAGCTTGGGTCCGGATTCCCCGGGTTGTATGTGCCGGGATCGCTGAAGATGAGCCGGCCGTCAGCAGCAAATACAAGATCGTTTGGCCCATTGAGCCGAATGCCCGCGACTTCGCTCAGCAGGATTTCCGGCTTTCCGCCTTCGGCAACCCGCTGGATCGATGGCGTCGTCATGTCCGCAGCCCGCCAAGGTCCGGTCGTGCCGCCGTTCTGGCAGACATAGAGCAGGTCATCCGATCCGAGAACGCAGGCGTTGGGCGCTCCGGCAACATACGCGAACTGGCGAGCACTTCCGTCGCGATCTATGGCCGTCAGCTGGCTGCGATAGCTTTCGACGATGACAATTCGGCCATCGGGCAGCACCGTCGGGCCCTCGGGCCAGCCAAGGCCGGTCGCGACAACCTCGACGGCCAGCTTTTCAACCTCGTTCATCGTGCGACCCCCAGAACGGCAGCCTAACAAGATTTGTCGGGTATAATCCAGCCTGGCGGTCTCCGGACCCGGCGACTCAAAGATAGCTTGGCTGACGTGCGCGTTGCTGGGCCCCCCCTAGGCCGCCCCCCCACCCCGGCGCCGGTGAACCCCGACGGGCGGAGGCCTGGCTACAGCGCGAGCCGATCGGTGTCTACATAGCTCGGTAGCACTGGCTTGCTCCTCCAGGTTGGGTGGCAGGATTAGGTGCTGCTGAGGCCAGCGTGCCAGGAACAAGTGCAGGTGGAGAAGGTTGAATCTCAGTTCCTCTCCCTCTAACACTCACAAAGTCCAACAATTCTCTGCTCCGCTGCCAGGCGCTCTTGAGCCGAGCGTTTGCAGGGCGTGCGTGTGGCCAAAAGCTGGGGAGCGCCGCAGCGCCCAGGCGTGCAAATTGCTCTCTGAACGCCGATCCTTCTCCGAAGCTGGGGAGTAGCCCCAAAATCCAACAGCAATATCATGCCTCAACGGCGGTTTTGCCACTGCCAGTTTTGCGGTTCGCTCGCCTGTCAAAAGGGACAGTCTTTCGGGTCACGATCCGGAGTGGGTTTGCCAAGGCTCCCGGAATCGAGGTGGCCCACTTTTGCGTCGGGGCTCCGCCACTCTTCAGATCAACAGCAACCAGCACCAATACGCACCAATCACCATTTGCACAGCGAACGCGGTGAACCTGAGACTGACCGCGAGTTGGCTGGTTGAGACGAGGTGGATCACCGACTGCACTATACGTGCGCCTAACATCGTGGAGGCCAAGGGATCCGTGACATCTGTCTTTGAAATGATGATCGCGACTCCGAGCAGACCTCCGAAGATTGGAAGCCCTTCAATGCAGTTGGCGTGGGCACGGGCTAACCTCCGCATAAACGGGGAGAGGGCTCCGTTATCTGGCGTAAAGCCGTTTGCCGGGACTTGCCCAGAGATCACCAGGTAGCTCCGGATAACTTCCATCACGATCAGCAGGGCCAGCGCCCACGAGATGAAGCCAGTCAATGCGTAAGCACTCGCCGACATGTGCCCTCCCCGTTGCTAGCAATCTAGGTCGTTGTAGCCGATCAACTAGTCTAATGCTATTCGACGAGGAGGGGCGGCCTGTAGTGGGGCCGAAACGGAATAGCAGCTTTTGGACGTTGTGCCCGGAATAGCTGCCGTTCAGCCAATCAGCAGGATTGACCGCTTTCGCCCGTTAGCGACCCTTCCGCGCCAGATCAGTCGATGCTTGAAGCTGCCATTCGCAGAGTGAAAGCGGCGTCGAGCATGGTCAGAAAGGCGCGCACGGCGGGGTTGGCGCGTCGGCTTGCCGGCCAGAGCACGGTGACATTGTTTCGCTCGACCGCGAACGTGGACAGCACTGGGACCAGTTCGCCGCGCTTCACATAGGGAGCCGCCATGAAGGAGGCGCCTATGCCTATCCCACCGCCGGCTGCCAGCATGATGAGCACGGCATCGCTGGCATCGGCGACCACACCGGAATTGGGCACGATCTCGATTTCACGGTCGCCAATCCGGAAGGGCCAGCGAAAGGCCTGGCCTGTGCTCTGATATCGAAGGTTGACGGTGTCGTGCCCTTCCAGGTGATCGGGATGGGTCGGTGTGCCGCGTTCCTCGAGATAGGCTGGCGAGGCGAAGCAGCAAAGCCGATGGGGTGCGATCTTGCGTGATAGTAGCCGGGTGTCAGCCAGATCACCGATGCGTATGGCGACATCGATCCCTTCCTCGATCATGTCCACCATCTGGTCACCCAGCCTGAGATCGACGATCAGGTTCGGATGGAGCCGACGGAAAGCCGGTAAAGCCGGAGCGATCAGATGCAGTCCGATCGGCAGCGACGCGGCCACGCGCAACGTGCCCGATGGTTCGGAGCGCGCGGTCATTGCCGCCTGCTCTATTTCCTCCGCCTCGCGTAGCAGACGCAGCGCGCGCTCATGCAGGTCGCGCCCTTCGGGCGTGAAGGTGAGCGAGCGCGTTGTACGGGTAAACAGCGACACTCCTAAATGCCGCTCGAGCCGCTGGACGCTCTTGCTGACCGCCGACGGGGAAATCGACAGCGCGCGCGCCGCTGCCGTGTAGCTGCCCAGCGATCCCGCACGCGCGAAGGCGATGATGCCAGTGAGCCGATCCAAAGTGATATGTTCCGCCATGGCATTACTTAACCGCCATCGGCACCGATTATCAACCGGCGGTCATGCCGCTAGATTCGCTCCAATGACATGGATGAGCGGAGATTTCACCAATGAGCGATAAGATGAAGGCAGTCCGTCTGCACGCATTCGGTGGTCCCGAGATGCTGGTGTACGAAGACGCTCCTAGGCCGGGTGTGAAGCCCGGCGAGGTGCTTGTCCGAGCCCAGGCGGCCGGGCTTAATCCGCCCGACTGGTATCTGCGGGATGGCTATCGCGCACTGCCGCCAGAATGGCGACCCAACGCGTCCTTCCCACTGATTCTCGGCACGGACGTGTCGGGCGTCATTGAAGCGGTTGGCGCTGACGTCGCTGAGTTCAGCATCGGTGACGAGGTCTACGCAATGGTTCGCTTCCCCGATAACTTGATGACGGGTAGCAATGCCTACGCGCATTATGTCAGTGTGCCGGCATCGCATGTTGCGTTGAAACCAGCCGGCATCGACCATATTCATGCGGCTGGTGCGCCGATGTCGCTTCTGACGGCATGGCAGTTCTTGATCGAACTTGGCCACGACGAGCCGAATCCGTTCCAGCCCTTACCGCATGAGCCGGTGCCCCTCGACGGCAAGACGGTGCTCATCAATGGTGCCGGAGGCGGTGTCGGGCATCTGGCCGTCCAGTTGGCGAAATGGCGGGGCGCGCGCGTCATCGCGGTGACATCGGCCAAGAACGAGGCGCTGATGCGCGATCTCGGCGTGGATCAATTCATCGACTACAAGACAACCGCGGCGGAAGATGTCGTCCGAGACGTCGACCTTGTCCTCGACGCGGTGGGCGGCGCGGACATGGAGCGCTTCTTCCATGTTCTGAAGCCGGGCGGCGCGCTGTTCCTGGTCAACCCACTGGGCTTCGCTGGTCACGAAGAGACAGAGAGGCTGGGGATCACGGTCTCATCCACACAGGTTCGATCCAATGGCGCGCAGTTGGCAAAAGCCGCCCGCCTGCTCGACGACGGCCTTGTGCGTGTCGTCATCGACAGCACATTCCCGCTGGCCGAGGCATCGCGCGCACATGAGCGCGCCGCCGACGGCAGTATTCAAGGCAAGATCGTGCTGGCCGTCTGAATTGTTGCTTTCAGTCCGACCGACCATCGGGAGTGCAGACGATCGGGCGGGATTACGCCGTTTAGCCGACGAAGACCAACGACCGACGTCCGGCTGAATCGTGCTCGACTACAAGTGCCGCGATGGCTGCCGCGATCTTCGCGCCACCTTGCACTGACGGTTCGATAGGATTGGCGAAGTCCGCGTCCTCATTCGATACCAAGCGCAGGTCGACGAGCGGCAAACCGCGCGAGAACGCCGCCCGGGTGATGACGTCGTTGAGGACCGTCAGGGCAGTTGCGGCAAGTCTACGACGCTGTGAGTCGGGAAAGCGCGCCTCGTAGATCGTGCAGACAGCGGTGGGTAGGTTTTGGCCCAGCGCCCCCTCGAGCATCGTACAGTAGTCGTGCTCGAATTCCTCCCGGATATCGCTGATCCTGTCCAGAACCTCGGCCACCGAACAGGCCCCCTGCTCCAGAATCCCTGCATGACGAAGAGCATCATTGCCACCGACGCTGACGACAAGATGGCTAGCATCCTGGGGGAGCCGTTCAAGCTGCCGCTCGACGCCGCTTGTGATGGCGCCGTCGACGGCGTTTAGCGTTGCACGCCACCCCTCCGGCAACCGCTCCCGCAGCTGCCGCACTACGTCGGACCCGTGCGCGACATAGGCAGCGTTGTCAAAGATCGAATCCCCGAGAAGGACGACGTGTGGCATCGGATGCTCCGTTGAGGCCTCTGCCAATGCTGCATCAGCAGAGGAGGTAAGGTGGTGGGTTGTGACCGCGGCAGCGAGCACGGTCAGGAGATCACGGCGAGTCAGGCCACCTGCAGAACGGAGCGGCATCTCAGCCGTCCAGGAACGCCAGAAGCGCGGCATTCACCGCGCTGGCCTCTTCGCGCTGTACCCAATGCGTCGGCTTCTCGAACGTCTGCAGGCCCCGATCGTTGCAAAGGGCCAGACTGCGCTCGGCCAGGCCATATTCCAGAGCTTGGTCCTGCATCCCCCACAGTACAAGGGTCGGTGTCGTGATCCGCTGCTTCAGGCCTGGGCGGAAGCGCAGCGCCCGATACCAGTTGAGCATGCCGGTCAGCGCCCCCCGGCCGTTCCCAGGCCTGCCGATACTCTGCGATTTCCTCCGCCGTGAAGGCATCTGTTCGGCTGGATTTGATGAGCGCCCGTGCCAGCAGAGCCGAGTGCCCTGCTCCCAGAACAGCCTCCGGCAGCAAGGGGAACTGGAAGAAGGCGGCATAGCTGCTCCGCAGGAACTGGGTCGGAGATCGCAAGGAATGGGCAAGCAGCACCTCGGGATGGGGCGCGTTCAGGATGACGAGCCTTTCCAGGCGGTGCGGCAGCTTTGCGCCTGCGGCCCAGGCGACGATACCGCCCCAGTCATGACCGACGAGGTGAAACCTTCCGATGCCGAGCGCGTCGGCGATGGCAACGACATCGCCGACGAGCTTGGGGAGCGTGTATTCACGGATGGCTTTCGGCTTGTCACTGGTGTCGTAGCCCCTCTGGTCGGGAACGATGACCCGGAATCCGGCGGAAGCGAGCGCATCGATCTGCCGTCTCCAGCCGATCCAGAAGTCGCCGGGAGCAGTCTGTCCCGGTCCAGCCGCTAGGCTGGCAGCAGCGGAGGCGTCGATCAAAGTGAATACCTCGCGGAGTTGACGAGGAGTTCTGATAGGCAAGTTTCAATTTCGCGCTTTTTCCCGCAAATTCGAGAGCGTAAGGAATTGAAACCATTCGTTGATTAATCAGGGGTTTTCGCCGGCCTGTCACGCCGGAGGTCGCGGGTTCGAGCCCCGTCACTCGCGCCATTTCTCCTCAGGAGAAATGTGGCATAATCGTCTAGAATCATGATCTTGCATGAGGCAATTCAGATCCGGTCGGATCTGAATTCGATCTCTCCCGCAACGACGTCACCCCTTGGCCAGCAGCGCCTCGACCTCATGCAGCGTCGGCATGGATGGCGCCGTACCCGGCCGCGTCACCGAAATGCCGGCGACGGCGCAGGCGAAGCGGACGGCTTGCAGCGGCTCCACGCCTTTGGCGAGTGCGGCGGCCAGGCCGCCATTGAAGGCATCGCCCGCACCGGTGGTTTCGACCACCGGGCCGGCATTGACCACCGGGACATGGTCGGACCGAGCGGCCGTGTGCAGCAGCGCGCCTTTTTCGCCGAGCGTGATGATGACCGAGCCGACGCCTTTTTTGAGCAGGCTGTCGGCGGCGCGGCGAGCGTCGTCGATCGAAGAAACCTTGATGCCGGTCAGTTCCTCGGCCTCGGTTTCGTTGGGGGTCACATAGTCGCACAGCGTGTAGATGCGGTCCGGCAGCTTGGCCGCGGGCGCCGGATTGAGAATGGTGGTCACCCCTGCCCCGCGCGCGATCTCGAGTGCGCGCAGTGCCGCGTCGATCGGCTGTTCGAGCTGGGTGACGAAGACGCCGGCTCCACGGATCAGGCCGGCATTGGCCTCGATGTCTTCAGACGAGATCAGCATCGCCGCACCCGGGCTGACGATGATGGCGTTGTTGCCGGTCGTCTCCTCGATGAAGATATAGGCCGCGCCGGTATAGCTTTGCGGCGTGTCGATGACGGCGGATTTCACGCCCGCCTCTGCCCAGGTCGCCTTGGCCATGTCGGCGAAAGCATCGACGCCAAGCCGGGTCAGGAAAGTGATGTCGGCGCCGAGCTTGCCTGCCGCCACCGCCTGGTTCGAGCCCTTGCCGCCAGGTCCCAGCTTGAAGGAATTACCAAGAATGGTTTCACCCATGCGCGGCTGTCGATCGGCGCGGTAGGCGGTGTCGGCGACGAAAACGCCCAGAATGACGACAGGTTTGCCCGACGCCATGGCCCTACTCGGCGTCCGGCGGCACGACGCCCTTGCGAAAGGCGAAGCAGCCATAGAAGCGGCGTTCGCCGGTCTGGATGACGCAATAGGCTTTCTTGGCGCGCTCGTAGAAGGCATAGCGCTCGACCGAGATCATCGGCCAGGCCTTGCCTTCCGCCTTGTCGATCTCCTTCTGCACCTCTTTTTGCACCGGCGGAATCTCGTCCGGCTTGCCGACAATCTCCATGCGCGCGGCCGCGTCGTCGACGAAAGTGTCGAGCGGATAGAGCGACAGCACCGCCTTGGCGACATCGGCCGCCGGCGCATCGATGCGCAGCAGCTTGCCGAGCACGGTCTGGCGCGCCACCGAATCGGCGGGGAAATTGGTGTCGGCGATGATCAGATCGTCGCCGTGTCCCATTGCCCTGAGCGCTTGGAGCACATCGGCATTGAGCAATGGGTTGATCCCTTTGAGCATGGCAGTCCTCGTCAAACAGGTTTGGTCAAAGTCGATTGGAAATCAGAGCCGGTTGCCGGTCTCGGCGTCGAAGAGATGGACCTGGTCGAGGCGCGGCTTGAGATTGAGCGTGTCGCCGGGTTTGAAGTCGTGGCGCTCGCGAAACAGCGCCACCATCTCGCCGTCGCCGAAGCGCACGAAGACCAGCGTTTCGGAACCCGTGGGTTCGACCACCGAGATTTTTGCCGGCACGCCGTCGGGATGGATTTCGAGATGCTCGGGCCGCACGCCATAGACCACGGCCTGGCCCTCCTTGGCGGCGCTGCCGGCCGCGACCGGGAACAGCGTGCCTGCAATCTCGACCTTGTCGCCCTTGCGCACCACGCCTTTGAGCAGGTTCATCGACGGCGAGCCGATGAAGCCGGCGACAAACAGATTGGCCGGCCGGTCGAACAATTCCAATGGCGCGCCGACCTGCTCGATACGGCCATCGCGCATGACGACGATCTTGTCGGCCATGGTCATGGCCTCGATTTGGTCGTGGGTGACGTAGATGGTGGTGGTCTTCAGCCGCTGGTGCAGTTCCTTGATCTCGGTGCGCATTTGCACGCGCAGCTTGGCGTCGAGATTGGAGAGCGGCTCGTCGAACAGGAAGACTTGCGGATTGCGCACGATGGCGCGGCCCATGGCGACGCGCTGGCGCTGGCCGCCGGATAGCTGGCGCGGATAACGTTTCAGGTACGGATTGAGGTCGAGAATGTCGGCGGCGCGCTTGACCCGCTCGGCGACCACGGCTGGATCGGTCTTGCGCAGCTTCAGCGCAAACGCCATGTTCTGCTCCACCGTCTTGTGCGGATAGAGCGCGTAGTTCTGGAACACCATGGCGATGTCGCGCTTGGCCGGCGGCAGATTGTTGACGATGCGCTCGCCAATGGCGATCGTGCCGCCGGAGACGGTCTCCAGCCCGGCCACCATCCTGAGCAGCGTGGACTTGCCGCAGCCCGACGGGCCGACCAACACCACGAACTGGCCATCGGCGATATCGACGCTGAGCTCGTGCAGGACCTTGACGGTTCCGAACGCCTTGGCCACATTGCTGATCGCGACTTGAGCCATCGTCCCCCCTTTTCTCGCGGTGAAGCTAGCCATTGCCAACGGCAAGGGCAAGTCGGTATGTTATCGATAAAAAGCCATTCGTGTTGACAAGGTAATCGATTACGCAAATATTAGCTGTTGCCAATCCGGCAGTCGGATTTTTATCCGAAAATCGGAGCTCCAGGCGACGCAGGGTGGGGTCCCACGTCCCCGTATGATAAAGGAGAACCGCCGACGTTTCGGCGTCGGAGGGATTGGCATTTAATTCACGACTGTTGTTCTGGGAGGAATAGATGAGAGTCGGTCTGTACGAAAAACTCGTCCGCGCGGGTGCCACCCGGCGTGACATACTCAAAGGCGCGGCCTCGATGGCCGCGATCGCCGCCGCATCGGGCGCTGGGCTCGGCGCTTTCACCCGCCCGGCTGAAGCCGCCAGCGAGCTACGCTCCAAAATTCTGCAGATCCCCGGCGTCGGCAAGGGTCAGCCGACGGATGCCGATTTCCAGAAGGTCGGCGAACTCTGCCTGGAAGCCACCAAGGCCAACGTCAAGGAAGGCGAATTCGCCGGCGTCGAGCTCACCTTCATGGGCCTCAACAACCAGAACCTGCACAATGTGCTGTTCCGCGGCTTCCTGAAGCCGTGGGAGGCCTATACCGGCGCCAAGATCAGCTGGATCGACCTGGCGCAGGCCGACTACAATGCCCGCCTGCAGCAGTCGATCGCCACCGGCACCGTCGACTTCGACATCATCGAGATGGGCGCGCCCTTCGAAGGCGATGTCTGCGGCAAGGGCCTGACGTCCGAGATGCCCGACTGGGTCAAAGAGCAGATCGACATGAAGGATGTCGTGGCCTATCTGCAGCCGCCGGTCGGCACCTGGGACGGCAAGCAGTACCGGATCACCGTCGATGGCGATGCGCACAACTTCAATTACCGCACCGACGTTTTTGCCGATGCCGACCTCGCCAAGGCGTGGAAGGACGGCGGCGCGGCCACCGAATGGGGTGTGCCGAAGACCTGGCAGGAAGTCCAGGCCGTCACAAAATTCCTCAAGGGCAAGAAGTTCAAGGATCAGGACGTCTTCGGCTATCTCGATGCGCCCAAGGCCTGGGGCGGTTTCGGCTTCTACTTCCTCGGCAGCCGCGCCACCGCCTATGCCAAGCATCCCGACGACAAGGCCTGGCTGTTCGATGCCGACACGATGAAGCCGCGCATCAACAATCCGGCCTGGGTGCGCGCCATCCAGGACGTCATCGACGCGCTGCCGTCGGAGCCCGCCGACCAGATCAACGCCGACCCGAACACGACAGCCTTCCAGCAGTTCCTGGCCGGCACCGGTTCGATGGTCACCTGGTGGGGCGACGTCGGCTCCAACGTCAAGACCAATGATAGCTCGGTCATCGGCGACGTCACCGGCTTCTCGGTCCTGCCGGGGTCCGACGACGTCTACAATGCCAAGACCGGCGCTTGGGACAAACTCGCCAGCGGCCCGAACTATGCGCCGAACTGCGCCTATCTCGGCTGGGGCGTCTACGTCATGGCCCGCGTCGATACTGACGAAAAGAAGAAAAAAGCGGCATGGTCGGCCGCCGCTCATCTCGGCGGCAAGGACCTGTCAATCTGGACGGCGATGTATCCGTCCGGCTTCCAGCCCTACCGCAACTCGCATTTCGACATTCCCGAATGGGTGGCGGCAGGCTACGACGAGGCGTTCATCACCTCGTATCTGAAGTCGGAAGCCGACAGCTACAACCATCCGAACGCGGCGATCGAGCCGCGCATCCCCGGCATCTTCCAGTATTATTCGGCTGCCGAGGACATTCTGGCCAACACATTCGCCGGCAAGATGAAGGCGCAGGAAGGCGCCGACGCCATTGCCGCGGCCTGGGAGAAGCTGACCGACCAGATCGGCCGCGAAAACCAGATCAAGCTCTACAAGGCCTCGCTCGGCGTGTAGGCTGATCCTATCGTGACAACAGGTCCGGCGGTGCAAGCCGCCGGACCTGACCGGCTCGGGCCGGTCGCAGGCTTGATTTTTTAAACGGACGGGGACGCGTGGCAGACCAGACCACCAATGCATGGCCGGCCAACGCCGGCCCAGCCGATCTGATCTCGCCGGCCCGCAAGCGGGCGGGTTTTGCCCTGATGGCGGCCGCCACGCTTGGCCTGCTGGCGGTGATCGCGTTTGAGATCCTCTACAAGAACGAGATCACCACGCTCGGCTTCGAGACCTGGCGTCCGATCGTCTACGCCTATGTTCTGTGGGGCGTGGCGCTCGGCATCGGCCAGGTGCTGACGCGCGGCGAGGACGGCCAGCGCGCGCTGTTCCTGCTGCCGGCGCTGCTGTTCACCATCGCCATGGTGATCTTCCCGACGCTGTTCGGCTTCTATATCGCGCTGACCGACTGGAACCTGTCGTCCTTTTCCGGCCGCAAGTTCAACGGGCTCGACAATTTCTGGCAGATGCTGGCCGATCCCTACTACCGCAACGCGCTGTTCAACATGGTGCTTTATGTGCTCGCCGTGCTGGTTGAGTATGTGATTGCCTTCGGCCTGGCGCTGCTGCTCAACGCGCAGATCCGGGCGCGCAAATTCTTCCGAGTCGTCTTCCTGATGCCGCTGATGCTGTCGCCGGTCGCGGTATCCTGGATGATCGGCAAATCGCTGATGGAGTACCGTTTCGGGCCGGCGGCGACGCTGGCGCGCCATCTCGGCTGGGAGAACCCCGCCTTCTTCTCCAACCCGATCACCGCCCGCATCTCGATCATGGTGCTCGACGCCTGGACCTTCATCCCGTTCATGATGATCATGCTGCTTGCCGGCCTGCAGGCGATGTCGCGCGACGTGCTGGAAGCGGCGCGCGTCGATGGCGCCACGCCCTGGCAGACTTTCTGGCAGGTCACCTTCCCGCTGATGCTGCCGGTGTCGGTCACGGCGGTGATCCTGCGCATCATCTTCAAGTTGAAGCTCGCCGACATCATCATCACCGTGACCTCCGGCGGGCCTGGCGGCGCCACCGATTCGGTGTCGAGCTTTATCTACCGCGAATACCGCGACCGCTCGAATGTCGGCTACGGCACCATGCTGGCGATGGCCTATCTCGTCATCATCGTCGTGTTCGTGACCTGGCTGTTGAAATTCGCCAATCGCTTCGTGCGCAACGTGAACTGACGAGGCACAATGAGCGTCCAGACCACCGACTATGCTGCCTCGGAAATCCGCTCACCGCTGGGTTTTCTGGCCAATCGCATCTTCATCTATGGCGCGCTGGCGTTCTGGGCCTTCATCTGCCTGTTCCCGATCTACTGGACCATCACCACCTCGTTCAAGACCGCGGTCGACGTCACGCAAGGACACCTCATCCCGTTCGTCGACTTCCAGCCGGACTGGAAGGGCTGGCGCTCGCTCGGCCTGTCGCCGGATTCGATCTTCCAGACCTCGACGGTGCGCGAGGAGTTTTTCAAGCGCTTCATGAATTCGGTCATCACCTCGGTCGGCGCGTCGAGCCTCGCCATCGTCATCGGCAGCCTCGCCGCCTATGGGCTGACCCGCTACCGCTATCAGTTCGCCTGGTTCAAGAACGAGGACATCTCCTTCTTCTTCCTGTCGCAGCTGATCCTGCCGCCGGTGGTGCTGGCCCTGCCCTTCCTGGTGCTCTACCGGGAAGTCGGTCTGCTCGACACACGCATCGGCCTGATCCTGCTCTACACGCTGATGGTGCTGCCGATCGTCATCTGGATCATGCGCGACCAGTTCAACTCGATCCCGGTCGAGCTCGAGGAGGCAGCGCTGGTCGACGGCCTCTCGATCTGGGGCGCTTTTTTCCGCATCGTCATGCCGATTGCGCTGCCGGGCATGGTCGCCGCTTTCATCCTGGCGATGGTGCTGTGCTGGAACGAGTATTTTTTCGCCGCGCTGCTGACCTCGACCGACGCCAAGACCATCCCGGTCATGGTGGCGAGCCAGACCGGCTCGCAAGGCATCAACTGGTGGTCGATGGCGGCGCTTGCCACCGCCGCGATCGCACCGCTGGCGGTCATCGGGATTGCGCTTGAGCGGTATCTGATCATGGGCATGACGGCGGGCGCGGTGAAGTAGGGCGAGAGGCGGCGTGCCCCTCTACTGTTGACCTCGGCGGGACAGCACCCCCCCTCTGGCCTGCCGGCCATCTCCCCCGCAAGGAGGGAGATCGGCAGCTTTGGCTGCATCGCTTTTCTTGCGACGTAGGTGATTGGCGAAAGCGGAAATGACATCTGATCTCCCCCCTTGCGGGGGAGATGTCCGGCAGGACAGAGGGGGTGTGAAGGATCGCTACAGAGCGACTTTGTCTGCTAGCGCCCCAATATCGCCCTCAGGTGATCCATGATCATCGCGACGCCCTTCTGCCCTAGCTCCGCCGAGGCCTCCGGCGCACTGGCCGTATACCACGCGGTATTCTCGCCAAAACGCCCGGCATCGACCGCTTCCGGACACAGTGCCAGCATCAATGATGTCTCGCCAACACCGGCGTGATCGAACGGATACTTCCCGTTCATGGCAGCCGACATTAGCGGGTGCACCTGCACCCAGTTGAAGAAATTCTCGCCGGCGGCGTGCCCGGCATAATAATCGGCCATCTCGTCTGAGCCCCACCAGCCCTCGCCGCGCTGCTTCTCGAGGAAGCGGAAAATCGCCTGGCGGCCGGCGGCCTTGAAGGCGAGATCGGTCGGCATGCCGGCGGCAAAGTTCTCGGTCTGGTGGTGGATGATGGCGTTGATGTTACGAAAGCCGATGCGCAGCAGGCTGTAGAACAATTCTTCGGCGAACGGCGCCAGCTGGTTGCCGCCGACCTGCACCGAGCCGTTGCCTTCAGGTGCTGCCACCACATAGCTCGCCGCACCGTAGTAGAAAGCCGGCAGGATGACGATGTCGGCCTCCTTCTCGTAGAGCTCCAGCGTCTTGACGACGGCCAGCGTGTCCATGCCGACAGCCATGTGCTCGCCGTGATATTCGAGCACGCCGAGCGGGAGAGCGACCGGCCAGTTCTCGGCGATCGCCTTGCGGATCTGGTGCGGCAGCATCAGTTCGTAGCGCATGATCTATTCCATGTTGGTGTGGCGGGCGCGCATGGCCTCGGACGACTGGCCGGTCAGCGCCTTGAGCTTCAGCACCATGACCTCGAACAGCAGGAACAGCGCCCCTTCGAAGACCGAGCCCATCGGCAGCAGCGATGTCTTTTGCGGCCCTTGGTCACGCGCCATGGTCTGCGCCGGGATCAGCAAGGTGAAGTCGGCAAGCGCGACCGCACTGCTGCCTGCCTCGGCGGTGAGCAAAAGCACGGTGGCGCCGGCCTGGCGGGCGACTTGCATCAAGGTGAGCACCGTCGTCGTCTCGCCCGGGCCGGAACTGACCAGGAAGACATCGGCTGCGCCAAGCGGTGGCGTGTTCATGTCGCCGACCACCGACACCTCAAGCCCAAGGTGATAGAGGCGCATGGCGAAACCCTTGAGCTGCAACGCTTCGCGGCCGCAGCCATAGACGCCGATCTTTTGCGCGCGGGCCAGGGTTTCGCAGGCGATGTCGATGCCGGCTTCGTCGACGCGCGCCAGTACGGCGCCCAGCTCTTGCAGGGCGGTCGAAAACATATCCGAGCCGGCATTCGCCATGAGAGTCCCATCTGTCGGGCCGGGTTTGTGGCCGGTGATTTCCGGTTGCGCGCTTTCGGAAAAGGCTTGTTTTTGTTCATGCTATCATCGGGAAAATGCCTGTCCAACGGCCATGGCGGCTTTTGCTGAGCCAGCGGCGTGATAGTGTCATGTCAGACAATCAATCCAGGAAATCAGCACGACATGAAGACACGGCATTTCGACCGCATCGGCAATGGCGGCCTCGACTTCACCGAGCTTGGCTTCGGCAGCGCGCCGCTCGGCAACCTTTACCGCGCCGTCCCCGACGCGGATGCCAACGCGACGCTGGAGGCGGCGTGGGCGACCGGCTGCCGTTACTACGACACCGCGCCGCTCTATGGCCTGGGCCTTGCCGAAACACGGCTCAATGCCTTCCTGCGCGGCAGGAAGCGCGACGATTATGTGCTGTCGAGCAAGGTCGGTCGCCTGTTGCGCGCCTGCCCGCCGGAGGAACGAACCGGCATCGGCAAGTTCTTCGACACACCGACGCGCAAGGAGGTCTACGACTACAGCTATGACGGCGTCATGCGCTCGTTCGAGGCGTCGCTGGAACGGCTTGGCGTCGACCGCATCGACATCCTTTTCGTCCATGACCTCGACATCTTCACCCATGGCAGCAAGGAGGCGTCAGACCAGCGCATCGAGGAATTCATGGCCTCGGGCTACAACGGACTGGTTGCGCTGCGCGACCAGGGCGTGATCAAGGCCTTCGGCGGCGGCATCAACGAATGGGAGGTTTGCCAGACGCTGGCGGAGCGTGGCGACTTCGACCTGTTCCTGCTGGCCGGGCGCTACACGCTGCTGGAACAGGAAGCGCTTGCCACCTTCCTGCCGCTCTGCGAGCAACGCGGCATCGGCATCGTTCTCGGCGGTCCTTACAATTCCGGCATCCTGGCGACCGGGCCGAAGCCAGGCGCCTATTACAATTACTCCGAGGCGCCAAGGGACATCATGGATCGCGTCGGGCGCATCGAGGCCGTCTGCCAGCGCCATGGCGTCAGGCTGATCGAGGCGGCGCTGCAGTTTCCGCTGCTGCACCCTTCCGTGGTGTCGGTCATCCCCGGCGGCCAGCGGCCGAGTGAAGTCGAAAGCAACCGCGCCCTGCTCGATGCCAAGCTGCCTGCGGCGCTGTGGGCGGACCTCAAGCAGGAAGGCCTGATGCGCGCGGATGCGCCGGTGGGCTGAAGGCTCGCCTCAGCGGGCTGACGGCCTGCCGCCATCGAGGCAAAAGAAAAGCCGGGCGAACCCGGCTTTTCAACATTCTCTGAAAAATTTTTAGTTGACCGCGTCCTTGAGGCCTTTGCCGGCCGAGAACTTCGGCACGGTACGCGCCGGAATCTTCACTTCCGCGCCAGTCTGCGGGTTGCGGCCAGTCGATGCCGCACGCTTGGAGACGGTGAAATTTCCGAAGCCGACGAGCCGTACATCGCCGCCCTTCTTCAGTTCGCCAGTGATGACGGAGAACACCGCCTCAACCGCCGACTGTGCGTCACCCTTCGAAATGCTCGCGGATTCAGCGACAGCGGAAACCAGTTCGTTCTTGTTCATAAAAATTCCCTTCCATGAGAAAACCGGAACTTTCGACTCATCCGGCAGGAGAGGGACTTTAGAAAGAAGCGCTCGCAAACCCAAGTCAAAAAGCCGGAAAAAAGTTGAAAAAAGCCCGGAAATGGTGGGTTTTTCACATGAAAAAGCCGGGCTCAAGGCCCGGCTCTCTCTTTGTGCACTGCAACTTTAGTAGTTTCTAATGTGCAAGCGACTTTCCAGCATCGTCAACGGTATCGGTGGAAGCCGGCGGATTGACTGGCTCGACCCACTCGATTGGCTCCGGCATGCGCACCAGCGCGTGCCTCAGAACCTCGCCGACACGTGAGACCGGAATGATCTCCATACCGTTCTTCACATTGTCCGGTATCTCCGCCAGATCCTTGGCGTTGTCTTCCGGGATCAGCACCTTCTTGATGCCGCCGCGCAGTGCGGCGAGCAGTTTCTCCTTGAGGCCGCCGATCGGCAAGATGCGGCCGCGAAGCGTTATCTCGCCAGTCATCGCCACATCGGCCCGGACCGGAATACCAGTCATGACAGATACGATGGCCGTCGCCATGGCAGCACCTGCAGACGGACCGTCCTTCGGCGTGGCGCCTTCGGGCAAGTGGACGTGGATGTCACGCTTGTCGAACAGCGGCGGCTCGATGCCGAAATCGATGGCCCGCGAGCGGACATAAGAGGCCGCCGCCGAGATCGATTCCTTCATCACGTCGCGCAGATTGCCGGTCACCGTCATGCGGCCCTTGCCGGGCATCATGACGCCTTCGACCGTCAGCAGCTCGCCGCCGACTTCCGTCCAGGCAAGACCGGTGACGACACCGACCTGATCGTCAGCCTCGACCTGGCCGAAGCGGAAGCGCGGAACACCGAGGTAATCGGCGAGGTTCGCCGCCGTGATGCTCACCGTCTTCTTCTTCGTCTTCAGGATCTCGGTCACCGCCTTGCGCCCGAGCTTCATCAGCTCGCGCTCCAGGCTTCTGACGCCCGCTTCACGGGTGTAGGTCTGGATGATGCCGCGGATCGCGTCCTCGCCGACGGAGAATTCCTTCGGCTGCAGGGCATGATCGCGGATCACCTTGGGCATCAGGTGACGCTTGGCGATCTCGATCTTCTCGTCCTCGGTGTAGCCGGCGATACGGATGATCTCCATGCGGTCCATCAGGGGCGCAGGGATGTTCAGTGTGTTCGCCGTCGTCACGAACATCACGCTCGATAGGTCGTATTCGACCTCGAGGTAATGGTCCATGAACGTCGAGTTCTGCTCGGGATCGAGCACCTCGAGCAAAGCCGATGACGGATCGCCACGGAAGTCCTGGCCCATCTTGTCGATCTCGTCGAGCAGGAAGAGCGGGTTGGACTTCTTGGCCTTCTTCATCGACTGGATGACCTTGCCGGGCATCGAGCCGATATAGGTGCGGCGGTGGCCACGGATCTCGGCCTCGTCACGCACGCCGCCAAGCGCCATGCGGATGAACTCGCGGCCGGTCGCCTTGGCGATCGACTTGCCGAGCGAGGTCTTGCCGACGCCGGGAGGGCCGACGAGGCACAGGATCGGCCCCTTCAGCTTCTTCTGGCGGCTTTGCACGGCGAGATACTCGACGATGCGGTCCTTGACCTTGTCGAGGCCGAAATGATCGGTGTCGAGCACGTTCTGCGCAAACGCCAGGTCCTGCTTGACCTTGGAGTTCTTGCCCCACGGGATCGACAGGATCCAGTCGAGGTAGTTGCGCACGACGGTCGATTCCGCCGACATCGGCGACATCGTCCGCAGCTTCTTCAACTCGGCTTCCGCCTTTTCGCGGGCCTCCTTGGAGAGCTTGGTCTTCTTGATGCGCGCCTCGATCTCGGCGGCCTCGTCGCGGCCGTCCTCGCCTTCGCCGAGCTCCTTCTGGATCGCCTTCATCTGCTCGTTGAGGTAATATTCGCGCTGCGTCTTCTCCATCTGGCGCTTGACGCGCGAGCGGATGCGCTTCTCCACCTGCAGGACGGAGATTTCGGCTTCCATGAAGCCCATCGCCTTTTCCAGCCGTTCCTTGACGGACAGCGTGGCCAGCATCTCCTGCTTCTCGGGGATCTTGATGGCGAGGTGCGAAGCAACCGTATCGGCGAGCTTGGAATAGTCGTCGATCTGGCTGGCGGCGCCCACCACTTCAGGCGAGATCTTCTTGTTCAGCTTGACGTAGTTTTCGAAGTCGGTGACGACCGAACGGGCGAGCGCCTCGACCTCGACCTCTTCCTCCTCCGGCTCGACCAGCGCCGTGGCGGTAGCTTCGTGGAAGTCCGGACGGTCGGTGAACGAGACGATCTTGGCACGCGACGCGCCTTCGACCAGCACCTTGACGGTGCCGTCGGGCAGCTTCAGCAATTGCAGCACATTGGCGAGCGTGCCGATGTCGAAGATCGCATCGGGCTCGGGATCGTCATCGGCGGCATTCATCTGGGTGGCAAGCAGGATCTGCTTTTCCTGACCCATAACCTCTTCCAGCGCCTTGATCGACTTTTCACGCCCGACAAAGAGCGGAACGATCATGTGCGGGAACACCACGATGTCGCGCAGTGGGAGGACTGCGAAGACGCCGTCGCTGGGAGCCTTGGATATTTTGGCCATTGTCCAACCTTTCATGTCGCGGCCGCTAATCGAGCCAACCGCGAATCTCATATTAACGACCGAGGATCGTTCCGCCTACCACCGTTTGTGACGGGAGTTTTACAGCACAGAATTCGGCACCACGGCCTTCCGATGTTAGTTGGATGCACGAGGGGCAAAGATCAAGGGTCGACACGTTCGTTCATCCACTCCGTCACAAGGATCGGTACCTCACCACAGCAAAACGGCGCCCCGCGGGCGCCGTTCCATAAAAAGGTTAGGCCAGATGCCAGATCAGGCGCTGACGTTGCCCTTCTTTTCCTTCTGCTCGGAATAGATGTAGAGCGGCCGGGCGCTGCCGGTCACCACTTCTTCCGAAATCACCACTTCGCGCACGCCTTCCAGGGCGGGCAGTTCGAACATGGTGTCGAGCAGGATCGCTTCCATGATCGAGCGGAGGCCACGGGCGCCGGTCTTGCGCTCGATGGCGCGCTTGGCGATCGCCGACAGCGCATTCTCATGGAAGGTCAGGTCGACACTCTCCATCTCGAACAGCCGCTGATACTGCTTGACCAGCGCGTTTTTCGGCTCGGTCAGGATCTGGATCAGCGCCGGCTCGTCGAGGTCTTCCAGCGTCGCCAGGACCGGCAGACGGCCGACAAACTCGGGGATGAGGCCGAACTTCAAGAGATCCTCGGGCTCGACCAGGCGGAACACGTCACCGGTGCGGCGATCCTCGGGCGAAGCGACGATGGCGCCGAAGCCGATGGAAGTCTTCCTGCCGCGATCCGAGATGATCTTGTCCAGCCCGGCGAAGGCGCCGCCGCAGATGAACAGGATGTTGGCGGTGTCGACCTGCAGGAACTCCTGCTGCGGATGCTTGCGGCCGCCCTGCGGCGGCACGGAGGCAACGGTGCCTTCCATGATCTTCAGAAGCGCCTGCTGCACACCCTCGCCCGACACGTCGCGGGTGATCGATGGGTTGTCGGACTTGCGCGAAATCTTGTCGATTTCATCGATGTAGACGATGCCGCGCTGGGCGCGCTCGACATTGTAGTCGGCCGACTGCAGCAGCTTCAGGATGATGTTTTCGACGTCCTCGCCGACGTAACCGGCTTCGGTCAGCGTCGTCGCGTCGGCCATGGTGAAGGGCACGTCGATGATGCGGGCCAGCGTCTGGGCAAGCAGCGTCTTGCCGCAGCCGGTCGGGCCGATCAGCAGGATGTTGGACTTCGCCAATTCGACGTCGTTGTTCTTGCCGGCATGCGCCAGGCGCTTGTAGTGGTTGTGGACAGCCACCGACAGCACGCGCTTGGCGTAGGGCTGGCCGATGACATAGTCGTCGAGAACCTTCAGGATCTCCTGCGGGGTCGGCACGCCCTCGCGCGACTTCACCATCGAGGTCTTGTTCTCCTCGCGGATGATGTCCATGCACAGCTCTACGCACTCGTCGCAGATGAACACCGTTGGGCCGGCGATCAGCTTGCGCACCTCGTGCTGGCTTTTGCCGCAAAACGAGCAATAAAGCGTGTTCTTCGAATCACCGCTGTTGTTGCCGACTTTGCTCATTTTCCTGTCCTTTCATGGCCGCCCGCCGATGGTCTGGCTGAAAGGGCGCATATTCTATCTATCGCGGGAATTCGCCGCCGCCAGTGTCCCGGCTCCCGCAACGCATTCCGTACGAAACACAAATCAGAAAACGTCGCAATGATTCGCGCCAACCCTGCACAAAGCTAAGCCGTCGAAAATCAACATAGCCTTAACGTAGGCAATCCCATCCACCGAGGGAACAGCCAATTGTGGCCGAAATGCCGCAAATCCCAGCAAAAGCGCGTTATCCAGCCACGCAACTGCCATGCAGCGCTTATGCCGCAGCGCCTTCGACCGGCTCGCGCGACGAAATGACCTTGTCGATGAGGCCGAAATCCTTGGCTTCGTCGGCTGTCATGAAATGGTCGCGGTCAAGCGTCTTTTCAATGTCTTCGTAGCTCTTACCGGTGTGTTTGACGTAGACCTCGTTGAGGCGGCGCTTCAGCTTGATGATGTCCTGCGCGTGCCGCTCGATGTCGGAGGCCTGGCCCTGGAAACCGCCGGAAGGCTGGTGAACCATGATACGGGCGTTCGGCGTGGCAAAACGCATGTCCTTGTGGCCGGCGGTCAGAAGCAGCGAGCCCATCGACGCCGCCTGGCCGATGCACAGCGTCGACACCGCCGGCTTGATGAACTGCATGGTGTCGTAGATCGCCATGCCCGAGGTCACCACGCCGCCCGGCGAGTTGATGTAGAGATTGATCTCTTTCTTCGGGTTCTCGGCCTCGAGGAACAAAAGCTGTGCACAAACCAGCGTCGCCATACCGTCTTCGACCGGGCCGGTGATGAAAATGATGCGCTCTTTCAGCAGGCGCGAGAAAATGTCGTAGGCCCGCTCGCCGCGATTGGTCTGCTCGACCACCATCGGAACGAGGTTCATGTAGGTTTCGACGGGGTTCTTCATGGACTACCCTTTTTGGAGATGGGGATTCCGGCGCCGGAACATCGGGCAGAATCGGTTCTTGATGGTTAGAATGTAAATAGGATGCCGGCTCACCCTAGCGCAAGGCCGCCTCCTCCTAGCCATCTGGTTAAGTCGAATCAAGGTTTCCGCGCAAGGGAAAGTCCGAACGCGGCCAGCGGCGTTTTTGCGGTGTAGCAATTCCTTAACCGCGTCGCTTAACGAAATGCGGCGAAACCGCTTTCCCCCGGAGAACCTTCCCCTACAATTCAACATTGAACCTCACGTTTCGGGTTCAAACAGGGGGAGTGCCATGATCAGGAAAACTGCTTGCCTCGCCATCTCCGGCCTTGCCGGTCTCGGCATGGTGTCCGATGCGGTTGCCGGCGGCCGGGCCGCCGAATGCTATGAGCCGGTGCACAGGCCGGCGCTCTATGACACCGTCTATGAAGACGTCATGGTCAGTCCCGGCGGGCAGTTGGTCGACTATGATCCGCCGATCTATGGCACCATGGAGCGCGTCGAGCAGATCGCGCCGCCCCGAGTCACCTATGACATCGTACCGGCGAGAACCCGCACCGTTTACCGCACGGTCCAGGTCGACGATGGCGGCTATGCCTGGGAATGGCGCGTCATCCACGGCCGCAAGGTGCTGTGCAAGGTGTGGCGCAAGGCCCGCTACGCGCGTGTGGCCGAAACAGTGGTGGTTGAACCGGAGCGCACCCGCCGGGTTGTGCTGCCGGCCGAATATGAGAGCGTCGCCCATGAAGTGCTGGTGCGGCCCGAGCGGCGGCACGTCACCCAGATAGCGCCGTCATACCAGAGGATGGCGCGCCGGGTGGTGGTGCAGGAAGGCTCGACCAGCTGGCGCCGCGTGCATATTGCCAGGCATTGCGAGGATTAGACTTCGGTACTTCGCCGAGGTCCGCCTCGGTTGGCTCAATCCATAGGGCCGTCGGGTGCCAACATCCGGTCTGGCACCAAGCCGGCAAGCCGCGGTAATGGTCTGGCATGACCACATCCATGCCGCCCTACCTCGCCTTTGATCCAGCCACGCGCCGCCTGCGGCTCGATCCGCACGAACCGGCGTTTTTCCAGAACCCCTACGACGCCTATGCCGTCCTGCATGGCGCATCGAATGCCTTCTTCTGGGAGGAATTCGGCTTTTGGTGCTTTGGCGGCTTCGACGACGTCAACCGGCTGTTGCGCGACCGCCGCTTCGGTCGCCAGAACCCGGCCGGCATTCCCGACAGCCGCGGCATCGGCGAGGATCGCTCGCATTTGGCCGCTTTCGACGGCATCGAGAGCAATTCGATGCTGGAGCTGGAGCCGCCGGTGCACACCAGGCTCAGAACCCTGGTCAACCGCGCCTTCGTCTCGCGCCAGGTCGAGCGGCTGCGGCCGCGCGTGGAGGCGCTGGCCAATGAGCTGATCGACCGTTTCGAACCGCGCCAGGTCGATCTATTGCCCAGCTTCGCCGCACCTTTGCCGATCACCATCATTGCCGAAATGCTCGGTGTGCCGGTCGAAATGGGGCCGCAACTGCTCGACTGGTCGCACCGGATGGTGGCCATGTACATGCATGGCCGGACGCGCGAGACCGAGGAAGCGGCCAATCGCGCCGCGCACGATTTTTCCGACTTTTTGCGCGGCTATGTCACCGAGCGGCGGAAGAAGCCTGGCGACGACCTGCTATCGCTGCTGATCGCGGCACAAGAGGATGGCCAGAAGCTGTCGGAAGACGAGTTGGTCTCGTCTGCCATCCTGTTGCTCAATGCAGGCCACGAGGCGACCGTCCATCAAACCGGCAACGCCGTGCGCACGTTGCTGGCGCAAGGCGGCGACCCCGGCCGTTTCTTCACCTCGCCGGAAGCAACCGCTGCAACGGTCGAGGAGTGCCTGCGCTTCGACGCGCCGCTGCACATGTTCACCCGCTACGCCTATCAGGAGGTCGAGGTGACATCGGGGGTTGTCGTACAACCGGGCGAGACGGTCGGCCTGCTGCTCGGCATGGCCAATCATGATCCGCTTGCCTTTGCCGAACCTGGCGCCTTCCAGCCCGGCCGACCAGACCAGAAGAATGTCTCGTTCGGCGCCGGTATCCATTTCTGCATCGGTGCGCCGCTGGCGCGGCTGGAATTGCAGGTGTCGCTGAAAACCCTGTTCGAGCGGCAGCTGCAACTCCATCTTGCGGAGCAGCCGCGCTTCCGCGACACCTATCATTTCCATGGGCTGGAAAAGCTTATTGTGAGCTTGTGAGGACGGCGGAGCCGACGCATGCCCGAGAAAATGAGATTCGCCTTTCTACAAGAACCACCCTTCTGCTTTATCGACGGATCGGGACGTCTGGGCGGCAGCGATGCCCAACTGGCCAAGAGGGTCTGCCTGACGCTCGGGCTGGAACTTTTGCCCATCGAGACCGAGTTTGCCGAGCTGCCGCCTGGGTTTGCCGAAGATCGGTGGGACATAACCACCGGCCTGTTCTTTTCCGACGACCGCCGGAAGCTGGTCGACTTCACAAGGCCGATCTGGATGCTGGCGGATGGATTGCTGGTCGCGAAAGACAATCCCCGCGCCTTCGATGGCTATCGGTCCGTCGCCAATGATCGGACGGCGCTGATCGGCGTCATATCGGGCCAGATCCAGCACCGGACGGCCCTGCAAAACGCTATTCAGCCCGAACGGCTAAGGATATTTGCCACTCAGCCCGAAGCAGCTAACGCCGTCGCGGCCGGCGTGGTGCATGCCTATGCGAGTGCAGCGCTCGCGCATCGCGGCTATCTGAGCCGGCGACCCGACGCGCCTCTCGACGTCGTCGACGTCCCGGCAGTCGAAAAACAGCCAGCGCCCGGCGCTTTCGCTCTCGCCAAAGGCAGTGCCACCCTGCTCCAGCGCGTTGATTTATGTCTCAGTGATTTGCTTGGAAGTCCCTGGCACAGGGAGATGATGAGCGGATACGGCTTTTCCGACACTGACATCGATCGGCTTTTGTGAAGTCCAAGCGCGACCGAGCGGTCAGAGCTTGATCACATACTCCTTGCGGGTCGTTTCAAGCACTTCCCAACTGCCCCTGAAGCCTGGCCTGAGCACGAAGCTGTCGCCGGCGCGCACCGTGCGCGCCTCGCCGCCATCCTCGGCAACCACCGAGACGCCGGACAGGATGTGGCAGAACTCCCATTCGTCATATTCGATGCGCCATTTGCCCGGCGTCGCTTCCCAGATGCCGGCATAGAGGCGGCCATCGCGCTCCTCGACATTCCAGGTGCGGAACTTCGGATCGCCCGCAATCAGACGATCCGGCGCCGGGGCGCCATGTTCGGCGTCGACGCTGTCGGTCGATATTGCCAAGTAATGCGCGGACAGGGTTTGCCTCCAACAGATTAGTGAGTAGTGAGTAGTGCAGTGAGTAGTGCAGTGAGTAGTGACTAGTGAGTAGTGAGTAGTGAGCGGGAAGCGCTCCCTCGAGCGGGTGGCTGATCACTAATCACTGCTAACTAGTGAATACCGACTACTACTCACTACTCACTACTCACTACTCACTACTCACTACTCACTACTCACTCAAAAAATCAAACCTTGGTCAAAGCCTGTTCCAGATCGGCGACGATGTCGTTGACATCCTCGATGCCGACGGAAAGCCGGACCGTGTCCGGTCCGGCACCCGCCTTGACCTTCTGCTCGTCGGAAAGCTGGCGATGCGTGGTCGAGGCCGGATGGATGACCAGCGACTTGGTATCGCCGACATTGGCGAGGTGCGAGAACAGTTCGAGCGCCTCGACGAACTTGATGCCTGCGTCGTAGCCGCCCTTCAGGCCGAAGGTGAAGACAGCACCGGCGCCTTGCGGCGAGTATTTCTTCTGCAGCGCGTTGTTCTTGTCGCTGGGCAGGCCGGGATAGTTGACCCAGGCGACCTTGGGGTGGTTGGACAGCCACCCGGCTACGGTGATCGCATTGTCGCAATGGCGCTGCATCCTGAGTGGCAAGGTCTCCAGCCCGGTCAGGATCAGGAAGGCATTGAACGGCGAAATCGCCGGGCCGATGTCACGCAGGCCAAGCACGCGCGCGGCGATGGCGAAAGCGAAATTGCCGAAGGTTTCGTGCAGGACAAGGCCGCCATATTCGGGGCGCGGCTCCGACAGCATCGGATATTTGCCGGATTTCGACCAGTCGAACGTGCCGCCATCGACGATGGCGCCGCCGATCGAATTGCCGTGGCCGCCGATGAACTTGGTCAGCGAATGGACGACGATGTCGGCGCCATGCTCGATCGGCCGCACCAGATAGGGCGAGGCCAGCGTGTTGTCGACGATGAGCGGCAAGCCGTGCTTGCGGGCGATGTCGCCGATTTTCTCTATGTCGACGAAGGTGCCGCCGGGATTGGCCAGGCTCTCGATGAAGATCGCCTTGGTCTTGTCGTCTATCTGGCTTTCGAAGGTGGAGACGTCGTTGGTGTCGGCCCAACGCACCTCCCAGCCGAAATTCTTGAAGGCATGGCCGAACTGATTGATCGAACCACCGTAAAGCCTTGTGGCGGCGACGAAATTATCGCCAGGCCGCATGAGATTGTGGAACACGATCACCTGTGCGGCATGGCCGGAAGCAACGGCAAGTGCAGCCGTGCCGCCTTCGAGCGCCGCGATCCGCTCTTCCAGCACCGCCTGGGTCGGGTTCATGATGCGGGTGTAGATGTTGCCGAAGGCCTTCAGCCCGAACAGCGAGGCGGCATGGTCGGCATCGTCGAACACAAAGGAGGTCGTCTGGTAGATCGGCGTGGCGCGTGCGCCCGTCGCCGGGTCGGGCTTGGCGCCGGCATGGACGGCGAGCGTGTTGAAACCGGGCGTGCGGGTCATCGAAAACCTCCCTGAGCGGTAAACGTGTGAATGATGAAATGGTCAATGGTGAGCGATGAATGGTGGTCGCAAAGTCGGCCAGTCCCACCTTGATTGCAAGCCGCTCATATGCGGCTTTACCCGGCTTCCAGGAAAATCCTTCTATTCACCATTCACCATTCACTGCCTTACTTCTGGCGCACACCGAAACTCTGGAATCCCGACCGCATCAGCGGCTTCTTCGACGAAAGCACACCGGAGTTGACGCCGGTCCAGCCGATCTCGCCCGACAGCTTGCCATATTCGATCTTCGGGCAGCGGTTCATCACCACCTTGATACCGGCCGCCTCGGCACGCGCGGCCGCCTCGTCATCGCGCACGCCAAGCTGCATCCAGATCACCTTCGGCAAGGGGTCGAGCTTCAGCACCTCATCGACAATGCCGGGCACCGATGCAGAGGCGCGAAAGATGTCGACCATGTCGACCGGCTCCGGCAGATCGGCAAGGCTGGCATAGGTCATGCGGCCGAGGATTTCCTTGCCGGCCTGCCCCGGATTGATCGGAAACACCGAAAAGCCCTTGGCCAGCAGATATTTCAGCACGAAAAAGCTCGGCCTGACATCGTTGGCCGACGCGCCGACCATGGCGATGGTCTTCACAGAATTGAGGATGCCGCCGATATAGGCATTGTCGTAGCTATCGTGATTCACTCGTCGGTCTCCCTCAGTGCTTCCTCCATAAAGGACTGCGGGTCCGTGCAGAAGTCGCGCATCATGCGAAAATGATCGGTATCGGTGAAATCTGTGGGGTCGAGGCCGAAACGGCTGATTCGGAAGAGCCGCGCGCCGGGACAAGCCATCAGCAGCGGCGAATGCGTCGCCATGATCACTTGCGCCGTGCCTGACTGGTCCATGCGCCGCAGCATCTTCAACAATTCGATCTGCCGCGACGGCGACAGCGCGCTTTCGGGCTCGTCGAGGATGTAGATGCCTTGCCGGCGGCAGCGCTCCTCGAAAAAGCGAATGAACCCTTCGCCATGCGACCACGATAGAAAGTCCGGCGGCGGCGGTCCGAACGGGTCTTCGAGTGCCGCCTGGTCGAGATAGCGCGCGACCGAGTAAAAAGATTCGGCACGAAAGAACCAGCCGGCGGTGACTTTTGGCAGCCAGTGGCCGCGGAATGTATTCGCCAGTGCCGCACCGCTCTTGTCGATGGCGATGGAATGATCGACCGGACGATAGCCCTTGCCGCCGCCGGCTTCGTCGTAACCGGCCAGCGCGCCGATCGCTTCCAGCAGCGTCGATTTGCCGGTGCCGTTTTCGCCGACAATGATGGTGATCGGCGTGGTGAATTCGAGCTCGAATTCGCGGCCGCGGAACAGAGGCAGGTTCCAGGGATACTTGTCCCAATCTTCCACGCGCTCGGGGTCAATCAGGATGCGTTTGAGATAAGGCGCCTTAAGCCGGGTCAGTTGCTTGCGATAGCCCATGCGGACGCTCAGTCCGGCAGCGAGATGGTGCCGTCATCCGCGATCGGGAAGGCCGGATTGTGTGCGACTTCCCAGACATGGCCGTCGGCATCGGCGAAATATCCATACCAGCCGCCCCAGAAGGCGCGGCCTGCCGGCTTGACGATCCTGCCGCCGGCCTTCTCGGCGGCCGCCAGCACGTCGTCGACTTCGGCATCGGAGCGGGTGTTGTAGGCTAGGTAGACCGCCGACGGTGCTGCGGCGAAGGCAATGCCTGAATCCTCCTCGGCGCTTGGCCTCGGGAACAGGCCGAGAATGGCGCCGCCCATCTGGAAGAAGGCGACGCCATCGGTGATGCCGGCGTGGCGCTTCAAGCCCATGCCTTCGTAAAAGCGCACGGCGCGCTCGAGATCGTCGGTGGCGATGGTGATGATGGAGATGCGCGGTTCCATGGATCGAAAACCTATTCGTCCGTCCATTCCGGTTTGCGCTTGCCGATGAAGGCGCCGATGCCTTCCTCGGCGTCGCGGGCCAGCATGTTCTCGACCATGACGCGGCCGGTATAGGCATACGCGTCCGCCAACCCCATCTCGGCCTGCGCGTAAAAGGCTTCCTTGCCGGTCTTGACCACCAGAGATGATTTGGAGGCAATGGTTTGCGCGTATTTGGTGACGATCTGATTCAGGTATTCGCGCGGCACGACGCGGTTGACCAGGCCGAATTCCTTGGCGGTTGCGGCATCGATGGTCTCGCCGGTGAGCAGCATTTCCATGGCGTGCTTGTGAGACACGTTGCGTGACAGCGCCACCATCGGCGTCGAACAAAACAGGCCGATATTGACGCCCGGCGTGCAGAAGGTCGCTTCATGCGAGGCAATGGCGAGGTCGCAACTGCAAACCAGTTGCAGCCCCGCAGCGGTGGCTAGGCCATCGACTTCGGCGATGATCGGGAGCGGATGGCGCACGATCTGCTGCATCAACGCCGCGCAAGCCGAAAATGTCTGCTCGAAAAACCCCTTGCCCTTGTCGGCGTCGGCGCGGCGCGCGGTCATTTCCTTGAGATCGTGACCGGCGCAGAAGACTTTCCCGGCGGCCGCCAAGACGATGACGCGGACCGATTTGTTGGCCTTGGCACGGTCGAGCTCGGCGCTCAATGCCGCCATGACGGAAAGCGACAAGGCATTGGCGGGCGGATTGGCGAGCGTCAGGCGCAGCACGCCCTTGTCCAGCCCGGCGATGACCGGCCCGTCTATGGCAACAGGTTTGATCGAAAGGATTTCGGCCATGACAAGGGTCTCCGCGATTCCGCCGGGCGCCGCCAGACTATCTAATATCGGATCGAGTTTCATCAACACCCATCGCTTGCGCCAGAGGTGTTGCCAGAAGCGCATCATTGCGTTCATACAGGCCCGGCATAGAACGAGAGACCGACATGCCCGCCCAGGACAATCTCAAGCCGGTGCTGACGGCGGCTGAAGTCAATGCGCTGATGGCCAGCGTCTACCCCCAGCTCAACGACGAGTTCACGTCGTATGAGGCGCTCGATGTGTTTCCCGGCGGCTGCACGGTGCGGCTCAACGCCAGCGAACGGCATTTGCGTCCCGGCGGCACGGTGTCCGGGCCCTCGCTGTTCACGCTGGCCGACATTGGCGGCTATGTCTGCGTGCTCAGCCATGCCGGGCCGGATGCGCTTTCGGTTACCGTCAACCTCAACATCAATTTTGTCCGCAAGGCCGAAGCCGGGCCGATCGACGGCCATTGCCGCATCCTGAAGCTGGGCAAGAGCCTGATGGTGTTCGATATCGACATCGTCGCCGGACCGAAGGGACACACGGTAGCGCATGCGACCGGCACCTATTCGATCCCGCCGAAGCGCGCCGCCGATGTGGTAAAATAATACCTTTTGATCAAACCTTTGTTTTTATTACACTTTACGAGCAGACGTGCTTTTCCCGCGCCTTGACGTGCACCACCCCCTCGCCTATAAGCCGTCACGAAGCAGCGGCCCGCAAAGGCCGCCGTTTTGTTATTGGCGGCGGGCAAGTGCCTTGTCGCCAATCCAAGCAACAAGAAACGCCTTCTTCGGAAGGTCAAAATCGAAAGCAGAAAATCCATGGCAACCTTTTCGCAGAAGCCTGCGGATGTGGTGAAGAAGTGGGTGCTGATCGACGCCGAGGGTCTCGTCGTCGGCCGTCTCGCCACTGTCATCGCCAATCATCTTCGCGGCAAGCACAAGCCCACCTTCACCCCGCATGTCGACGACGGCGATAACGTCATTGTCATCAATGCCGACAAGGTGGTGTTCACCGGCAAGAAGTTTACCGACAAGGTCTATTACTGGCACACCGGTCACCCCGGCGGCATCAAGGAGCGCACCGCGCGCCAGCTGCTCGAGGGCCGTTTCCCCGAGCGTGTCGTCGAGAAGGCCGTCGAACGCATGATCCCGCGCGGGCCGCTCGGCCGTCGTCAGATGAAGAACCTCCGCGTCTATGCAGGCACGGAACATCCGCATGTCGCCCAGCAGCCCGTCACCCTCGACGTCGGCGCGCTGAACGCCAAGAACAAGAAGGTTGCATAAGATGGCTGAGCTTTCCTCGCTCGCAGAATTGGGCGCCGCCACCGGCAACACCAACACCCAGCCGGCAGCACCCGTCCATGTCCAGAAGCTCGACAAGTCGGGCCGCGCCTATGCCACCGGCAAGCGCAAGAACGCCATCGCCCGCGTCTGGGTGAAGCCGGGTTCGGGCAAGATCGTCGTCAACGACAAGGAATTCGCGACCTATTTCGCGCGTCCGGTCCTGCAGATGATCCTCAACCAGCCGATCATCGCTTCCAACCGCGCCGGCCAGTACGACATCGTCGCCACCGTCATCGGCGGCGGCCTGTCCGGCCAGGCCGGTGCCGTTCGTCACGGCATCTCCAAGGCGCTGACCTACTATGAGCCGGCACTGCGCGCCGTGCTCAAGAAGGGCGGCTTCCTGACCCGCGACAGCCGCGTCGTCGAGCGCAAGAAGTACGGCAAGGCGAAGGCCCGTCGTTCCTTCCAGTTCTCGAAGCGCTAAGCGCTGCGACGTTCCAGACATCGAAAGGCCGCCTCCGGGCGGCCTTTTCTTTTGGGTCTCGGCAGTCACCCCACCCGGCGCTTCGCGCCGACCTCCCCATCGAGGGGAGGTAGGAGGTCGCGGCAGTTTTGCCGCCCGGACAATCCACGATGGTCCAGCGGCTACAAACCAGTTCGACCATAAAAACGCGGCACCCTACCTCCCCTCGATGGGGAGGTCGGCGCGAAGCGCCGGGTGGGGTGATGGCGCCGGCCTCGGTTCAAGTCTCAGAACTTGCCGGCCTTGATGTAATCGATAAACGCCCGTAGCGGCGCTGGAACCAGACGCCGTCCGGGATAGTACAGAAATGGTCCGGGAAAACTCTGCCACCACGGTTCGAGCACGGGCTCCAGGGCGCCGCTTTCGAAGTGAGGGCGAAGCCAGCCCTCGAAGAGAGCGACGATGCCGCTGCCGGCAATGGCCGCATGGACGGCAAGATCGCTCGCCCCGCCGATCCGCACGATCAACGGCCCCGTCGTGTCGACACGCACCACCTCGCCGTCGCGCTCGAATTCCCACGGCAGCATCGCACCGCTGGCAAAACGACCGCGCAGACAAGCATGGCCAAGCAGGTCGCTCGGGTGCTGCGGCCGCCCATGGCGCTCGAGATAGGCGGGGCTGGCGCCAGTGGCGAAGCGCTGGACGCGCGGTCCGATCGGCACCGCGATCATGTCCTGCTCCAGTCGCTCGTCATAGCGGATGCCGGCGTCGCAGCCCGCCGCCAGCACGTCGACGAAGTTCTCATCGGCGATGACCTCCAGCCGAATGCCGGGATAGGCGGCGAGGAAGCCCGGAACGATGTCGGGCAATATCAGCCGCGCGGCGCTGACCGGGACGTTGAGGCGCAGCGAACCAGCCGGCCTGTCGCGAAAGCCATTGACCACGTCGAGGGCCGCCTCCACCTCCGACAGCGCCGGGCCAAGCCGTCCGAGCAGGCTGAGACCTGCGTCGGTCGGAACGACGCTGCGTGTCGTGCGGTTGAACAGCCTGACGCCGAGCTGCGTCTCCAGGCGGCGCACCGCTTCGCTCAGGCCCGACGCGCTGCCGCCGCCGGCGCGAGCCCCTTCGCGAAAGCCGCCGGCACGCGCCACCGTCACGAAAGCGTTCAGATCGCCAAGGTCCATCATTGTTCGCCATTCCGCACAAGCTGTACGGATTGTACCTTATTATCCCGAGGTTGAGCAGCGTCTATCTTCGCCTCCTCAAAGGAGACCGACCATGTCCACCATCCAAAAATCCGGCACATTCACCCTCGGCAGCCACACCGTGAAACGGCTCGGCTACGGCGCCATGCAACTTGCCGGCCCGCACGTTTTCGGTCCGCCGAAGAATCATGACGCGGCCATTGCAGTGCTGCGCGAAGCGGTGGCCTCCGGGGTCAACCACATCGACACCAGCGACTATTATGGCCCGCATGTCACCAACCAGCTGATCCGCGAAGCGCTGGCGCCCTATCCGCAAGACCTCGTCATCGTCACAAAGATCGGGGCGCGGCGCGGCAGCGACGGCTCATGGCTGCCTGCCTATTCCGCCAAGGAACTTGAGCAGGCCGTGCACGATAATCTCAGGAATCTCGGTCTTGAGGTGCTGGATGTCGTCAATCTGCGCATCATGTTCGGGGTGATGGGTCCCGCCGAGGGCTCGATCGAGCCGCAGTTGACCGCGCTTGCCGAACTGCAGCGCAAGGGTCTGGTGCGCCATATCGGCCTGAGCAACGTCACCCCAGCGCAGGTCGAGGAAGGCCGTGGGATCGCCGAGATCGTCTGCGTGCAGAACCAGTACAATCTGGCGCATCGCGACGACGACGGGTTGATCGATGAACTGGCGCGCGCCGGTATCGCCTACACGCCGTTCTTCCCGCTCGGCGGTTTCAGCCCGCTGCAGTCGTCGACCTTGTCGGATGTGGCCGCGCGGCTCGGCGCCACACCCTTGCAGGTTGCGCTCGCCTGGCTGCTGCGCCGCTCGCCGAACATCCTGCTGATCCCGGGGACGTCGTCGATCGGGCATTTGAGAGAGAACCTGGCGGCGGCGGAACTGGAGCTGTCGGCCGATGTGCTAAGGGAATTGGATGGGGTGGCGAAAGCGGCGTGAAGATTTTGCGGGCGGCGCTGTCACCCCACCCGCGCCTTCGGCGCGACCTCCCCATCGAGGGGAGGTAGGAGGTCGCGGCAGCCTTGCATGCCTCGCAATCGCTACGACTGTCGGAATCTAAAGCGCCAACGCCCTACCTCCCCTCGATGGGGAGGTCGGCGCGCAGCGCCGGGTGGGGTGATGGCGCCGACGTACGATTTCTAATTGATACTCGCCGTATTCGCGGCTCGGCCGGCTTCGCCTCATCCACATAAGGCACCCTAAACCCGTTGGCCCCCAGCCAGCCAATGGCAGCCTTCGGTTCGTCGGTCTGGATGATGGTGGCGCCGCGTTCGGCCCAGAAACCGTGGTCTCGGCCGGCATGCCGGCCTGCACCGCCAGTTCATCGCCGCAGCCGCCGGAGAGGAAGCCGCCGGGCCTTGCACCTTGGCGATACAAGTCCTTCGCCAAGCTGTGACTGGCATCTTGCGTGCCGGTTCTGTAGTTGTGGCAGCCCGATGAACAAAGAAGGACCCGTAATGGCGAACCAGACCATCGACAACGCGTTCACCGCCCGCTCCAAGACGGGGCCTTCCTTCGAGCCGACCTATGCCGGCGCGCTGTCGTTCATGCGGCGCAAATACACCAAGGATGCAAAGGGCGCGGACGCCGTCGTGTGGGGCATTCCGTTCGATGCCGCCGTCACCAACCGGCCGGGCGCGCGCTTCGGGCCGCAGGCGATCCGCCGCGCCTCGGCGATCCTCGACAACGACCCGCAATATCCGTTCTCGCGCGACCTGTTCGAGCATCTCGCCGTCATCGACTATGGCGATTGCCTGCTCGATTCGGGCAATCACCAGAAGACACCAGGCACGATCGAGCGCGAGGCGGCGAAGATCCTGAAATCGGGTGCCTTCCTGTTGTCGCTCGGCGGCGACCATTTCGTCACCTGGCCGCTGCTCAAGGCGCATGCCGCCATCCATGGGCCGCTGGCGCTGGTGCAGTTCGACGCGCATCAGGACACCTGGCCTGACGATGGCAAGCGCATCGACCACGGTTCGTTCGTCGGGCGCGCCGTCAATGAGGGCATCATCGATCCTGATCGTTCGATCCAGATCGGCATCCGCACGCATGCCCCCGATACGTTCGGCATCAAGATCCTTTACGGTCACGAGATCGAGGAGATGCGGGCTTCCGACATCGCCTATGCGATCGTCGACCGCACCGGCGGCAGGAAGACCTATCTCACCTTCGACATCGACTGCCTCGACCCGGCCTTTGCGCCCGGCACCGGCACGCCGGTTGCCGGCGGACCGTCCTCGGCGAAAATCCTGTCGACGCTGCGCCAGCTCGGCCAAGTCGATATTGTCGGCGCCGACGTCGTCGAGGTTGCGCCGGCCTATGATCACGCCGATATAACGGCGATCGCCGGCTCGATGGTGGCCATGCACTATCTCGGCCTGGTGGCCGAGCGAAAAGCGCGGGCGGAAGAGCTGAACAGCGGCAACCATGGCGCGGCAAACCATGGCCAGGGCATATAGGCCTGAATTAGCAGGGAATTGACGGGCACATGAAACCGAAAATCTTCATCGATGGCGAACACGGCACCACCGGCCTGCAGATCCGGGCGCTGCTGGCCGAGCGCGGCGACCTCGAGATCATCTCGATCCCGGCCGAGCGCCGCAAGGAAACGGCGGCGCGCGCCGAGTTCCTCAATGCAGCCGATGTCGCCATCCTGTGCCTGCCGGATGCGGCTGCCAAGGAAAGCGTGTCGCTGATTGCCAACGACACCACCAAGGTGATCGACGCCTCCACGGCGCATCGCGTCGCCGAGGGCTGGGAATACGGTTTTGCCGAGCTGGACAAGGATCAGGCCAAGATCATCGCCAATGCGAAACGCGTCGCCAATCCCGGCTGCTGGCCGCAAGGGCCGATCGCGACGCTGCGGCCGCTGGTCGCTGCCGGTCTGCTGCCGGCGGATTTCCCGATCACGGTCAATGGCATTTCGGGCTATTCGGGCGGCGGCCGGCCGATGATCGAGGACTATGTCGCCAAGGGCGAGGATGCCTCTGAATTCCAGGTCTATGGGCTGACCCTGCAGCACAAGCATGTGCCGGAGCTGCGCACCTATGCGAAGCTGTCGCACGATCCGATCATGCAGCCGGCGGTCGGCAATTTCGCCCAAGGCATGATCACAGTGGTGCCGCTGCAGCTCGGCGGGCTCGACCATGTGCCGGCCGGGGCCGAACTGCACGCGGCAATCGCCGACCATTTTGCCGCCATCAAGGGCGGCGTGGTCGAGGTAGCTCCTTACGAGCACGTGGAGCGCCTGCCCGAGATCAATCCCGAGGTCTATAACGGCACCAACCGCATGAAGGTCTATGTCTTTGCCAATGACGACCGGGCGCAGGCGCTGCTGATTGCGGTCTATGACAATCTCGGAAAGGGCGCCTCGGGTGCTGCCGTTCAGAACATGGATCTGATGCTCGGCCTTTAATTCAGTTGGAGAGAGCATTCTGTCGCCCGAAAACCGCTTAACACTTTTCGGCATCACGCTCTGAATGGACGCGCCTGCATTTCCAAAGCGCTGGAAGATCAGCGCGCCCGAGCTCATTGCGGAGACGTTTTCGAGCCGCATCTGGAAGGTGCGGCGTGAGGACGGCTCGCCGGCCATCGTCAAGGCGCTCAAACCATTCGACGATGTCGAGGACGAGTTGCGCGGCGAGCACTATCTCGCATGGCGGCGCGGCGAAGGCGCGGTGCGGCTGCTTGGCCGGGACGGCCACCGCATGCTGCTCGAATATGCCGGCGACACCCTGCTTTCCGACGTTCTGGCCAAAGAAGGCGACAACGCCGCGACCGCAATCGCGGCCGAGTTGATGGGGAGACTGTTCTCGCCCTCAAGACACCCTGCCCCGCCGGACCTGCAGCCGCTGCGGACACGGTTTGCCAGCCTGTTCAAAAAGGCCGGAGCCGATCGCGACGCCGGAGAGCACAGCCTCTATATCGAGGCCGCCGAAATCGCGGACCGGCTGCTCGATGCCCCGCATGCGGTCAAGCCGCTGCATGGCGACCTGCATCACGACAACATTTTGCACGGTGCGCGCGGCTGGCTGGCGATCGACCCGAAGGGCGTGCTCGGCGATCCCGGCTTCGACGCCGCCAATCTGTTCTACAACCCACTGGGGCGCGACGACCTCTGCCTCGATCCCGAGCGCATCGCGCATATGGCTGAGATCTTCGCCAGGACACTCGGCCAGACGCCGGCTGCCATTCTCGACCATGCCATCGCCTATGGCTGCCTGTCGGCCGCATGGCATCATGAGGACGAGAATGCGGTCGACGAGAACCGCGAGCTGTCGGTTGCGGGAGTGATCCGAAAGGTGCGGCTCAGCTTCTGACCGGCGCAGCCTCGCGCTTTAGACGTAGCGAGGCAGTTCGTTCGCGAAATAGATTATTGCGACGGCCAAGACACCGTAGACGATGTACCTGCGTTCATGGGCGGCCGCGTTGGCAGTGGATAGGCGCCCTTGTTGCCGCGCCAGTGGGCGGCGGCAAATCCCAGCAGGACCAGCGCGAAGGCCTGATGGGTCAGCGCCATGTGCAGCGGCACCTGCATCAGCAGCGTGCCGATGCCGATCGAGGCCTGCACCAGCACCAGCAGAAACAGCAGCGTTGCGCGGCGTGCGTGTGTCGTGCCCGGCAGCCGCCGGCGCGTCGCTATCATATGCCAGAGCGCGATGGCAAAGACCGTATAGGCGCCGAGCCGGTGGACGAACTGCACCGTCTTCGGGTTCTCGAAGAAATTGCGCCAGGCCGGTTCGAGCAGCAGCAGCTCGCCGGGGATGATCTTGCCGTCCATCAGCGGCCAGGTGTTGTAGCTCAGGCCGGCGTCGAGCCCTGCGACCAGCCCGCCGAGATAGATCTGGACCAGCGCCAGCAGCACGATGAAACCGGCCAGTCTTTGCGTCGACCGGCCGGCGGCAGGCTCCGAATGCGGCGCCAGCCCGCGCGCGACCACCATGGTGGCAGTGAAGATCAGGGCGGCAAGCGTCAAATGCGTCGCCAGCCGGTACTGGCTGACGGAGACGCGGTCGACCAGGCCGGAGGCCACCATCCACCAGCCGATGGCGCCTTGCAGGCCACCAAGCAGCAGAATACCGACCAGCTTTGGCCCAAGGCCGCGCTCGATGCGGCGCGTCGCCCACAAGACCAGCAACGGCAGGCCGAAGACCAGGCCGACACTGCGCGCCAGGATGCGGTGCGCCCATTCCCACCAGAAGATCGATTTGAAGGCGTCCAGGCTCATGCCCTTGTTGAGCTCGGCATATTGCGGAATCTTTTGATAAAGCTGGAATTCCTCCTGCCACTCCGCGTCATTGAGCGGCGGTATCACACCGTGGATCGGCTTCCACTCGGTGATCGACAGGCCGGAATTGGTGAGCCTGGTGGCGCCGCCGACCAGCACCAGCGCAAACAGCACCAGAAGCACGACATACAGCCAGCCGCGCACCAGCGCCCGATTTTTCAAGTCGCGATCGCGGTCAATGTAAGGCGCGGCGGCTGATATGGCGGCCATGGTTGGTCCCGGCAGGTTGACGTGGCGGATTGGTGAACCATCGCAACCCGGCTGACAAGACCGGACGGCGCGGCACGCCGTCGCGCCGCATCTCCCGGGTTGCACAGGCGCGCGGTTGGGCCTAAGCGGAGGCGATCAACGAGAACGCTCATGCCCATCCGCCTGAAAAAGCTGATCGGAACTTTCCTGCTGGTGGCGCTGGTCATCATCTATGCGCTGGTCGCGTCGATCATAGCGGTCGCGCAGCTGTCGCAATCCAGCCCGCTGGTGCACTTCCTGTTCTTCCTGTTCAGCGGCCTGTTCTGGGTGCTGCCTGCGATGGGCATCATCAAATGGCTGATCCTGGAGCCGCCGCCGAAAGGCTGAAGAGCCCGCCCCAGGTTAGATGGTGACCACCATTTTGCCGGCATTGGCCAGCGGCGTCGTTAAGCCCGACAACATGGTGCGGATATGGGCGACGCTCTGGTAGCGGCCGTTGATCGAAATGCGCGGCAGCGCGTGCAGGAAGCCGGCGTGCTCGGCGTGCAGCACGCCGTGGCGAGTGGTCACCGCCGAGGCGTAGCCGGCGTCGCGGGCAAAGCCCACTTCGCGGCAGCCGACAGCGCTGGCGTAACCATAGGGGTAAGCGAGATGACGGGGGTCTTCGCCGAGCTGCGCCTGCAGTTGGCGCCTGACGTCGACGATCTCATGGCGCGCATCGCCTTCGTCGAGCCGCTTCAGATTGCGGTGGTTGACCGTATGCGCGCCGATCGTCACCAGCCTGTGCCCGGCCACGGCGCGGATGTCGTCCCAGGTCATCAGCGTGCTTGGGCGCAAGCCATCGAGGTCGATGCCGTTCGAGTGCGCCAGATCGCGCAGCACGGCGCGCTGATCCTCCTCGCGCACCTCGAGCGTCAGATAGGCATGCAGACGCGCATTGGCGTGGAGTTTCTTGCCGTGGGTCGAGCAGTCTATGGTCACCGGCCCCTTCGGCGTCGCCAGCGTCAAACGCTCCCGCGCGTTGACGATATCCTCGACCACGTCCCACCATAAATCGGCGCTGCCGTCGATCAGACCCGGCGCGACATAGATGGTGATCGGCGCGTCGTGCTTTTCGAGCACTGGCAGCGCTTCGGTCATGTTGTCGCGATAGGCGTCGTCGGCGGTGATGGTGGCGAACTGGCCGTCCTTGCCGCCGGCCTTGATGCGCTCGATCGCCTCGTCGAGGGTGACGAAGGCATAGCCCCTCGACTTCATGTCGGCGACGAGAGCGTCGAGGAATCGCGGGGCGATGTTGAGGTGGCGGTTAACGCCGTCCGGCTTCTCCGGCGTGGCGGTGACCCGATGCAACATGAGGATGGCGCCAATGCCGCCGACAAACGGCTTGGCCAGCGGTGCAAGGCCGGTAAAGCGGGCGATATTAAGCGCCAGTTTCCGAACTGCCTCACCACCGTCGATCATTCATTCACCTTTTGCGCCTAGGCTCGATCCAAGCACGGAACGCGCCGACGCGAACTCCTGATCGCGACGAATACGCCTTAAGGATTGAGGTATGGTTGACGCCACCGCGTCATTTGACGGCAATCGGCTCGCCGCAAGCAAGGCGTCTGCGCGCACGCCGGCTGCCGACCAGACCAGTCTGTCGGTGTCGATCGCAGATGCTGCCGCGCTCGCCTCTTACGGCGAATTCTGCCGTTCGGCGCTGTTTGCGCCGGCGCAAAGCGCGGACTGGGTTCGTGCCTGGACGGCGCAGGCTAATCCCGATGCCGTCATTGCCACGCTGACAATCGAGGACAGGCCGGTCTTTGCACTGGCACTGGAAATCACGCGAACTGGTCCATTCCGCGTCGCCCGCTTCATGGGCGGGCGCCATGCCAACGGCAATTTCGCCGCCGCCGATCCGGCATGGCTGGCAAAGGCAGATGCTGGGGGGATCCGCAGGCTGGTGACGGCGATCGGCAAGGCGCGTCCCGACATCGATCTCGTTGCCTTGGAAAGGCTTCTGCCCGACCTCGATGGTGTTGCCAATCCGCTGGTGGCGTTCTCCAACTTTCCGAGCCCAAACCTGTCGCTCGCCGTCAATCTCGACGGTGGTTTCGATGCGCTGCTGTCGCGTGTGGGCGGCAAGCGCAAGCGCAAGAAGCACCGTTCGCAGACACGAAAATTCGAGGCGGTCGGCGTTCATCGCCGCATCGAGGCGCAGACACCCGAAGACGTGAACCGGCTGCTCGACGCTTTCTTCGAGATGAAGGAGTTCCGCTTCGCCAAGATGGGCATCGCCAATGTCTTCGGCGAGCCGGAGGTGCGGGCTTTCTTCCGTGCCCTCTTCGCCGGCGCGCTGGCCGAGGAGAAACCGGCCTTTGTGCTGCATGGGCTCGAAGTGGCCGGCAAGCTGCGTGCAATCACCGGCTCGAGCCGCTCGGGCAAACGCCTGATCTGCGAATTCGGCGCCATCGCCGAGGACGATCTCGGCCACACCAGCCCCGGCGATTTCCTTTTCTTCGACATCATCGAGGAAGCCTGCCAAACAGGCTTCGATGTCTATGATTTCTCGGTCGGCGACGAGCCCTACAAGCGGCTCTGGTGCGATATCGAGACCCAGCATTTCGAGGTGCTGGCGCCCCTGACGCTGAAGGGACGCGCCCTGGCGTCGGCGCTGCGGCAGGGCGCACGGGCGAAAGCCTTCATCAAGAACAACCCGACGGTCTGGAAGCTGACCAAGATGCTGCGCCGCAAGGCCGCCGGACAGGCAGCGCCCGCTCCCACGGACGACGAAAACTAGCGTTCAGAAATTCAGCGCTTCGCGGAGCGCCGGGCCGGCCCTGACCCGCAGGTCGAGATCTGCCTCGATGTGGTCGATATGGTGCAGCATCAGCCGGCTCACCAACCCGCAATCGCCGCTTTCCAGCGCGCCGACCATTTCCGTGTGCTCACTGTGTCCGCAGGCCGACACGCCGGATCGTCCGTAAAGGGCGATGACCAGCGACGAACGCGCCACCAGCTCCTCCATGAAGCGCTGCAGGATGGCATTGCCGGCGACGGAGGCGAGCAGCAGATGGAAATCGCCCGACGCCTTGATTTCGGAGCGCCGGGCGGCTGGGCCGCGCTCGGCGATGAAGCGGCCTTCCTCGTCGAGCTGCGCGCGGAACGCAGCGATATCGGTGGCTGTGACCCGCCCACAGGCGGCAATGGCTATGCCCGGCTCGATCAGCCGGCGCGATGCGAACACCTGGCGCGCTTCCTCGGGCGAAGGGTTGGCGACGAAGGCGCCACGGTTGCGCTCGGTACGCACCAGCCCCTCGAAGGACAGCATCTGCAGCGCCGCGCGCGCGACGGTGCGCGAGACGTCGAACAGCGTGCCGACCTCGCCTTCCGACAGCTTGGTGCCGGGCGTCAGCCGACGGTCGACGATGGCGTCCCGCAGATTGTCGCGAATCGCCTGGGCGCGATCCTGGTTGGCGCTGTCGGCGGAATGGATCTGATCGGCAATGTTCATGGCGATGATGGTTCCCAGCCTCTTCTAGCGCGACTCGTCGCCTGCGCA
The DNA here is from genome assembly GCF_040324255.1 of Mesorhizobium sp. M0001. Lineage (NCBI taxonomy): Bacteria > Pseudomonadati > Pseudomonadota > Alphaproteobacteria > Hyphomicrobiales > Phyllobacteriaceae > Mesorhizobium > Mesorhizobium sp. M0001. Next base: position 108,899 of record NZ_JAMYVS010000005.1, read on the forward strand.
CGAGAGGCAAAGTGGACACGAAGCCAAAAAAGATTGCATACGATTCTTGTGCAGATCGCGCACAATCGCCCATAATTTGTGCAATGCACAAGATAGCCTACCGGCTAGGCAGTGGGCAAGAACCCCGATTTCGCTGTCGATTCAAACGCTTGGGCCGATTGCCGCCGATTGGCACGCATAATGCATTGGTTAATGCGACCAAACGGGGAAGCCTGAATGTCCAAAGCCGCCGAGATCGACATCGTCTCCGTTTCGAAAGTGTACGGAACGACGACTGCCGTCGAGGCCATCAGCCTGAAAATACCGGCAGGCACCTATTGCTGCCTGCTTGGCCCCTCCGGCTGCGGCAAGACCTCGACGCTGCGCATGATCGCCGGGCACGAAAGCATTTCGTCGGGCGATGTCCGCCTCGGCAACATTGTCGTCACCGACCTGCCGCCGGCAAAGCGTGGCACGGCGATGATGTTCCAGTCCTATGCGCTGTTTCCGCATCTCGACCTTGTCGACAATGTCGCCTTCAGCCTGAAGATGAAGGGCGTCGACAAGGAGCAGCGCCGTGCCAAGGCGCTCGACATGCTCAAGCTGATGCAGATGGAGGCCTATGCGACGCGCCGGCCGGCGCAGCTTTCCGGCGGCCAGCAGCAGCGTGTTGCACTCGCCCGCGCTCTGATCACCGATCCCGAGGCGCTGCTGCTCGACGAGCCGCTGTCGGCACTCGACCCGTTCCTGAAGATACGCATGCGCGCCGAGCTGAAGAAATTGCAGACCTCGCTTGGCATCACTTTCGTCCACGTCACCCACAGCCAGGAAGAGGCCATGGCCTTGGCGGACCTGATCGTGGTGATGAATGACGGCCGCATCGAACAGGCGGCACCGCCGCGCGATGTATTCCAGCGGCCGGCCACGGCCTTTGTCGCGCGCTTCATGGGCGACCACAATGTCATCTCCGGCCGGGTCACCGGCGAGCGTGGCGGCATGGTCGTCTTCGACGTCAATGGTGGCGCCTCGCTCGCCGCCCGCGGGCAAGGCCGGGAGGCGGGCCAGGAGGTGGGCACGCCGATCGACATCGCCATCCGCACCGACCATGTGCGCATCGGCGAAGCACCCTCTCCCGGCCTCGGCTTCACCGGCATCGTCTCCAACATCGAATATCGCGGCGCCACGGTGAAGCTGTCGGTCACCGGCGGCGGCATCGACGATTTCACCGTTATCATCGACGATTCCGACTTCTTCGCCAAACCCGTCGCCCTTGGCGACGCCGTACCGCTCGCCTGGGATTCCGAGGACGCCATCGTCCTCGGCCGCCTTCATTCATGAATTCAACGAAGCAAAACAAAACAGGGGAATAGGAATGACAAAAACAGTAGAAACAAAGACCGGAATTTCGCGCCGTTCGTTGCTCAAGACAGGTGCGGCCGCCGTCGGCCTCGCCGCAGGCTCGGGCGCCATTACAGGCTTCCCGACCATCTGGGCGCAGTCCAACATCACGCTGCGCCAGTTCGGCACCGGCGTGTCGAACCTGAACGCGATCGCCGACAAGTGCAAGGCCGACCTCGGCATCACGCTGGAAATGACGGCGACCGATTCGGACGCGGCCGCCCAGCGCGCCGTGACCCAGCCCGACAGCTATGACATCGCCGACATCGAATACTGGATCTGCAAGAAGGTGTTCCCGAGCGGCGTGCTGCAGCCGATGGATGTCAGCAAGCTGAAATACTACGACGAACTGGTGCCGTTGTTCAAAACCGGCAAGCTGACGCCCGACAGCATCATTGCCCAGGGCACCGCGCCGCACACGGTCGGCTATGTCGAAGCGCAGGACTCAAAGACCTTCGCCAAGGCGCCGACCAAGTGGTTCACCATGGTGCCGACGATCTACAACGCCGATACGCTAGGCATCCGGCCCGACCTCGTCGGCCGCGACATCACCACCTGGGCCGACATCATGGACCCGGCCTTCAAGGGCAAGACCGCGATCCTTAACATCCCGTCCATCGGCATCATGGATGCGGCCATGATCATGGAGGCCACAGGCAGCATCAAATATGCCGACAAGGGCAACATGACCAAGGAAGAGATCGACAAGACGATCGACTTCCTCATCAAGGCCAAGCAGGCCGGCCAGTTCCGCGCCTTCTGGAAGTCGTTCGACGAGAGCGTCAATCTGATGGCATCGGGCGAAGTGGTCATCCAGTCGATGTGGTCGCCGGCCGTCGCCGCCGTCCGCTCCAAGGGCATCGCCTGCCGCTTCCAGCCGCTCAAGGAAGGCTACCGGTCATGGGGCGGCGGCCTTGGCCTTGCCGCCCATCTCAAGGGCGCCGAGCTCGACGCCGCCTACGAATACATCAACTGGTATACGTCGGGCTGGGTCGGCGGCTATCTCAACCGCCAGGGCTACTATTCCGCCAATATGGTCTCGGCCAAGAAGTTCATGTCCGAGGACGAATGGGGCTACTGGATCGAAGGCAAGCCGGCCAAGGGCGAGATCAAGGCGCCGGACGGCACCGTCATGGAAAAGGCCGGCGCCGTGCGCGACGGCGGCTCGTTCGAAGAGCGTATGGGCAAAGTCGCCTGCTGGAACTCGGTCATGGACGAGGACCGCTACATGGTGAAGCGCTGGAACGAGTTCATCGCCGCGTAGAGCGGACGCGTTCACTGTGATGTTGCGATCCTTCGCGCCCCCCTCTGTCCTGCCGGACATCTCCCCCACTTGGGGGGAGATTGGCAGCGTCATGGCCGGCTCTTCGTTAGCAACGTTGGAGTTTGGCGAAGGCCGTTATGAGAGTTCGATCTCCCCCCTCGTGGGGGAGATGTCCGGCAGGACAGAGGGGGGCGCGAAGGATCGCAAGTCATCGCGATCACGCGGAGGATTTTCCCAATGACAGTCGCTCTCGAACGCCCCGCCATCGCAGCAGCCAAGCCCGCCAGACGCCGGCGCTTCTCCATCAGTGCCGTCACGCCCTACCTCCAATCGGCGCCGCTGGCGCTCATCCTCGGTGCGTTCCTGCTCTTGCCAATCATCATGATCGCCGTCGTCTCCTTCTGGGACTACGACTTCGCCGCCATGTATCCGGATTTCCTGACGACGAACTATTTCGACGTGCTGGGATCATGGGTCACCTGGAAGACCTATCTCAGCACCATCAAATTCGCTGCCATCGTCTGGGCCCTGACCTTGTTCATCGGCTTCTGGGTGGCCTATTTCCTCGCCTTCCATATCCGCACCACCGCCATGCAGATGGTGCTGTTCCTTGTCTGCACGGTGCCGTTCCTGACCTCCAACATCATCCGCATGATCTCGTGGATCCCGGTGCTTGGCCGCAACGGGTTGATCAACTCGGCGCTGGTGCAGTTGGGGCTGGTGCCAAAACCCATCGAATGGCTGCTCTATTCGGAATTCGCCGTGGTGTTGGCCATGGTGCATCTCTACACGCTGTTCATGGTAACGCCGATCTTCAACACGTTGATGCGCATCGACCGCTCGCTGGTTGAGGCCGCGCGCGATGCCGGCGCGTCCGGCTGGCAGGTCTTGTGGAACGTCGTCATCCCGCTGGCCAAGCCCGGCATGGCGATCGGCACCATCTTCGTCGTCACGCTGGTGATGGCCGATTTCTCCACCGTGCAGGTGATGTCGGGCGGCCAGAGCGCGTCGGTCGCACTGATGATGAAGAACCAGATGTCGCTGCTGCAGTATCCCGCAGCCGCCGCCAATGCCGTGGTGTTGCTGGTGTTGGTGCTCTTGATGGTCGCCGGCATCCTGCGCATCGTCGATATCCGCAAGGAGCTCTGAGGTGAGCCACGAAAAACGCACCCTCGATTTCTATGTGCTTGCGGTCTTCTTCACTCTGTTCGTGCTGTTCCTCTATGGCCCGCTGTCGGCGATCCTGATCCTTTCTTTCCAAGGCGAGACCGGCGGCCTCACCTTCCCGCTCAATGGCATGTCGCTGCACTGGTTCGCCAATCTGTTCGAGCGCCAGGCGGTCGGCGATTTCGGCGGCAGCTTCAAGCGCTCGCTCGTGCTCGGCCTCATGGTGATGATCGTCACCGTCGTCGTGTCGCTGCTGGCAGGGCTCGCTTTCCGGCAAAAATTTCGTGGCGCCACCGCTTTGTTCTACCTGGCGGTCGCCAGCCTCGTCGTACCCTCGATCATCATTTCGCTCGGCATCGGCGTCGTCTTCCAGCAGGTCGGCTTCCGCCCGGCCTGGTACACATCGGCCTTCGGCGCGCACCTGACCTGGACCTTGCCCTTCGGCGTGCTCATCATGTTCGCCGTCTTCAACCGCTTCTCGCCCGCCTATGAGGAAGCAGCGCGTGACCTGGGCGCCAACTCCTGGCAGACCTTCGCCCATGTCGTGCTGCCGATGATCGCGCCGAGCCTGATCGGCGTCGGCCTGTTCGGCTTCACGCTGTCCTATGACGAGTTCGCCCGCACGCTGATGACGTCGGGCACCTTCAACACGCTGCCGCTCGAGATCTACGGCATGACCACCAATGTCACGACGCCGGTGCTCTATGCGCTGGGCACGGTGACCACCGTGTTCTCCTTCCTGGTGATCCTGGCCACACTGGGCGCCATCCTCTATGTCGGCCGCAAGCGGGCCAGGGTTTGATCGTGCAGATACTGGTGGTGAACCCCAACACGACGGCGAGCATGACCGAGACGATCGCGGCGGCGGCGCGCGCCGTTGCCGGCGCCGGGACCGAGGTGATCGCGGTCACCTCCTCGATGGGTCCTGCCTCGATCGAGGGCTATTATGACGAGGCATTGGCCGTGCCCGGCCTTTTGATGGAGATCGCCGCCGGCGAACGTGCCGGGGCTCAGGCCGCCATCATCGCCTGCTTCGACGATACCGGCCTGGATGCGGCACGCGCCATGGCCTCCATTCCGGTCATCGGCATCTGCGAGGCCGCACTCAGTGTCGCCTCCTACATTGCCCAGCGCTTCACAGTGGTGACGACCACCGAACGCTCGCGTGTCCCTGTCGAGGGGCTGGTGCACCGCTACGGCATGGCCGGGCGTGCCCGCGTGCGCGCCGCCGACATTCCCGTACTCTCGCTTGAAGACGCTGCTTCCGGCGCTGTCGAGAAACTGCGCGCCGAGATCGCCCGCGCCATAGCGGAAGACCGCGCCGAGGCCATCGTGCTCGGCTGCGCCGGCATGGCCGACCTGGCACACCGGCTGCAGCAAGAGTTCGACCTGCCCGTCATCGACGGCGTCGGCGCCGCCCTCAAACAGGCCGAGGCGCTGATCGCATTGGGCCTGTCGACCTCGAAGCGCGGCTCCTATGCCAGTCCGCTGGCCAAGCCCTATCGCGGCGTGCTGAAATCCTTCTCGCCGGGGGTGGTCGCCGCGGAGTGAACGCTATGAAGCCTACCGTCCGCGCATTGTCTCCGCCGGAACTGACCGTTCTCATCGACTGGGCGGCGGCTGAAGGCTGGAACCCTGGCCTTGATGATGCCGCCGCGTTCCGGCCAACCGATCCTGAAGGGTTCATCGGCGCTTTTGTCGACAACGAGATGACCGCCGCCATCTCGGCTGTCGCCTATGGCGGCAACTTCGGTTTCATCGGTCTCTACATCTGCCGACCAGACATGCGCGGCAAAGGCCATGGCAAAGCAGTCTGGAATGCGGGCATGGCCAGGCTGGCCGGCCGAACGGTCGGCCTCGACGGGGTCGCCGCGCAGCTGGCGAATTATCGCCGCACGGGATTCAGCTCGGCGTACGAAACCATCCGCTTCAGCGGCCGTATCGCGACCCCGCCCGTCCGAAGCGAAGGGGTGCGCATGATAACCACGCAACTCGTGCCCGACATCATCGTCTATGACGCCCGCTGTTTCCCCGCGCCTCGACGAGCCTTCCTGCACCGCTGGGCGCAGCCGCCGCATTGCGGGTTCGCCGCGATCAGTTCACTCGGCACCATAGGCTACGCCGTGGCTCGTCCCTGCCGTTCGGGTTACAAGATCGGCCCGCTGTTTGCCGACGACACCGAGACGGCGATGCAGCTCATGGGCAGTCTGGCTGCCGCATGCGAAGGTGGCGACCTGCATATCGACGTTCCTGCCGAAAATTTCGATTTCACCACGGCGCTTTCAGCAATTGGTTTCAGCCCGACCTTCACCACCACGCGCATGTACAAGGGCCCGCCTCCGAAGGTCGACTCGCGCCGAATATTTGGCGTGACGACCCTGGAGTTGGGGTAGATCCCGGCGCCGACTGACAGGCTTGGTTTTTCGGGAGCCGGCGGGCGATGGACGAGCCGATCCGTAGTAGCGCCGCCTAAGTCGAATTGTCTGATGTCTCAGGCGGCGCTACGTCATCCCGGCACGGGGTTACCCGGCGTCTCGTGGCCGATCGGCGTCACCAGAGTGAGGTCGGGATAGCCGCTTTCGATCAGCTCGACGGCGGCCTGCGCCACCTCATCGTCCGCCTGCAGCATGGACATGAAGACCTCGGTGCTGTCGCCGACCAGTCGGCTGATGCCTTGCGCATCGGCCGGTCCGCATTCGACGATGACCAGATCATAGGCGGTGGTCAGCGACTGCATGATGATCGGCAGCCGGTCGGCGGCGCGCATGGCGCGAACCGGATCGGCGGTGCCGACGGGAACGACATGGCAGTCCGAATAGAGGTCGGCGTGGATGACGTCGCTGAACTGCGCTTCCGAAGCCAGCAGATTGGTGATGCCGGGGAAAAGTCCGCTGTCCAGCATCGGCCGCGAGGCGGCACCTGACGCCGTGAGATCGAGCAGCAGCACGCGCAGGCCAGCGTCGGAGACTTCGCGCGCTACCAGCACTGCCGATGCAGCCGCCTCATCGCCTTCGGGCGACACGAAGATGGCGCGCGCAGCACCGCTGGCGATCAGCTTTTCCGCCGCCTTCTCGACATCGATCTCGCCAAGGCTGGAGCGGACAGGTTCGGCTTGCGGTTCGGAACCGGCAGCCGCTGCTCCTTCCAGCACTGAAGGAGCCGGCTCGGGCTCTGGCACCAGTTCAGACTCCACGGTCGTCGGCTGATCGTCCACTTCCACGACCTCAGGAGCCGGTTCCGGGTGGACGACCGGCGCCGACATTGCCGACATCGCAACCTGCTCGATACGCTCGAAGCGCGCCCCTGGGGCCGGACGCATGGCGCGGCCGGAAAACAGCTCCTGCAGCAGCGTGATGACCGACATCAGCAGCAGCGAGCCGACTAAGGCGGCGCCGACGATCGGCACGAGCTTGGGGAAATAGGGTTCCGACGGCACGCGCGCCTCGGAAAACACGCTGGCATCGACCGGCAGGTAATTCTTGCGCGAGGACACTTCGCGGAAGCTCGCCATATAGGATTCAAGCTGCTGGCGCCGGACGTTCGCCTCGCGCTGCAGCGCATCCAGCTGGACCTGCTCCTCGCCGGCCCGCGACGACGCCGCTTTCAGCTTGTTGACGTCCGATATCAGCTGGTTTTCGCGCGCCTGGGCGGTCTGCGCCTGCGTCAGCAACCCGCGCATGATTTTTTGCGCTTCGTTGCGGATCTGGCCGTCGAGATCGGCAAGCTGCGACCTCATCGCCCGCAGGCGGGGATGGTTGTCGAGCAAGGTGGTGGAAAGATCGGCGATGTTGGTTCTGAGCTCGATCTGACGCTCACGCAGCCGCTGGATCAGATCGGAAGACAGCACTTCGGGTACAGCGTCCAGCGAACCGCCATTCTGCAAAGCCTGGCGCACCCTTTCGGCCGTCGCCTCGGCCGAAGCGCGGCTGGCGCGCACACGCGACAGTTCGGTCGATAGCTCGGACAATTGCTGTGTCGCCAGCACCGAATTGTTGCCGCCCATCAACAGGTCCGACTGGGCGGAACGGAAGGCCGCGACCTTGGCCTCTGCATCCCTGACCTGCTTCTGCAGATCGTCGATTTCCGGCCCGAGGAAGGCGGTCGCGGCGGCGTTCGACTTGGTCTTGGCGTCCGCCTGATAGGCCAGGTAGGCCTTGGCGATGGCGTTCGGAATGTCAGCGGCAAGCTGGGGATCTTCAGAGGAAAATTCGACGGCGATGACGCGGGTCTTTTCCACGCCATAAACATTGAGCTTGTCGCGCATCTTCGTCAGCACGCGCTCTTCGAGCGGAATTTCTTCCGGATCGCTCTTCAGCCCGGCAATGACCAGGAGCCGGGTGACCGGCGACATGCCGAGCGCATAGTTGAACTCGGGCTTGTCGCCCAGCTTAAGGTCGGCAGCCACCTGCTTGAGAATGTCGGACGAGGAAATGACCTGAACCTCGGTTGCTACACCTTCCGCATCGAGCACAGGTTTGTCGTCTTCATTGGTGCCGGCAGGCCGCGTATAGGCCGATTCGCTCAACTGGATTTTCAGCTGCGTCGTGGCCTTATAATGCGGCGTGGCAAGCCACGCGAACGCGAAGGCGAGACCAGTGACGAGAAGCGTGATCACAAGAATGCGCAGCCAGTTCCGCGCCAGGCTGGCGAAGAGCTGTCTCAGGTCGACATCGACATCTGCGGCCGCGGACTGGTCGGACATGCATTCCTGCTCCGGACATGAGGCTAGATGGTAGCGTAAACAACTATGGTAACTCAGCCGTTAAGATCGCGGTAAGCAGCTGTTAGGGTTTGCTGACATCCGGTAAACAAAGCCAGCAAAACTATACGGCTTTTTGTCGATTGCCGCCAAATCGGCCGCGTCCCTTTACCGGCCATTAACCCTAACAGGATGATAACGAACCCAGATCCTTAAGGTTTGCCGCCGTGTCCTGGCGGCCATAGCGACGAAGGTGTGTGTCCGATCATGAAAAGCGCTGCTGGTCTGTTTCGCGCTCTGCTGGCCGTGTCGATGCTCGCCGGCTGCTCCAGCTACCGGCCGACGCCGGCGGCCTTCCACGAGGTACTCGACCAGCCCTATCGGCTCGGCGCCGGCGACCGTGTCCGCGTCACCGTGTTCGAACAGGACGGTCTGACCAACACCTACAGTGTCGATCAGTCCGGCTACATGTCCTTCCCGCTGGTCGGCGCGGTGCCGGCGCGCGGCCACACGGCCCAGCAGCTGGAAAAAGCGCTCGCCGACAAACTGCGCCAAGGCTATCTGCGCGACCCCGACGTGTCGGTCGAGATCGATCGCTACCGGCCGATCTTCGTCATGGGCGAAGTGGGCGCCGCCGGCCAGTATTCCTACGTGCCGGGCCTCACCGTGCAGAAGGCCATCGCGATTGCCGGCGGTTTCTCGCCGCGCGCCAACCAGGAAAGCGTCGACATCACCCGCGACATCAACGGCAAGGTGATGACAGGCCGGGTGGTTACCTCCGATCCGCTGCTGCCGGGCGACACGGTCTACGTTCGCGAACGCCTGTTCTGACATCAACGTGGCGGACCAGCTCAGGATCGTCCACTGCTTTCGCTCACCCGTCGGCGGGATCTTCCGGCATGTGCGCGACCTGACGGAGGCCCAGCTCGCCGCCGGACATGTTGTCGGCATCGTCTGCGATTCGACCACCGGCGGCGAATACGAGGAACGCCTGTTCGACCAGATGAAGGACAGCCTGGCGCTCGGCATCCATCGCACGCCGATGCAGCGCCATGTCGGGCCGGGCGACTTCGCCTCGGCCTGGCGTACCTATCGAATCATCAAGGAATTGCGGCCGGACGTGTTGCACGGGCACGGCGCCAAAGGTGGCGCCTATGCCCGTCTGTTCGGCTCATTGTTGCGGGTATCTAGGTCTCGCGTAGCCCGCCTCTATTCGCCGCATGGCGGCTCCCTCCACTATGACGAAACGACGACGACCGGGAAGCTGTTCTTCGCGCTCGAGCGCTTCATGGCGCGCTTCACCGACTGCCTGCTGTTCGTCTCCGACTATGAGCGGCGCACCTATCGCAAGAAGGTCGGCGAACCGCCTATCCCGAACACGCTGGTCTATAACGGCCTGCGCGCCGCCGAGTTCGAACCGGTGGTCGCACAGCCCGACGCAGCCGACCTGCTCTACATCGGCATGATGCGCGACCTCAAAGGGCCTGACATTTTCATCGAGGCGCTGGTGCTGGCCGGGTCCCAGCTTGAGCGCCGCTTGACCGCGGTCATGGTCGGCGATGGCGACGACCTGCCGCGCTACCATGCGCAGGTGAAACGGCTGGGCCTCGAAAAACAGGTCCGCTTCTTGCCGCCTATGCCAGCCAGGGAGGCATTTTCGCTGGCCGATCTGGTCGTCGTCCCCTCCCGCGCGGAAGCCATGCCCTATATCGTTCTGGAGACGCTAGCGGCCGGCAGGCCGATGATCGCCACGGCCGTCGGCGGCATTCCCGAAATCTTCGGTGAGGGATCCCCTGCCCTGATCCGTCCCGATCCGCGCCAACTCGGCGACAAGGTGGGTGAAGCGCTGCGCGATCTCGACGCCTACCGGCGCGTCATGCCCGATACGGCCAGCCTCAAGGCGCGATTCGGCGCCGATGTGATGGCCGCCGAAATCGAAAAGGCCTATTTCGCCGCGCTTAACAGATAGACGACCCTCCAAAACCACAAGTTGTCTCAAGGTTTTTTTAGCTCTCTTTCTGCTATCGTCATCGCGGAAGCTTGTGGGAAACCCGATGAACGAGACCGACCCCACGCGCCGCTTTTCGGCCGATGCGGTGCACAAATTCGACAGTCCTGCCGAGAGCCCCACGCCCGGCGGCATGAACAGTGTTGCCCGCCAGGTCGCCTCGCAATACCGGCGCGATACGATGTCGCCGGTCATGGTCAGCGGCGTATTGCGCATAGGCGAATTCGGCTTGCTGTTCCTGTCGGGGCTCGCGCTCTACTTCCACTTTGTCGGCTTCTTCAACTATCTCGCCTGGCAATATCCGCTGACCATTGCCGCGGCGTCATTCGTGGCCGTGGTGCTGCTCGACGTCAGCGATTGCTACCAGATCTCCGCCTTGATGCGACCGATCTCCAATCTCGGCCGCGTGCTGATGGTCTGGGCCGGCACCTTCGCGCTGATGGCGCTGACGGCCTTCATCATGAAAATGTCGGAGGATTATTCGCGTCTGCTGTTCGGCACCTGGTTTGTCGTCGGCCTGCTTCTGCTGTTCGGCCTCAGGCTGGTGATGTCGAAGCTGATCCGGCGCTGGGCGCGCAACGGCCGCATGGAACGCCGCGCCGTCATCGTCGGCGGCGGCAAGGCGGCCGAGATGCTGATCCGCTCGGTCGAGAAGCAGCCAGACAACGACATCCGTATCTGCGGCATCTTCGATGACCGCGGCGACAAGCGCTCGCCGCCGATCGTGGCCGGCTATCCCAAGCTCGGCACCATTTCGGAGCTGATGGAATTCGCCCGCATCGCGCGCATCGACATGCTGATCGTGTCGCTGCCGCTGACTGCCGAAACGCGCGTGCTGCAACTGCTGAAGAAGCTGTGGGTGCTGCCGGTCGACATCCGGCTCTCGGCGCATTCCAACGCGCTGCAGTTTCGCCCGCGCGCCTATTCCTACATCGGCTCGGTGCCGATGCTCGACATCTTCGACAGGCCGATCAACGACTGGGATTCGGTCGCCAAGCGCGCCTTCGACATCGTCTTCTCGCTGATCGGCATCATCCTGTTTTCACCGGTGATGCTGGCGACTGCCATCGCCATCAAGCTCGACAGCAAGGGTCCGGTGCTGTTCAAGCAGAAGCGGCACGGCTTCAACAATGAGATCGTCGAAGTCTACAAATTCCGCTCCATGTATACCGACCGCTCCGACCCGACCGCCAAGCAGACGGTGACCAAGAACGATCCGCGCGTCACCCGCGTCGGCCGCTTCATCCGCAAGAGCTCGATCGACGAGCTGCCGCAGTTCTTCAACTCGCTGTTCGGCACGCTGTCACTGGTCGGTCCGCGCCCGCATGCGATTGCCGCGCAGTCGCACAACCTTCTCTACAATGAGGTGGTCGACGGCTATTTCGCCCGCCACAAGGTCAAGCCCGGGGTTACCGGCTGGGCGCAGATCAATGGCTGGCGCGGCGAGATGGACACCAATGAGAAGATCCGCATGCGCACGGAATACGACCTCTATTACATCGAGAACTGGTCGATGCTGTTCGATCTGCGCATCCTGCTCATGACGCCGCTGCGGCTGCTCAACACGGAAAACGCCTATTGAGCGCGATTTCCCATGATGTGCCGCAGGCTGCGGTCAATGCCAAGCTGATCGGGCTGATATCCTCCGGCGCGGTGTTTTTCGGCGTCTTCCTGTCAGGCTTCGTCATCGACGAACCGGCGCCCTACGATCTTTTCATGCTCGGGCTGATCGGGGTGTGGGTGCTGTTTGGCCTGCGCATATCGCGCGCCGCCGTGCCGCTGCTCGTGCTGCTGATCACGATGAACATCGGCGGCATGATTGCCATGACGCAGATGGCCGATCTCGCCAACACACCGCTCTATCTCGCCGTCTCGCTGTTTCTCGCGTTCACCGCGGTGTTCTTCTCGTCGGTGACGGCGGTGCAGCCCGGCCTCTACCGGCTGATCTTCATCGCCTATGTCGTCTCCGCGGTGGTGACCTCGCTGCTCGGCATTGCCGGCTATTTCCACGCTTTCCCGGGCGCTGAAATCTTCACCAGATACGACCGCGCCCAGGGCGCCTTCCAGGATCCGAACGTGTTCGGGCCGTTCCTGGTGCTGCCCGGCATCTATCTGCTCTATCTGCTGTTGACCGGCTCAATCGCGCGCATGCCGCTTCTGGCGGTGCCGCTGCTGATCATCACCGCGGGCATCTTCTTTTCGTTCTCGCGCGGCGCCTGGGGCATGTTCGCCGTCTCGGCCATCCTGCTCACCGGCGCCCTGTTCCTGCAAAGCAACAGCGGCAAGTTCCGGCTGCGCGTCATCATCATGACCATTGCCGCCGTCACCCTGCTGGTGGTCGCCATGATCGTCATTCTGCAGCTGCCCGGCGTCGGCGAGATGTTTTCCAGCCGCGCCCAGCTGGAACAGAGCTACGACACGGCGCGCCTTGGCCGCTTCGCCCGCTACACGATCGGCTTCGAGATGGCGCTCGAATATCCGCTCGGCATCGGCCCGCTGGTGTTCGGCACCATTTTTGGCGAAGACACGCACGACATCTGGCTGAAGACGTTGATGGATTATGGCTGGCTCGGCTTCGTCTCGTTCCTGTCGCTGACGCTGTGGACGATCGCCGCCGGCTTCCGCATCCTTTTGCGCGACCGGCCATGGCAGCCCTATCTGCTCTGCGCCTACGTCGCTTTCATCGGCAATATCGGGCTCGGCACCTTCATCGACATCGACCACTGGCGCCATGTCTACCTGCTGCTCGGCCTGATCTGGGGCGCGATCGCGCTGGAATACAGGCATCAGCGCGGGTTGCGGGCGGTGGCTGCAATCCGAACCGATGGGAAAGCCGCCGAGTTCGGATGACTTCGCCTTCGGAACGAATTGCGACCGACGATTTCTTCTATCTCGCGATACCGGTCACCCGCTCGGGATACCGCACTGCCAGCATCGATTTGTTGGCGTGATCGGCAAAGATGGCGCTGACCTTTTCGGCGTCGAACCGCGCCCTGCGTTTGCGCTTCTCGTCGTTCAACAAGATGCCGCTGATGGCATCGAACTTGCGGCCAAAATTCTTCATCAACCCTCTCTTGACCGGCCAGCTGCGGCTGAAGCGTCCGGCCCAGGGGGTGCCTTTCGCCAGGTCGCGATAGACAGCCATGGCGTCGACCTCGACACCGACTGGCCGAGGCTCCCAAGGTTTGCCCCACGCGAAGTGCCGCGCATAGCACCTGCTGAAAGGGAGCTGGCTGCTGTAGTTGGTCATCACGTTCCAGAACGGGTGCATCGTCTGCCATCGGCCTTCGAAGGCCACGTTCAATGCGCCCTGATCCATTCCGTAGACATGCTCGGACGCCAGCTGCCGCGTGCGCTCCAGAAGCCCCTCAGCCCTGAGCAGGGGCATGTTGAAGAGAAGAACGCCGGCGTTGAATTTCGGCGCTCCAGGCTGCATCGGCAGATGTTGCCTGTACTTTGCATCGAAGTAACTCTGCTCGTCGTGAGCGGCCAGCAACGGTGCATTGAGCGGGGTGCTGCAGAGATCGGCTATCGATCGGTTGAAAAGCACGTCGGCGTCTGAATAGGCGATGCGGTCGTATGGCTCGAATTCAGGCAATTGATCGGCAAACAGCCTGATGTAGGTCGCAAGGGTGGGATGCGTTCCACGGTTGAAGTTCGTCGCCTCCATGAATTTCGTCACGTCGATGATGCCGATCCTCCCATCGAGCAAACGCTCACCGGCAGACCGGTCGTCACCGGGAATGACGCCGGTGTGCAAAATAAAGCCGTCGACGGCGCCGGACAAATCCAACACACGGCGCGCCGCCAAGCAGGTGTACGGAAAATACCTTTGATCGGCGGCGAAAAAGAAGCATGGCTTTTGCGACACAGTCTAATTCTCCTGCCCTGCGCCTTACGGATCAAAGTCGCGAATGTCTCAAGCGAAGCCGCCGAGTATTTCAGGAAATTGCACGGCCATCGCACCGGCAAGGGCATGCTCGGCATATATCCTATGCACCTTGCTCCCATCATACCTTGCCCGCCGCCGATACCGATCCTTGTCAGGCAACATCCCCATGATGCCGTCGAACCTGCGAGCGAATCGCCTCATGACGCCTCGCTCGAAGGGAATGCGCTGCCGGAAGGGCTGGAGCCAGGGCGTATCCCTTGCCAGACCGCGCCAGACGGCAAGCGCCTCAAGTTCCACGTCGACCTGGCTCCCCCACGGCTTGCCGCCGGCGAAATGCCGGGCATAGGCTTGGGCGAACCGAAATTCCTTCGTATCGTTGGACATCAAATTCCAGTTCGGATGCATCGTCTGCCACTTGCCCTCGAAGACGATGTTCAGCGCGTTCTGATCGTTCATCTGCCCGGCAACGGCGACATCTCTGGCGCGGTGCAAAAGTCCCTGTTCACGCACCAGCGGCATGTTGAAGACGATGATGCCGGCATTGAAGTAAGGCGCTCCCGGCTGCATCGACAATTTGTGCCGGTAGCCCGGGCGGAAGTACATATAATCGTCATGGGCGGCCAACAATGGGGCATGAAGTGTCTGGCCCAACAGGTCACCTATATCCCGATTGAAGAGGACATCACAATCAACATGGGCGATGCGGTCATAGTCCGCGAACTGAGGCAGTTGGTCGGCGAAAAGCCGAACAAAAGTGCCGACATTGCTTGGCCGGAAAGTATGACCGGCCTGCGCAAACAACGCCGACACGTCCATTATGCGAAGGCGATTCTTCAGCAGGCGTTCAGCAACACGCATATCGGCATCGCGTGCGCCGAAATGCAGGATGAAGCTTGGCGTTGCGTCTCCCGAAACGTCCAGAATTCTGCGCGCCGCCAAGCATGCATATGGGAAATAGTTGGCGTCGGCCGCCAGAAAAAAACAGGAATTTGCCACGCGCAATCCTTCTTATCGGTATTGGGCAAGCCATACCGTCTTGGCGTTGCGCCGACAAGGCCGGATGCCTCGCGACTTTTCCGGTCCAACGCGCCGTTTTAACGCTTGCACCATACCCCTTGAAAATATATGGCTTTGCGCGGTCCGGAGTGTAGCGCAGCCCGGTAGCGCACTTGACTGGGGGTCAAGGGGTCGTCGGTTCGAATCCGGCCACTCCGACCAAATAAAACAGATGGTTAGCTGCTTCCCCCAGAGGTGGCTATAAAGTTTCTAGCCAGGCTGTAGCCAGCGACGATGAAAAAGCCACGCAGCGGGCTGATGAATGATTCCGTTGTACATCACTCTCCGTGGAACCTGCCGGCTGCGAGAAGGTTGAGTCTCGTGACGGCGGAGCATTTGTTTGTCCCTCAATAGGCAATGCCGGGTGCCGTAAGCCCTCATTCGCCGTCACGCCTCACATAAACAAAAACCCCGCCGAAGCGGGGTTGTTCGTTTGGGAATGCTGGGCCGGCTAGACGACCAGCCTGTAAGCCAGTTCTGGCGTGAGCAAACAGTCGCTCCAGTCTGGATGATCATTGCCCATCAGCACCAAACTATCCGCCAGGATCATCCTATCCCTGCATGGATCCACGTCCATGAGCGAGCGCACTCCGTAGACCTCTCGGCCCTTACTGGTCCTAACCCGTCCCATAACTAGCGACGGTAAGCTTTGGTCGCGATGGGTTACAAACTCGCCCAGCCTGAAGCGCCAGGTGACGACAGGTTGTTCGGCGACGATAGCAATAGCGTTCATTTCAGTTCTCCAGTTTGGCCTCTCCAGGCCGCGCCGGATGGCCCGGCAGCCGGGGGAGAGAGGCGACTGGAGATCGCTGGCAAGCTTTTAGGCGCTTAGCCTTGGACATGGCTTGCCACCCCGGCCAAGTGGATCTTGGTCCGCCGCTGCTTCGACCGTTTTTGCAGATAACCCCTTACCCTTGCCGCAAAGCATGGCGGAGAATCGGGCGAGTTGCAAGAACCCTTACAATATTTATTTTTTACTCTGAAGTCGATAAGGCGCTTTCGCCTAATAAAGCAAGGCGAAAGCGCCTTAACTGTCAATATGGTTTATGCGAAAGCGCCTAATCTTTACTTGTGATAATCCATATGGACTCCAACGTTGTTCTGTGGAATCGATGTGTATCTGAGCGAGGGAGGATGCCACCATGAAGCACGACCTTATCTTCGACGACCTTTCCGCAGCCCTCAGAGAGCCCCGCCAGGACGTGTGGCGACCCGTCCGCGCTTTTGCCTTCGATGTGGCAAGCGAGCTGTTCCTGGGCCTTGCTCTTGGCGTAGGCGTTGGCATTGGAATGGCGCTGGCCGTTAGCTGCCCTTGGCCTTTCCGTAAGCGTTCGGGCTGGTGTCGGGCGTATAGATCAGGCCGACGTCGTTCCCGTTGCATTTCTTGCAGCGAAGCTTGGGGCGAATATCCCATTCCATGGCCGGCGCGTCAGGGCCGAAGCGGTCGCGAAGCTTCGCAAGGTCGAGCACCTGCTTATGATGGCATGCTGGGGTGTGGCAGTAGGCCGTCACCGTCATCTTGTCGTCTATCAGCGATTGGAACGTCCAGTCTTTTGCCATCTGGTCACCATAGGCAGCGCTCACTCGTCGCTGGCCGGAGTCAATTCCAGCTCGGCCGGGGATAGGCCTTGTCGCAACTGGCTCAGCCGAAATTCGTCGACCCAATAGGCCTCGCCATCGACCAGCACACGAGCGCTATAGCTACCGCCGGAATAGCTCTGCCCGGTTATGTAGACCTTGTGGCGATCAAGGGCCTTGCGCACCGCAGCGCGCTTGGAATTCTGGCTAGAAGCGGGATTGGCCATGGACTCATTACTCATCCAAAACATGGCCCGCGCCCATTGGCAGTGCGGGCGCGGGTCGACCAAGCTTTGGAGCCTTGGCCAGCAGCCTGGAAGTGAGGCCGACCTAGCTGCCGTACGTGAAACTGGCCGGGGGGCAGCGAAGTTCCGAGTGGAAACAAAAAACCCCGCCGGTTGGCGGATTGTGCTGAAACGTTAGCAACCTCTTGACGGTGCTGCCGCCCGCTCCAGAATCCTCTTATGGCTCGGGGTATCAAGGTAGGCGACGAGGTCGCCGTCACGGCGATTGTGCGCGGCCGGGTGACACCCGATCGAATAAGCGTGACGATTCCCTCCTACGCCCACCCGCATTCGGTTGTCGATTCGACATCGAAAGCCGTGATCGGCCAGCATATGGAATTGGTCGGCCCGGTCACCCGCGTCGACGGCGACAAGGTGACCGTCAGCCTCCGGCCGTTGGTGACAGTGGACGCCGAGCACGTGCGATTGGTGGAAGGCCATGTAGCGCCGAAGCGAAAAGCGCCGCTCGTCGATAAGGCGTAGGCTGAGAAGAACGAAAAAAGAACAAAAACCTTGTGGGTAAGGGCAGCCAAAGCGGGCGGAGGATTCGGATTGCCTGTAGATTGAGCAGTACTGGCTAGGGTTTGCGGCGTTCCCTAACAAGAGACAAGTGCCGCAAACCCTGCGTACCAGTTGGCTCCCCGGAGGGCGGGAGGTGGTTCGCGCCACCTCCCGTTCAGCCAACTCAAGGTTGGCTAGCTTTTGCGTTTTTCGCAACTCAAAATTCAACCGTTACGTATTTCGTCCACCGTTAGATGAGCGGCAGGATATCCTTGACAGCCTTTCTGGCTCAGATACCTTTCCACCGTGCCTTTTGAGAGAACCGGCGCCGGGCACTTTGGGAATAGCCGCGTATAGCCGACGATGGGGGAGCCCTTACGTCGTAGACAACGAGCAGCATGGCTGCCCAACACAACTCCTCATAATCAACCAGGCTCGCCGCTCGCAATAGGCGTTGAGTCCTATGTCATGGAGGAATTCATGCAAAGCGGTTACTGGTGGGCGATCAGCCTGCACCCGGAAGACAACGGCCAGCCCGAAATCATCGATGTACATGGCAAAGAAGCGTCACGTCTGGGTGACGACTGGCCGTACCATATCGGCGAATTCGACATGCTCCAGAATATAGATACTCGCGGCTGGCCGCAGAGGGGGAAGCTGACCGAAGAGGAATTGCTTGACCCGGAATACGCTGTGGATCCGGCCACGATCCATGAGGGCTATTGGTGGGCTGTCCACTCAGAAGACTTCCTGCCTCTGATCGTCCAGGTCGGTAAGAGTGGTCTTGTCTATCGGATCGACGGTGAGGACATGCTCAACGACTTCGAATTCTTGATGCCGATCGACACCAGCGCTTGGCCGACGGCCGGAACACTAAGTCGACCATAAGTCGACCCTTGTAGCAAACAGTGGAAGGTGATCTGTTGCTTAGACAACCTTTGCGAGGGTAAACAATGACGACTCTAAAGATCGCGCATATTCGTGAACAAGGGCAGGATATGATCATCGCGCCGCTGGACAGCTCGTTCGATCACAAAACATCAAGCCAACAGCAAGCAGCCATCGCCGAAATACAATTAGCGGCTGGAGGTGCAGGGCTGAAAGGAACAGTGGTACCAGTATGGATTGCTAGCGCAGGAAAAATGAAGTTCATCGCTCCTGATCCGTGGCATCCATTTTTTCAAGGCATTAACATGAAATGGGTCCAGGCAAACCTAAACAAGACTTTGACCTGGTAAGCAGATCTTCGACCGCGGCGGAATTGGATTTCAGAATAGCAGCAAAGTCGTCGGGCAGCTGCGGCTCTTCGATGTCGGAGATGCCGGTTTCATGCTGCCGAGGAGTCCGCTCCTCCTGTGGCAGCAAAATGGGTCTGTTCATAAGTTCTCTCCTTTAGAGCAGCGAGTCACTATCGACCATTGAGTGACCTCAAGCCATCGCGCACGCCCATGGCAGTCTGCCTTCGCAGTTCGGCCAGGCTTTCCTTGGATGGCGACCCGCCACCAGGGATGCTGATGTATTGTTTGATTTCTACAGGCCGCTCGCCTCCGCCAGAGGACCTCGAGGGCCCGCTGCGCTGATCGCTGATCTGATCGTTGTCGGCGATGATGATCCTCTCCGACGGGCGCTTGAACATTTCGACTTTTTGCGTGTCGCGAGAGTCGCCGCCAATCATGCCTCCCGTCGCGTAGCCGTAGACCGCACGATGGGCGATCTGCTGCGGCGTCGCGGAAAGCCCCTGAGCGCCATAGCCGATGATGCCGCTGACGTTGTGGGCGTTCGACCTGGCCGTCGCGAGCGCTTTCAAGTAAGCGGCATATTGCGGGTCGCGCTCTGTGCCGCTCGATGAAGTCGAGCCACCACCGGACGACGAGCCGCCACCGAATGAAGCGGATCCAGACGTCTTGATGTCATCAAGCAGCTGAGCCGTTTTCTTGGTGTTCACCGCGGTATCGGTGATCGCAGCGGTTAGCTTGTCCTGGTCAGCCGTCGTCTGCGATGTTGTGGCCAGAGCAATGGATTGCGCGTGCGGAATGACCGTCCCCGCCGATTGCGGCAGGACGAGTTCCGGACCCTTTTCTCCGACCCAATAAGGTGTGTTGGGCGAGATTGGACCGCCTGCCGCGCGCTGCGGGTACATGGCATTAACCTGCGCAAGCACCCTCGGATCCTGGTACGTCTTGGGCTGCGTGTAGCCCCACGAATTGGTGGAGGTGTTGAAGATCGGAGTCTGCGATACCGCCGGGCCATTTGACGAATAGCGCGTGACGCCGACGGTGCGGGTGCCGCCTCCATCCTCGCGCTGCACATCGTAGGTCGACTGCGTGCCGGTGCCGACTTGGCGCGTGACCACCGTGATCGTTATTGTCCGATCCTTTAGGGCACTGATCGCCGCGCCTAGCTGGTGCACAGCGCCGGTGTCGGTGTCCAACATCATGCGGGCGCGGACCAGGCTGTTGATGAACTTGTCTACGGCCTCGACGCCAAGTCCGCCCTGCACGAGCGTCTGGCGCAGCATGTCGACACCGGAGGCCACGTTGCTGGCCGTGATGTTACCAGTGTTCAGCGCATCGAACAGCCTGTTGACGATCCCTACGGTGTTGCCGAGAGCCGCATTGGCGCCGTCGATGTTTCGAACGTCGCCGAAGAACGCGGTGATATTCCCTTCGCTTCCGGCGGTGTCGATGGCTTCCTTCAGCGTGTCGATCTCTGCCGTTGTATCGCGGAATTGTTTGGTGAGATCGAGCATGCTCTGCGCTTGCTCACGCCGCATGTTCTGGATTGCCTGGCCCGCCTGTTCGAATTGTCCGACTACTCCTTGCAGCGAACCGCCCAGCGAGCGCGTAACCCCGAAGCCATCAGAGGCGCCACTGTCGATTGTGCCGAACAGCCTGGCGATCGTAGCGTCGGCTGTGCCAGCATCGCGGTTGATATCCTTGAAACCAGCAGCGACTTCCGCCAGCGACTTGGTGGCCTTCTGGTTGTCGACGGCGATGGCCTTTGCTTCAAGGCCAGCCGGAATCGTCGCGGCTACTTTTGCAGCCTGCGCTGCGGTGTCCTGCAGGCCTTTCGCAAAGTCGTGAGCGTTCTTCGAGAGCGTCGGATCCAGGCGAATCCTGCCGAGTTCGCTCTGCAGATCAACCGCATCGATCACACCGCTCTTGAGTTCCTTGGAAAGCTCGGCAAATCTCTGAAGCCCAGCCTTACCTATACGGGCGAAATCGCCATCGCCGGCGTTGAGCAGATCCATCTGACGACGCATGTCGTTCATCTGAGTGGAGAACGTCTTCCGCGCATCAGCAACGCTGTCGGCAGTATCTGCGGCAATCACAGACTTAGGCATCTGGGACGCCTGGTCTTCATATTTTTTTGCTGCTGCGGCTGCTTCGGGATAAGCCTTGGCGATCTCGTCGATCAGCGCCTTGTGGTTTTTGAGCACTTCGTCGGCGGACTTGATGTCCTGGCGCGCGGCCAACGCATAGGCGCCGATCGCAACGCCGGCTAGCCCTGCGGCAGTCACGATGCCGCCAAGCGGTGTCGCGACAAAGTTTAGTATTCCGGCGCCAACAGCCTTCAGCGAGCCAAGCGCACCTTGAGGACCACTTTCCAGCGCATCGAAAATCTGCCCGGCCTGGCTTGCGAAAATCTGCATCGGCGGCGCGCCGAGCGCGAACATGGTGATGACGTCGTTGCCCTGCCGCGACAGGTTTAGCATCTGGTTCGACGTTAGCTTGGCTGCAGTCCCCACGCTGGCGATATGGCTCACGCCGGCACGCGTAGAGGCGGAAACGGCATCGGTCTTCTGTCTGACAAGATCGAGAACCCTTGCCCTTTCAACCTCGTCGATACCGAGCTTGCGCGAGGCAGCATCGGCTGTGATCATCGCGCGTTCCATCTCTTGGGTCGCGCGATAGGCCGGGTCGGCGGACGCCTTCAGGCGATCCCATGCCTTGGCGGTTGAGGAGATGGAGCCGGCGGTGCCCGTCATGACGGTAGACTGCTTTTCCATCGCAACGTTCGCGGCGTTCGCCTGGTCGATCACCCTATCGACGGCGCTTTGTGCAGCCTTCATCGCCTTGACATAGGTTGCTGACCCCACCTCGGCCTGCCTGGCATCGATGGTGAGTTCGGTAATGACTACTTCGTCAGCCATCAATGGCGCGCCTCCCGCGCATCAGCTGGGCTGAACAATGCCGTTGCCCATTCTGGCGAGAACACGGCTAGCGGCATGCTTTCGAGATTTGGAACCGCCGCCGCCGCGGCAAGCGCCTCACGCGCCTCACGCTTGCGGCCGGTGCGGTACATGGCGTTGATGGAGCGGACTGTCATGGATTGGTTGCGCAGCGTGCCGGCAACCGCGGTGACGATACCGTTCTGGCTGGTCAACATTCGCGCCAGTGCCTCCAACTCGCCGGCAAGCTTGAGGGCATGCTCGGCGATGTCGGCCGGCGCCATGTGTTGGTGTGCGGTGGCGAGCATTTCGCGTGCGGACGCACGGTTGTGCGGTCGCGCCGAGGCGCGTTGGTTGGTTTTGGTCATTGGGAATCCTGTCCAGTGTGTGATGGTGTTTTAAACTGTAGGTGGACCAAGTACAGGCAAGGGTGTCGCCCTCATTTCGACTATCAAATCCCTGCACAAACAGTCATAAGCCTTCTCTGGGCTTTCGAAGCCAAGCCGGGGGTGAAGGTATGCAGCAGGAAAAGATCGACCAAATTGCAAAAAAGAGAGACGAATTGACTGCGCAGTTCGGTCAATTAACTGGCAAGTTAGTCGACATGCAGGATCAAGAAGGACAACATTTCGATTTCTCCCAGCCGATCCATGGCACGCTAGACACTTATTCTGATGTGCAAGCAAGGCTTCTCATCTGCGCGGAAATGGTAGACGATTTGCTGAAATCACAAGCATCGCCGATTATACCGAGCAGTATTGCGAATCGCATTGAAACCAGCATCGTCTCATTTAAGGATGCTGCTGCCGCCCTGGAGAGGCGGCTCGTCGAGATCGAATCGAGTTACGGGGGGCTCGGTAGATTGGAATATTCCAGTTTCGTCGCCGCAACCAAATCTGGTCAACAGATGCCTTTGACATCGGAGTTTCAGAACCTTTCTTCCAAGTCCGATGAACTGCTATCCTATTTGTTGAGTATCGCTCCCCTTATAAGGACGCGTGCCGGCTACCGGTTTGGGGTTGCAGCCAAGGCTTTATCCGGCCTGATCGAAGAGGGTAATCGCGCCTTGGCGGGTGCAAAGGCCTCTCTAGCGTCCAACCGTGCCTCGGCGGAAAAGCTGTCCGCGCTTCAGGTCGAAGCGTCGGAATCCTCCGCTACGATCCAGCGCCTGAGAACTGAAAGCGACTCCGATCGAACTACCATTGCTGGTTACTTGGCCAAGGTTACGGAAAACGCAGCATCCGTAGAAACCGTGCTGGACAAAGGAACCGACCTCGAGACAACGATTGACGCATCGCAGGACAAATTGTCAACATTTGAAAAACAGCTGTCGGAACGCGATCGCCAGTTTAAGGAGGGTGAAAAGCGCCTTTACGAGTTAATTGAGAGCGTAGTGGAGAAAGACACAGAAATTGCTAGGATTATTGCGCGGTCCGAAGAAATGTTGTCTTCTGCAACTGTCGCTGGTCTAGCGAGCAACTTCGACAATATGCGAGTAAAATTAACAAAAGAACTGACGAACGCAGGAATAGCATTTTATATAGCAATCGGCTTTCTGTTCATCAGTGCGATACCCTTGATAGCTTTGATTGTTGTTCCGACTGCCAAACCATTCATAGAACTCTACTGGCCGCAGATCCATATCGTTGACGCAGCTGCCCCTGGCTCCGAATGGCAGTATCTTGGACAAGTACTAGGCAGAGTGCTTATCCTCGTGCCTGCGGCATGGCTAGTCTCATTTACCGCCATACGTTATTCGTCTCTGTTCCGGCTGCGAGAGCACTACGCATACAAGTACTCTATGGCTGTTTCCGTCGAAGGTTTCCAGAAACAGGCTCCCGACTATCAACAGGAGATTGCTGCGATGGTTCTGGAACAGCTTGCCTTTAATCCGGCTGACAAACTGGTTCCGTCAAAGGAAATGAAAGAGGGTAAAGCGCCGCTCTTTCTTGGCATTCTCCTTGAACGATTGAAACTTCGCCTCGCTGACACACATCAAGACGGGAAAGGGTAGGTTTTCACGACCTCTCATCCGCAAGCGCAGGCGGCGGCGAACACCCGTACTCCGTTTCTTGCCACGGCTCTTTGCTGTGCAGCTTCACGTATTCGGGCAGCGCCCAAAGCCGATGCTCAGCCCACGTTTCGGCCAGCCGCCATCGCATTTCGGATCTATCCCACCCGAAGTTCTCGTCCTTGATCAATCCAAAGAACGTCGGCTCGCCTCGTAGCCATTTCAGCATCGGTTCAGATACGTGGCGGTGCCTATTCCTTTTAGCGCGAACCGGCATGGCGGCGCCTCGCGTTCGGTGGACCGAATTCACGCTCTGCCCAAATAGGCCTCTCCGGTGGACGGAAGCCGATGTGGAGTTCCGCCATCTCATCGAGCACGTCATTTCCGATCCGACGCCAAGTTTCCTCGGCAAGTTTCCGCGGTATCTCGTGCCGGTCTTCGACAACGCCGGCGTCAACCAGGTCGCTAAAAAAATCGTAGCCGCTTTGCATGTACATGACCCAGGCCTTTGCCTCGGCGGGTCTCGCCCTAGCTCCCTTCCGTCTGATGGGCATTAGGCGCGCCTCCCGTAATCACGGGTTCGCGGCGAACGCGGCGCTTCGGCGGTGTCGATATCAAGGCCGAGTTCGCGGACACCGCGCATGAAAGCGACGCGTGCATCACGCTCAATCGCGACTGCCGGGTGCGCTTTCTTGGTGCCAAAGCGATCGGTGATGACAATGCCATCTGCCTTTAGAATTTTGCGGGCGTCCTCGCCGCGGTCGTGAGCCTCGGCAGCTTTTACAAGGATCTTGAAATGATAAGTCTCAAGATCAAAATCCGCGATAATTCCGGCGACCCATTTTCGCGTTGCCGCATCCAAATGGGGCGGAATCCTATGTTCCGACATGGGTTGTCTCTCTGTTTGGATGGAAATTCGGAAGTATCTGGGGCATGCCCCGCGCGTGCAAAGCCCCCAAGCGGTCCATGCCCCATCGACGCCTCTAGGGATTTGAGTGCCCCCAGTGGGGGTCAGCGGATGCCGCGCAGACGCATGGCCGCCTCGGCTCGGCGTGCTGCATCGTTTATGCGCCGCTTGGCTGCCGCAGCGTTGTCTGAGGAGCGTAGGCTGGCAGAGGTGGTCTCGTAGGCAGGGAATGCCGTTAGCGTAATCTCCGCGCAGTCGATCTCAGTGACTGTACGCAAGGGTAGCTTCTCACCGCCGTCCTCCCACATCTCTGAGAGGAAAGCGCCAGCGAAACTGCAGCCTTTAACGTCTTGCCGTCCGACAGTGCCTAGCGCCTCCATGCCGGAGGGCGTAGTTGCGTCGACCTCTAGCGAGAAATACAAACCAATGCGGTCCTCCACGAGAGTCAGCGTGCGGGCGCTGGTGCGGCCGAGGACTCTACCCATGTCATGGCTTAGAAGGCACACGATGTCGTTGCGCTTTAGGGAATTCGTGAATGCGCCTGGCGCAATCTTCTCACGAAAGTACGAGCCGATCGTTGTGACGTCGCCGAAGCGCACGGCGTACCCTGAAATGACATTATCAGCCATTCAGCTTCCGCTCCGCTTCCTTGAGCTTGGCTTCCCGCTTGCCAAGCGCCGACTTGGCCCGCAACTCAGCCGCAATGTCCTTGGCCGCGGTGCTGTCATACCGGACCTTGCCGTCCGGCATGACGATCTTGCGGTCCCTAGCCGTTGCTTTCTCGCGTGACGTGTCCGTTCTCTCAATCGACATAGCCGGCCTCCCGCACATCCTTGGTGTAGGTTGCAATCCGCCTTTGGACGTCCCTGGCGTCCCCGAGGAAGAACGGGCGGATAGGCCCGAGCGAACCCCACGAGACGCCCTCCGCTTCAATAGCAAGGACCAGTTCGTTTAGTTCGCCGTGCGCCGTGTCGGCCGCCTGCAGGCTAGCTACGAGGGCTGCGACGCGCTTGCTAACCTCTGGACGCACCGCATCGCAGACGGCCAGGCCGGCCTTGGTTTCGAGTGCCGTGCGGCGTTTCTGTATCTCCCCCAATGCCGTCTCGGCTACAGCGAGACGGTGGCGCGCGCCGGCGATGGCTTTCCGCGTCATCGCCTTCGAGCCCACTGGATCGTCGCCAAGAAGTGCAGCAACTTCCGGGTGAATCTCGGGCGTTTCATCGGCTGCCAACTCACGCTCTAGCAGCTTCAATTCTGCGCGGTCGGCCCGGATTGAGCCGCTGATGGTGTTCTCTCGTTCAAGCAGGTTCCCCAAATCGGGCAGCACCTCTGCCGCGGAGGGAACGCGGTAATCGGCTTTGGGCTTCGGCGTGCTCCGCGGCGGACGAACATCAGCGGCGACAGCCTTGGCGGGTCGAAAAATGTGGGCCATGGGTTATTCCTTCCCGAAAAGGTTTTGGATTACGTCGACAAAGGCCGAGCCGTTGATGGTCGTGCTCTTGCGATGACCATTGGCCTGCCAATTCGTGGCCAAGGCGCCAACCGACATAAAGCGCTTCGTTGAGCCGCTTGCTGCGTCGGCAATGGCGATCTCGGGCCAATTGCTGACGACTTCGATCCGGTCGCGCCGGAGCATGTCGGCGGCACTGTGATTGGCAACATCGGCAAGGATGTCGAGCGCTTGGCCAGCCGTATCGATGCTGGCCGGAGCGCTGGTCAGGTCGGCACCGCCTGGCGTGAGCGCACGATAGCGCTCAACAGCGTCTGGTGCCTCATGCAGGGCGGTGTCGGCTGCAAGCGCAATAATCAGGGATACGACATCGTGCGCGTCGAGTTCGGGGGCAACGCCGGGTGCTCCGAGAGGTAGCTTGCCGCGCTCTTGGAGACGGCGGGAAACGGTTCGGCTACGAGAGTGCGGGAAGCCCAGATGGCGCTCGATGGCAATCAGGCTAGCGTTTAGGGTGGCCATGCATACGGCCTCCTTTCATTGTTTGAAATTGCGTGTGTGATGGCCAAAAAAAGAGCCGCAGCCCGAAGGCTGCAGCTCGATTGATCCCGCCTGTGGTACTTCCACAATGACGGGTTGCACACGACGATGACGAGGCGTCGGGCGCAAACAGAAAGGGACGCCGAGGCGCCCCAATCACTGTTCTTGTTCTATAGGTTTTTCAGGGCCACGATTTGGCACAGTGCCTCTAAGCAGCCTTGCCCACCGGCCTGCCGTAAGCAACTCAGCGCCGCCACGGCGATCGGCATATCCGTTCTTGGCGCCGAAAGCCTTGCCGACGTCGGCAACATTGCCGCCTGCCAGGATGACCTCAATGACGACATCTATACCGGCCGGTGGGTTAATCGGACCGGCAGTTGCAGCAAGCCGTACATCACCGCGGCTCTTGCCCATTTTGAGTCGGCCTAGGCCGCCTATGGCCCCGAGAAAGAAAGCGCCAGGCGCTATCTCTGGAATGCACCGGGTGTATCGTCCAAATGGGGCCAGTGCGTAATCGCCATGCTGTCGCTGCCGCTTGATCACAACACCGCGCGACACCGCATCCCAATTGCCGGTTTGTGCTGGTTCAGGTTCCGCATCGCCGAGCCGTGGTTTCGCAGACGGCAGATCGAGATATGCATCCAAGGAACGCGGATCCTGATTCTTGCCTCTTGCCCTCCCGCCCTTGCGGCTGCGGTCTACATGCAATCCAGCATCCGTTGGCAAGTTGTCGTTGGCAGCCTGCGGAAGCCGCGCTCGAGCAATGATCCACAATGCGGCGGCGCCTTTCTCGTCATGCTTTTTCAGCCAGTTCCAGGCTGGACGGCTGCCACGGAACCGGATCCGGATCGCCGTGCTTTTCTCCACCGGGTTGGCCTTCAGAATCGTGTCGGCAGCAACCAGCATTTCTTTACGAGTGGTCTTTGTCATCGGGTGGTCATCCCATTCGAGAAACCGGCCAAGCCGGGCAGTGCCATTCCGCAATAAGAAAACGGTGCATAACATCCTGCGCCGTACATTAGGTGTTGCTAATTCTTCTTTCCCGGCGTCCCAGTCCGGTGGGGCTTTCAGAAGGCGAAATGCCAAACCGCGCAGCTTCCACCTCGCGCCATTTTAACTTTCATATTCCCGATGACGTCACTGACGCTATCGTCGGGTATATCGACTGCTCTGCTCCTGGCCGGATCATTTCGACCTTTGCTGCCGTTCAGTGGGTGCGAGATAAAGTTCCCGATTGTGATATGTCCGACGATCAGCTCGAACGGTGCGCCGTATTGGCCGCAGTCGACGAAGGCCTAGCCGTGCATTTCGATCGGCGAGGACGCCAGCCGGATCCGTACTCGAGCCTAAGTAGGAGCCACTGGCATCTTGTGCCGATTTGGAAAACCAAGGTGCGGCCGCGTCTGGCTACCTCCATGCGTGCCGTGGCTCGCCCCAAAGTCCGAACGGTTATCGTTCGCGGGCTTCCTGTCCGGCCGGATTCGATGGAATTCAGCCCAAGATAGCTTGCGAACCTGCGCCGTTTCGGCGCCGACCGCGATGTTGCGGGATATCATTTGGAACTCTAGGGAAAGGCGCTGTAAGCGCGGGTTCCGGCGAGGCCGGTCTTCATCGGCGCCAAAGCGGCGCCGGTCTTGCTGACTATATAGGCGCGAGGGGCACTAGACGCAGGCTTTTGATTTCCGAGAAATGCCGTCTATCAAGTGTGGGGCTGGCTTTGGGCGTCGTGAAGCAGTCGCTCCAGCCTAACAATCGTATCGCGAACTAGATCATGAGCGCGGCTGCTCTCGCCAAGACACATAGCGGCCTCACATTCGCTCAGCACGGCGACCGCCTGCTGAATCTCGCGCTTTAGATCGTCAGTCTTTTTGCCCATTAGCGATCATAGCCCTTCAGGGTCGGGGCGGCAAATTGTTGCCCCGACTGTGTGAGGTTGTCATTCGCTGGCCGCAAGTCGGGCCTGACCTTCCAGAGTTCCGCCCACGAGATGCGGCGCTTTGTGACCGTCTCGGCGCCCACTGCTATGGTGGTTGGTCTCATTGGCGCGCTCCATCGTCATTCCTCCACCCGCCGCACGGACGGCATTGAACTGGTGTACATTTGGCCGTCGTCGCCTTCCGTTATGATGACGAACCTACCTTGATCATGCGATCCATCGTGAACCACTCCGATTACCTGGCACGCGTACCAGTCTGTCTTGCCGCCCATCTTTTTGACGGGATAGGCTGCTTCGAATGGCGCGATTGAAATTGCGTTGGTCATACTGTGCTTTCATCGTGTTCTCTCCTCGTTTCTTTGTTTTCAAGTAACGAGGGTTCGCACGGGTACGAACCCGTGTGCGAACCTTCGCACTCGCAGGGGGTATTAGGGGGTGTGCGAAGCACACAGTTCGAAGGAGTTCGAAGGTAGTTCGAAGCCTAGTTCGAAGGCACCTCCCCATACATTTCCGACGCCACCAAAAGGCGCCGATATCGCCGTGACGGCGACCCCTCTTCAACAATCTTGATGGTCCCTTTGTCGAGTAGGCGCTGTTGTGCGTCGATGAGCTGACGCTTCGTCAGGCCCTTCGATTCAGCATGCGCTGCCATGATCTTCGGAGCATACGTCTGGCTGGCATTCGGGCTGAGGCGCTGTCCCTGATGATTGAGCTTGGACAGCAGATCCATATACGTCTCGTCCGCCCGCTTGTTCAGGATGCCTGCCACCGCGGACGGCTTACCGTCATCCAAGACGAACGCCCCTTCGTGCCAGCGCATTCGCATCTCGGATCCGGACTTGCCGTAGTTGGCCTTTTTGGTGGTGAGGACACGAATGTCTTCATCGTCTGTGCCCTTGGTCAGGTACAGGCGACTGCGCACGCTGTTGCTCCAGGCGGTCGAGCCGGACGAGCCTGTGCCGCTTTGCATGCCCTGAATGGACGGGTGCGAGAGCAAAAGCACAGCCATGTCCAATTCGATCGCCGGCTTGCGCAGCATCGCAATGAACTGGCGGACATGGTTTCGCTTGATCTCGTCGCCACCAAACAAATCCGCCGAAGTGTCCAGTACTAGGAATCCCGGTCGGAATTCGGCCAGTCTTTCCCTGAGCCGCACCATATTTTCTGTAGGCTGCATGACGCCAGCTCTATCAGGCACAGCAAGCAACGCGTCGCGGTCAGCCATCGGGATAAGGCGGAAGTCGGAAAGGTCACTCATCTGGCGCTGGTGTTGATAGGTGATATCGGCCAGCCGTCTGTGAAACTCGTCGGCCTCATCCTCAGCGCCGAGATACATCACGCGGCAGGCCATTGGGCGAATGCCTGTAGTTTCGCATCCCATCGCGCTTGCCGCACTGATTTGTAGCGCCAGAAGGGACTTTCCTACGCCGCCGTCGCCGTTCAGGATGGTGACCTGCCTGCGGGGGATAAGTTTATCCAGAAACCATTCGCGGGTCGGTACGGGGACGCCGTGCCATTCGGCTGGATTAATGAAGGGGAGGTTATCGTTCGCGGGGGATGGTGCAGGCTGTGCTATTGCCCGAGCGGCATAGGTGGGAAGATCGCGACCAAGCCGCATGTTGACATAGGCGCCAAGCTGCTGCGCTGTGTATTTCCCGGTCGTTCCGTCCACAACGATGTCGCGGTTGCCGGCGATGTACATGCTGCAGACTTGGCCCTGAACATCTGCCTCACGAACATAGATGCCCTTGACTGTTCCGCCGAAAAGCCCAGCGAGTTCGGCTAATGTCACATCCGGCGTGTCAATTTGCGTTGCGGTCATGCGGCTTCTGCTCCTCGAGCGCTGCGAGTGCAGCGGCGGCGATTTGGTCGACAAGTGTATATGAGAAGGTAGCGCATCGGCTTCCCATTGCGTTCGGCGCATAGACGGAATGGCCGCCTGCCGAGCGATGGGAAAGACGAAGGCCGAACAGCCGAAGGTCGTCCGATAGTTCAATATCGAAGCGCGCAACGACGTTGCCCGAGCCAGGTGGCTCCGGTTTTATGCTCAAGATTTTCAAAGGGTGGTTCCCGTTTTGGAAGTTGCCGCCGTTGGGTCGGCGGGAGGTTTTTGAAAGAGACACGCGTGCGGCGCTTGCCGGCAGGGTTATAATCGACGCTTGGCCGCAGGCGCGTTTCTACTGGCGGGAGGCTTCCCGCTGCGCCTTCCGCCATGCCTGCACGGCACGGATGGCAGCAAGCTCGACCTCGATCTCGGCCAGGCTCATTCTGAGGTGGGCTTCATGCTGCGGCCCTCGCCGCGATGTTGTCATTCACTGGCGCGCGCCGGTTCTCTGACACCCAGGCGTCAAGATCGGCCGTGGTGTAGATGACGCTGCTGCCAAGTTTGATGTATGCTGGGCCGGCGCCGTAGCAGCGCGCCTTGTCTAAGTAGGATTTCGACAGGCCGACATAATCTGCGGCCTGACTTACGCGCATATTTGCCATGCGTTCACCTCCGTGCATGTTGTTGCATGGTGGTAGATAGGCGTTTTCGCCTATTCGATTTAGGCAAAAGAAATCGGATTTATTCGCGGGACGCCTCGTCGTGCGCTTCTTTCGCTTCTTGATATGTGCGGATGGCTGTGCGGACGTGCGTCTCTGAACAACCAAATTTTTTCGCCAATTGACGCAATGCTTCCTCGTAAAGCACGCCGTCACCGCGCAGCCAATTGAACTGCTCACTGATTTCCGACCAGTATCGCGGCAGCGCACGCTTTCGACCGCGCGATCTCTTCAGCGGCTTGAGCAAGTCGGCAGCCAAACCCTGCACAACATAATCGGCCTTACCGGTTCGCAGGATCTCGACAATCAGAGTCTTTGCATCCTCTGTGCGGTCTTCACTTAACGCAGCCTGGATCGGCGACGCCTGCAGGCTGAAACCTTTCGGAAACTTTGCCATCACTTACCCCCAATCGCATCGGCGATCTTTCCTGCGATGGCATCCGCTGCGGCGCGCACGGGGTCGACATGAAGATGGGCGTACCGTTGTGTAGTGCCCGCGTCTGAATGACCGAGCAACTTTCCAATGATTGGCAGCGACATGCCGTCGCCAGCGCCCACGGATGCGAACGTGTGACGTAAGTCGTGAAGATGAACGTCTGCCAACCCTGCGCGGCCTGCAATAGCCGCCCAAGGCTTCTTTAGATCAGCGCGGGGCGCCTCATGTTCTGTTGCGGCGGAATGCCCAGCGATCACAAACTTGCCCACGCGCGGCAATGCGTCCAACACAGCCTGTGCTGCCGCGGAAAGCACTACGGTCTTGCGACCGGTCTTGGAGTCGGGCAGCAGCAAAAGTCCGCGCTTCTCGTCGTACTCGGACCAGCGGAGATTCAGGATTTCCCGCAACCGGCACCCGGTCAGCATCAGCAATCGAATGGCGCCAGTTACGTGCGGCCCGTAAATTGTGCGGTTCTTCTCCTTCGGCGCATGTTTGGACTCAGAAGATTTGTGCAGGATGCCGATCGTCTCAGCCTCCCGCAAAGCGTCGCCCAGCCGGGCCATCTCATCTGCGACAAGGAAGCGTTCACGCGCCTCTTCCTTGTTTCGATCTACCTTCGCGGCAGGGTTCATGCCCTCTGCAACGTAGCCACGCTTGGCGCCCCACACATAGGCCGCCGATAGCAGCGCCATTGCCCTGTTTGCGGAATATTTCGCCTTCTTCGATATGGCGGAATGCGCGCGCTGCACGTCGATGCGAGTCAACGCGGCAGATTTCGTCGTACCTATCTGCGGCTCAATATGCTTGGCTAGCGTGATCTTGTAGAACGCCCGCGTCGACTCCTTCATCTCCTTGCCGTCAATATAGTCTACGACGAGCTGCTTCACCGTGCCACTCGCCCGCTCGTCCGACCGCTCCTTTACCAAGTCCTTGCCAAGCGCAGCGTTGGCGATGGTCTTCCTGGCTGCCTCACGTGCTTCGCTGGCTTTCAGCGTGCCGACGCGCCCTAGCTTTAGCCGCTTTTTGCCGCCGCCAGACACCGGACGGAACTCGGCAAAGAAAGTGCCAGTGCCTCCGGCAGTTCGGTAGAAGCCGAAGCCGGAAAGATCGTCATCAAAATAGAAAGTTGTGCGGTTCGGCCTTGCGCCATCCATGACGGCTGAAACCGCTGCCGCCGTGATCTTGATTTTAGCCACGCCCACCCCCTTTGTAGCCACTATGTAGCCAGCATTTAGGCTAAGGCAACTTACTAGTCAAGCGGGCCCAAGTTGGACAACGTTGGATTTGTGCGGATTGATCTACCCCATGCAACGCCAGGAATGGCTATAAAACTTGGTGTTTTAGACTGGGGGTCAAGGGGTCGTCGGTTCGAATCCGGCCACTCCGACCAAACAAAT
The DNA here is from genome assembly GCF_040324255.1 of Mesorhizobium sp. M0001. NCBI lineage: Bacteria > Pseudomonadati > Pseudomonadota > Alphaproteobacteria > Hyphomicrobiales > Phyllobacteriaceae > Mesorhizobium > Mesorhizobium sp. M0001. Next base: position 142,114 of record NZ_JAMYVS010000005.1, read on the forward strand.
AGTTGGCCGCTTCCCCCAAGGTGGTTACCGTCTTTTCGACTTCCCGCAAACAAGATGCATTCTTAAGCCGTCATGCTAGGCGTGCCGCTCGATAAAGAGTTCGATGGGACCTGTGAGAAAAGCAGCCTCCTGCTTGATCTTCTCGTCGCTCCATTCCCACCACCGGATCGCCAGCAATTTCGCAATAACATCCTGTGAAAAGCGATACCGGATAAGCTTGGCCGGGACCCCGCCGACGATCGCGTATGGCGGCACATCCCTGGTGACAATGGCGCCGGCCGCAACAATAGCGCCATCCGCGATGTGGACGCCTGGCATGATCAGCGCTTGGCGGCCGATCCAGACATCATTGGCGATGGTAATGCCGACGGGTTTGCCGCCGTGCGAATTGAGATCGGTCGCGTTCATCATGCGGCTGTGGATCGGAAAAGTGGTTGCAGCCCAAGGCACGTGGCTTCCCCCGGAACATTCAAAGCTCACGTTGCCGGCGACCGAACAGAACGCCCCAAGGGCCAACGGAGTGGCGGCAGACGCTCCAAGCACCTTCTTCCGGCTCACCCCATAGGTGTGACGTCCAACGGTCACGCTTGGGGGCAGCTTGGATCGAAACAGATTCCTCATGCGCAGCCAGCCCGTCACGGTGACCTCTTAAGCTTCTGGAGCAAGAGATCCGCGGGAGTCCGCCATAGACGATATCGACTGGCCTTTGCAACCTGCTGGCCGACTGGCGCCATGCCGTGCGCGTTAAAGAACGCATGAACACGCGGCTCAGCGAACTGCTTTTTGCCTCGGGTATTGTAGTGTCGGATCGGCAGGCTATGAGGGCTTATGGTTCGGCCGTTTTGAGAAAGGGCTACCCCGAGGCAGAACTGCTCGGGCGCCCAAGTGTCGGTCACCTTATGAACGGCCTTGATAGCGGCGAAGGCGTCCACCATGGCTGTGAGGTTGTCCCGGTGGATCCCGACGATGCCGCTGTTCCACATCGGTTCCTGGCCGGTCAGGACCTGGCCGCCGACGCTGATGTTCTTGCCCGGCAGCGCGTTCTGATAGATGCGATGCGGCCCTTCGCACAGGCGCATAGTGGAATGGGTCGCAGAGATCGAGCGGAAGCCCTTCGACGGGTCACCCACCGGGTACATGTCGGTGTCCATGAAAAGGAGCCGATCTGCTCGCTGCAAAAGCTCACGCATAGCCCCGGCCTTGATACCGAAATGGTAGCTTCCGCCGAAAGACCACTGGTCTTTCTGTTCGGCCGTTATGAGCATTGTCTCAACAGGATAAGCGCGAAATAGGTCAGTCCTGTCCGTTGCGACGACTATTCTGGCGGTCGGGCAATGGTGCAAAAGCTTGAGGGCGCTGAGTAGCGCGCCGCGATGGTAAAGCTCGTTCTCACCATAGGCGATGTAACCAAAAACGTCGTTCATTCCGCCACGTATAATGGGTCGTTCAATCTTCTACTAGCTGCGCTCGCAGTCGTTTTGCTCCCAGAAATCTCCTGCTGAAATCAGCCGACGATTACTACTGGCACACATCGACCCATTCGGCATCGACAATCTGTGCCATGCGCTCAGGGCTCAGCCGCACCGCGGCGTTGGTAGCGCCGGCCGCGGGCACGACTTCATCGAAGGCGCGCAGCGAGACGTCGCAATAGACCGGCAGCGGCGCCGGCAGGCCGAATGGGCAGACGCCGCCGACGGGATGGCTGGTAATCGCGACAACCTCGTCGGCGTCAAGCATGCGCGGCTTGCCGCCGAAACGGTCCTTGAATTTGCGGTTGTCGAGCCTCGACATGCCGCCGGCCACGATCAGCATGGTCTCACCGCCGACGCGCAGGCAGATGGTCTTGGCGATCTGCGCCGGCTCCACGCCATGCGCCTCAGCCGCCAGCGCCACCGTCGCGGAACTCGCTTCGGTGACGAGCACTTCGACATCGGGCGCATGGGCAGCCAGGAAGGCGCGCACGGATTCAAGGCTCATCTCGGCATTGTCCCATTCGAAAACGGTTAGCGTTCACACTGGATAGCTTCACGCTCGGTCGGCGGCAACCTCCCCGCCCCTCGACGGCTGCAGCGATACCAGGCCAGGCGGGTCGCGCCGCATGTCAGCAACGCAAGGCGCATCCCCCGTGCGGGAGATGTGTTCGGGCTGCTGCCTTGGTAGGTCGCAATGGATCAGGGCCGGCGCTGATGCTGTGCTCCCACGACCAACCGGAGAGATCATCATGCTCAAGCTCGCCTCGGCTCTGGCGCTGCTGCTTATCGGGACGGCGCCGCTGCTTGCCGACGACATGCCGATAAACGCGGACGCCATCAAATGGGGCCCTGCTCCTGCTGCCTTGCCCGCCGGCGCGGACATGGCTGTCATCGCCGGGGACCCCTCGAAGGATGGCATATACGTGCTGCGGTTGAAGTTGCCGGCCGGCTACAGGATTGCCGCGCACAACCATCCCACCTCGGAGTATGTGACGGTGATTTCCGGCAATTTTCATATCGGCATGGGCGACAAGCTCGACGAGACCAAAGGCATCGAACTGACCGCCGGCGGCTTCGGCGTAGCCCCGCAGGGAATGAACCATTACGCCTGGGCGACAAGCGCTACGATCGTCCAGGTTCATGGCGAGGGGCCGTTCGCAATCACCTACGTCAACCCGGCGGACGATCCGAGCAAGAAGTGACATTCGCCGTTGGGCGAATGCAACAAGCCCGCCAGGGCAAACCATGGCGGGCTTGTTGAACGACGCTTGGCCGTTGTTTATGAAACGGACCGGTTTTCCACAGGCGCCGTGGGCGCCGGGGCATCGATCAGGGCCGTTTCCGGCAATTGCAATGCTGCGGCGATCCGGCGAAGTTTCGTCGGATCGGTGTCCTTGCCGCTCTCTATGTCGGCAATCTCGCTGGTCGACAGACCGCAGGTCAGGGAAAGCTCTTCAATACTGTATCCCTTTGTCTCCCGGATGGCTTTGAGGCCGGGGTGCTCGAGCGCAACGTCGGCCGCAACATCGGCCGCCAGCCTGGAGAAGGGTTCGTGTTTTGCAGTTTGGGGCATTGGCAACTCCATGGGGCTAAAGAGTTTTGGATCAAATGATAGGGTGTTGCCTGAGAGCCGGGACAATGCCCGCTTGACGGCGATTTGCCAAGGCCCAAACCGACCGTCACAGCATCGTGAACCGGCGTCAAAACCGCAGGCGCCAGGGCACATATAGGATCTCCGCCCCGATCTCCCAATCAAGTTCTTTTGAAGGGCCGCACGCCGAAGTGTTCAGCGGTTTTGCGCCGCTCGCGCGTTAGCCTGATGTTGCTGGCAGCCGCATCGGGCCAGCTTTTCCCAAGAGGATCAGATCCATGACATTCAAGACATCAGCCATCGTGCTCGCCACGATTTCAGGCCTCGCTGGCGCGAGCATGGTCGCGGCGCAAGCCGCCGAGGCCGTGCGCATTCGCGGCACGGTGACCGCCTTTGCCGGAGCGACGCTGACGGTGAAGACCCGCGAAGGCGCTACCGACGCCATCGCGCTGGCTGAAGGGTGGAAGATTTCCGGCGTCGCCAAGGCGGATGCCGGGGATATCAAGCAAGGCGATTTCCTCGGCATTGCCTCTGTTTCGAAGGCCGATGGCGGCAGCGGCGCGCTCGAGGTGGTGATCTTCCCGGCCGCGCTGAAGGGCGCCGGCGAAGGCGACCGCCCGTGGGATCTCGAGCCCAACAGCCGGATGACCAACGGCACGGTCGCCGATGTCACCGAGATTGCAGGTCGCACGGTGACGCTGACCTACGACAATGGCCAGAAAAAGCAGATCGCGATCCCGCAGACGACGCCGGTGGTGACCTTCGCGCCGGCGACGCCCGCCGACCTCAAGCCTGGCGCTGTGGTGTTCGTCAACGCCGAGCGCGGCAGCGACGGCAAGCTGACCGCGGGCCGGGTCGTTGTCGGCACCAACGGCGTCATTCCGCCGATGTAAGTTGCCGACGAAGCCGCCAGACACAATCCAGAAACAAAATTCTACAGTCCGGAAAAACTGTCGAAAAGTTCGAAGGCGATAGTCATGACTGCGGGGTTCACCGGCACCGATCTTGCTCGGTGACGGCCAAATTCAGCCCGCGCAGAAAAGGAAACGAAGTCATGAAGAAGTCCCTCCTGTCGGCTCTCGGGCTGGCTTTTGCCCTGGCTGTCTCTCTGCCCCTCATCGGCGCCAGCAGCGCCGACGCAGCACCGCTGCACAAGAAGCATCACCACCATCATCATCATCACAACAAGCATCACCGCCATCACCATCACCACCACCACCACCACCACCACCACAAGAAGGTGGAGGCCAAGAAGGCCTGACACGGCCGACTTGCCCAACGGGAAGGCTGGCCCTGGAGTCCTCGCCAAGGCCGCCTTCCCGTTGGTTTTTGCCAGGCGACACGTGGAAAAGCTGAAGGCAGGATTCGATGGCGCCGATGCGCCAGAACGCGAGCAACCACAGCGCACCCCAACGAACGTATCAGGCGCAAGGCCGACAACACAGCGGTTGCCAGTTGCAGGACACCACGGGTCTCTCAATGCTGTCGGAACCCGCTAGGACGGCGCCGCGAACGCGAGCACTATTGCGATCAAAATCAAAAGCGGTCCCATCCATTTGAAATGCTTCGCGACCTGCAGCCACCATGGCTGCTGACCTTTCTGGGCCTGAAAAGGACTTTGGAGCAGCCCAAAACCAACGCCTGTCATCCACAGCCCAGCGCAGAACATGATGAACTCGTCGATGTAATTTGCGACCACGCCCGTCTCCTCCGCCGGTACCTTTGGACTGGCGTTATAGTCGCAGCCGGGAGTGGCAGAAAGCGCGGTGCCAAGTGGCGGCAATGACTGCTGCCGCTACCTGACAAGAGCCGGGCGCGGACTAGGTCTTGGCCGGCCATTTGGGCACGCCACGGTGTGACCTTCGCATGGGATGCCGCGCCGCTACCTCAGCGGCCTTCACGCGAAAATGCATGATCGATGCCGGCCCCGCCAAGCGCCGTCCGTTGGCGAAGGCTAAAAATCGACGTCGCGAAAAAACGCGAAGAAAATTCGAACCACGCATGAACCTTTGCTTTGGAGGCCGCACTAACCGGCATGGACGCCGAGAAGGCGATCCCAACACAGAAGGACGCCATGGTGGCGATCCTCGATCCAGAGAAGGAAATGCTCAAATGACCAACTTCAAGCGCATCACGCTCGCCGCGGCCCTCATCGTCTCGGCCTTCGGTTCGGCTTCCGTTCCGACCTCGGCTTTCGCCAACGGCACGCATCCCACGGGCGACGGCGGCGCGGTTTGCAAGGGCTCCGGTCATTGCCTGGTGCTCTCGATCGAGTGCAAAGGCACCTATACCGACGCCACGGACAAGAATGGCACTGTCTATGGCAAGTGCAGCCAGACCGCGCAGGTTTCACCGCAGGCCAAGATCAAGCTCGCCAAGTAATCGGCCGCAGATCAGGGAAATGGCGGTCGTCCGCGGGACGGCCGCCATTTTCTTTTTGTTTTCGTGAATTGTTTTAGCGCCGGCTGAGCAACAAGCTGGCGAGAAGGCCGACCACGACCAACCCAACAGCAGCGGCTGTTGCCGGACGATCGCGCGCCGTCTTTTCGATCGCCCTGCCCTGCTTCCTGATCGCCGGCAGCGCATCGCTGACAAGGTCGGCAAGCTGCCCATAATAGTCCGAAGCGGCATCGCGCCCGTCCTCGTAGTAAGCACCGCCGCGTTTGGCCACGACTTTGCGCAAGGCGGCGAGCTCTTTGGAAAGGGTCGCGACCTGCTTTTCGAGATCGAGATCGGAGAGGGTCGAAAGCGATACCATGATTGTTTTTCCTTCTTTTGAGAGAAAGCCAAACGCATGGCCGCAGAACCGGTTCCGGTCTGCTTGCCCGAGGGCAGCGGAAAGGTTAGCGCACCTGGTCGAGCAGGCGCTTGCACTCCAGGAGGTCAAACAGCGCCTCCTGCAGCAAGGCCCGGTTGTCGCGCGACAGTTTCGATGCGCCGGGCTGGACCGGACCTTCCTCCTCGGTCTTGCCCAGGCCGAAAAAGCGGCGGCTGGGTTTTACCTTGGGCTGACCGACCAGCATCTCGTCATCCATGCCGCGCGGCTGGGCGGCTGGCGTCAGCGGCACCTGATCGGCCTGCCTGCGCTGCGAGATCGCTTCGACGGCAGCCATGTCGCCATTGCCGATGGCGACCAGGAAATGGTTGCCGTTCTCGCGCAGCAGTTTCTGCACGCCCTTGATCGTGTAACCCTGGTCGTAGAGCATGTGGCGGATGCCCTTGATCAGTTCGACATCCTGCGGCCGGTAGTAGCGGCGGCCGCCGCCGCGCTTCATCGGCTTGATCTGGTTGAAACGGGTTTCCCAGAAGCGCAGCACGTGCTGCGGCAGATCGAGATCCTCCGCGACCTCGCTGATGGTGCGGAAAGCGTCGGGGCTCTTGTCCATGGGCGAAATCCTCACGCTGGACGGCGATCCGGCCCAGTCTGCCGAATCGGGTATCATTTCAGCGGTTTATGAAACAATATTCAAGCCCGGCGTCAAAACGGCCCGGCGTTTTCAACCGAAGCCTGCGGCAGAACCTATTTGCCGCCCTTGGCCTTGCTGTTCTGGTGCGAGCGCAGGATACGGCTTTTCAGCACGTTCGACGACTTGAAGGTCATCACCCGGCGCGGCAGGATCGGCACTTCCTCGCCGGTCTTGGGATTGCGGCCGATGCGTTCGTTCTTGGAACGGACGTGGAAGGTGGCGAAGGACGACAGCTTCACCGTCTCGCCGCGTACGATGGCTTCACAGATTTCGTCCAGCACCGCTTCGACGAGTTCTGCCGATTCAGTGCGTGACAAGCCGACCTTACGGTAAACAGCTTCGGCAAGGTCGGCGCGCGTAAGTGTCTTTCCCCCCATGCGACCGTCCCATCAGTTCAAAAACATAAATCGATACAGGTAAAGGCAGAGCCTAAGTAATTGATCCGGCAAGGTCAAGGACCGAAACCGGACCGTTCGGCACTTACCAGCGAACGAGAACCGCGCCCCAGGTGAAGCCGCCGCCCATCGCTTCCAGGAGCACAAGATCACCCTTCTTGATGCGACCGTCGGCGACAGCCACCGAAAGCGCCAGCGGCACGGAAGCAGCCGAGGTGTTACCGTGCAAATCGACGGTGACCACCACCTTTTGCTCTGCAATCCCGAGCTTCTTGGCCGAAGCGTCAATAATGCGTTTATTGGCCTGATGCGGCACGAACCAGTCGAGGTCGTCGGCGGTTATGCCGGCCTGCGAAAACGTCGCCTCGATGACGTCGGTGATCATGCCGACGGCGTGCTTGAACACCTCGCGGCCTTCCATCCTGAGATGGCCGACCGTGCCGGTGGTCGAGGGACCGCCATCGACGAAAAGCTTGTCCTTGTGGGCGCCGTCGGAGCGCAGGCTCATCGCCAGCACGCCACGGTCGGCAATGCCGCCGGTGCCCTCATCCGCTTCCAGCACCAGCGCGCCGGCGCCGTCGCCGAACAAGACGCAGGTCGAGCGGTCGCTCCAGTCGAGGATGCGGGAAAAGGTCTCCGCGCCGATCACCAGCACGCGCTTGGCGAGGCCGCTTCTGATGTAGAGGTCGGCGGTGGTCACCGCATAGACGAAGCCCGAGCACACCGCCTGCAGGTCGAAGGCAAAGCCGTGATGCATGCCGAGCCGGTTCTGTATCTCGACGGCGGTCGCCGGAAAGGTGTTGTTGGGCGTCGAGGTCGCCAGCACGATCAGGTCGATGTCGGCAGGCGTAAGACCAGCATTGTCGAGCGCTGCGCGCGCCGCCGCCTCGCCCAGCGACGCCGTCGTCTCGTCATCGGCGGAGATATGACGCTGGCGGATGCCGGTTCGCTGGGCGATCCACTCGTCCGAGGTCTCGACCATGCCTTCGAAATCGGCATTCTTCATGATGCGGCGGGGCAGCGCAGCACCGGTGCCGCGCACGACTGATCTGATCAAAGCTCTTTCCTATTCCTTTTCGTCGACGGTGGCGTCGGATTTCCTGCTTGCCTGGGCATGCGGGTTGCGCGCATGGAACAGGTCGAGATCGGCCTCGATGCGGTCGATCAGATTGTTGCGCACCATGTCGTAGCCAAGCTCGATGGCCGCCGCGAAACCGTCCGAATCGGCGCCGCCATGGCTCTTTACCACGATGCCGTTCAGACCCAGGAAAACACCGCCATTGGAGCGGCCCGGATCGAGCTTTTCGCGCAGGCGGTCAAAAGCGCCCTTGGCGAAGACATAGCCGATCCTGGCCATCAGCGTGCGGTTCATCGCGGCGCGTAGATAGCCTGAGATCTGGCGCACAGTGCCTTCTGCCGTCTTGAGCGCGATGTTGCCGGCGAAGCCCTCGGTGACGACCACGTCGACCGTGCCCTTGCCGATGTCGTCACCCTCGACGAAGCCGTGATAATTCATCGAGGCCATGTTGGCCTCGCGCAGCATGCGCCCGGCTTCCTTGACCTCTTCCTGTCCCTTGATCTCCTCGACGCCGACATTGAGCAGGCCGACTTTCGGGCGGTCGATGCCGAACACCGAGCGCGCCATGCCGGTGCCGAGAATGGCAAAGTCGATCAGCTGGTGCGCATCGGCGCCGATGGTGGCGCCGACATCCAGCACCACGCTCTCGCCGCGCATCGTGGGCCAGATCGCCGCGATCGCCGGACGGTCGATGGTCGCCATCGTGCGCAGGCAGAATTTCGACATCGCCATCAGCGCGCCGGTATTGCCGGCCGAAATGCAGGCCTGCGCGCTGCCACTCTTGACTGCTTCGACAGCCTTCCACATCGACGACTTCCAGCGGCCGTGGCGCAGCGCCTGGCTCGGCTTGTCATCCATCCTGACCGCGACTTCGCAATGGTGGAACTCGCTGACCTCGGCCAGTTTGGGAAATTTGGCGAGTTCGGGGCGCACCAGTTCCTCGCGCCCATATATGACGAAGCGGATGTCGGGACGCCTGACGGCGACCGTCATGAGTGCCGGGATGACCACGTTTGGCCCGTGATCGCCACCCATGGCATCGATGGAAATCCTGATCACGCGGTCTTTATCTCACTAGCTTGGGCCAGGGCACATGGCCCGCGAAAGAAATACTAAACTCGCGAAATTCGGGGGCTCGCGAAGGTTCGGCGAAAATAGCGGTTTTGGGCTGCCGCACAACCGGCTTTTCTCCGATCGCTTCGTGTTTTAGGATTTTCCAAGCAAGGATCGCAGCTTTTGCTGGAATTCATTCTCGACGGGCTCGTCCGGGCCGGCGGCATCGAGAGAGGCGCCTGCCTTGCGCGGATAGGGATCGATCGCCAGCCCGAAGAACTGTTCGGCGAGCGCGCCGACGTCGATCGTGTCGCCGGAGAATGTTTCCGGGCCGTCTGGCCCGTCGGCGTCGAGCAGGATCTCGCCGCCGCCTTCGAAACCTTGCCGTCCGAGTTTGGATTGTTCGGGCAAGAACAGCGCCTCGACCTCCTCGTCGATATGGGCCGCGACCGGCTCAAGGGTGACGATGCAGGCCTGGGTGATATCAGCCTCGACGCGGCCGCTGACCTTGACGCCATTGCGCTTCCACGGCGCCACCAAAAGCTCAGCACGGTAGTTTTCGACCGAAAGCAGCTCGTGCTCGCGCGCAAGCATTGCGCGCTGCGCGGCGTCGGCGTCGATCACCACCTGCAAACCTTTGTGCGGCAGGCGGCCGACATTGGCCGCGAATGAGACCGGGCTAGGCGTGTCCACATGTTTCATCTTGGTCTCCCCTCCTCACTCCGCTTTCGCGACGGGAAACGCCACGGCACCGGAAACGATCGATTCGGACGGCTGTGCTTCAAGCTGCCTGGCGGCATCGATTACATAGGACGCCAGCGGCAAGGCTTGCGGCCAGGCGCCGGCATCGGGTCTGACATTGCGCGCCAGGGCGGCAGCAAGCGCGTCGCGATCGCTGCGTTCCAGCGCGTCGTCATAGGCGGCGGTACGGCCGTAGAACATTTTGGCCAGCCTCTTCATGCGCTTGGGCACGCCGACATCGCCAACGCCCAGTTCCCGCAGCGAATGCTCCACATCGAGAAAGAACTCGTCGATCAGCACCTGCGCGACCTCATGCGCGACGCCCTCTTCGCCGCGGAGCCGGTGCTGAAACAGGAACATGTGCAGCGACAGCATCTCGAAACGGCCGAGCGGCGTATCCGGCACATTCCAGTGGGAATAAAACACGGTCTGCCGCGCCGCCGCCACGATTTGTGCGTAAAGCGCCTCGGTGATAGCGCGGTTGGCGTTGCGTTCGCGGCCAAAAAGGCGCTGGAACATTGAGGGTGGTCTCCTGGGGACCGATTGTTTGAATGGGCCTTGTTGCATCGGCAAGCAAGCTGGTTTACCGGTTTTGCCGCCCAGCGCAAGTTGCGGTCAGCTAATGGAGTTGTTGTTGCGCGCGCTGAAATTCAATTCGACTTTTCTGCCCGGGGCCACCGCCGCGGTTTCGCTGGTGCTGGTGGCTTCCGCGCTGTCGGGCTGCAATTCGTCCAAGATGTTCGGCGACCTTAACCCTAGCGAGACGCTGACGCAGGGCTATGTTATCGACCAGCAGGCGGTCGATTCGGTGCCGGTGGGCTCCAGCCGCGAACAGGTGCTTCTGGCGCTCGGCACGCCATCGACGAAAGCCACCTTCGACAATGAGGCGTTCTATTACATTTCGCAAACGCGCAAGCGCTATGTCGCTTTCGACAAGCCGCGCCTGGTCGACCAGAAAGTGCTCGCGGTCTATTTTGGCGAGGACGGGCGCGTCACCCAGATTGCCAATTACGGTCTGAAGGACGGCAAGATCTTCGACTTCATCTCGCGCACCACGCCGACCGGCGGCAAGGACCAGAACTTCCTCAGCCAGATCATCAAAGGCGCCAGCAAGCTGGCGCCCCCCATTCCTGGCGGCGGCGCCTAAGAAGCGACCGCCTTCCTTAGATTTTTGCTTCCCCCGAAGCGACACCATCTCAGGCGACCAAAAGCCCGCGGGAGCGATCCTGCGGGCTTTTGTTTTGAGGTCATGCGGCCGCAACACCCGTCGCGCTTTGCCGCGCGTGGCCTGTTCGGCCGCCGGGCTCCAGCGAGGCGCGGTGCACAGCCGCACTCTGCCGCGCTTCCGAAGGCGTCATGCCGAAATGCCGGCGGAAGGCGTGGTTGAAGGTCGAGAGATCGCCGAAGCCGGCGTCGAAGGCGATGGCGCCGATGGTGCGGTGTGCCAGGCGCAGGTCGGATAGCTTGCTGCAAACCAGCGCCAGCCGCCGGCCAAGCACGAACTGCGACAGCGAGGTACCCTCACCCTCGAACAGCTTTCTGATATAGCGCGCGCTGACGCGGTGGCGCCCGGCCAGCGCGTCGGACCCGACATCGCCGGAAGCCAGATTGCTTTCGATATCGGCTTTGATGGCGCGCAGCCGCGCGGCGCGTATGCCGCGGCCTGCGGCGACCTCAGTGGCGTCCTGCGTTGCCCCGACCACGACCGCGACAAGGTCCTGTATGTGCTTGGCGGCAAGCCAGCGCAATTCGGACGCGGCCAGGTTCGGCTCCTGCATCAGCAGACGGACATAGCTGGTCAGCAGCAAGAACTTTTCGCCCACGCATGACATCGGAGTCATCAGGGCGGCATCCGCATTCGCAGCCACGGGCCCGAGCGCTGCCTTGGGGATGGTGATGAAGAGATGATGCGACATCGCCCGCTCGATCACATGCGGATCAGAGGAGGACAGAAGGATTGCCTGGCCGGCCTCGATGCTGGCCTCGCGGCCGAGATGCGAGAAGGTGGCAGCGCCCTCCAGACACATGAAGAAAATGTAGTCATCGGTCCCCTTGGCCATGGCGCTGGAACGGATGGTGCGGAAGGCGGTGGTCCTCGAATCGGCAATGCCGACGCCCGGCAGCCGCAGGATGGTCGCGTCGACGGAGAGCTTTTCCTCCGTGACGTCAAAATCCATGTCGGTCACCATCCGGCGCAACAGGTCGCAATAGACGTTTCTCCATTCGGCTCGGGGCCACATGGCGGTCGAAAAGCGCGCATGCGCAAACTCGGGGGGTCGAATAGTCATGGGGTACTCCCAAGCGATTGTCTTCATTTCACTGTCGTTCGTAGTCGAGGCTCGTTCCATGAACGGCCTCTCATTCCGACGGCGGCAATCGGGGGGCAGTGGATGGCTACAATGATTTGCGCACTTGGACAAAAGACTATTTACGAAGCTATGGATGAGCTTAGTTCATTCATGCTAAGGAACCCATGGGCAGGATAGGGTAACGGCAAATGACAAGACGGCTTCCACAACTGGAATCCATTCGGGCTTTCGAGGTCATTGCCCGGCTGGGCAGCTTCAAGCGCGCCGGCGATGAGCTGAATGTTACGCCAAGCGCGCTCAGCCACCGCATCGCCGATCTCGAAGCCGATCTCGGCGTGCTTCTGTTCACCCGCCATGTCCGCCGCGTCGAACTCACGCTTGAAGGCGAAAGATTGTCCGCAGGCGTGCGACGCGCATTGCTGGAAATCCAGAGCACGATCGCGAGTGTCGCGCGCAACGAGCGCACGAGGCTGAGGGTCACCGCCATTCCTTCGCATGCCGTACGCTGGCTGGCCCCGCGCCTGCACAGGTTTCGCAAAAAGCATCCCGAAACAGAGATCGACATCAATGCGGATCTTGCAGTCGTCGACCTTTCGCAGCGAACAGTCGACATCGCATTGCGCTTCGGCGGCGGACACTATCCGGCCGTCAAGACCGAATGGCTGATGGCAGATGCGATCTTTCCTGTCGTCAGTCCCGACTATCTCGCCGCCAACGGCCCGGTCAGAGACCAGCACGATGTGCTGCGACTGTTTCGCATCCTCGACACGACGGCCGAAAATGACGAGAGCGGCGCCAATTGGCGCCACTGGTTCGAGAGAAACAATCTGCCGCTGGATACGGTTGGCGACGGCATGAATCTGAACGGCACCTTGCTGGCGGTCGAAGCGGCGGCGAGCGGTCTGGGCGTCGCCATCGCGAGGAAGTCGCTGGTCGAGAGCGATTTGCGCACAGGCAGGCTCGTCCGCCTCCTGACAACGGACATACCGACGAACTGGAACCACTACGTCGTCGTCCACCCGTCCATCTCCGCCTGGGAGCCTGCCAGATCATTCATCAACTGGCTGAAGGCGGAAGCCGGCGACAGCGCCGGCGCCGGTTGACCTCGGCGGCCGTTTGGGAACTCTCCTCGGGAGGTCAGCAGAAGGCGCCCCCCGGTGCTCACGGACTCATTGCACCGGCCGGTTGGTCATCCTTGCGGCCCGACTGGTTCGCGGCCTTGGCGGCAAGCGCTGCCGCCATCTGGCTCTCCAGCTCGCGCAGCTTGGCGTCGAGTGTCGCCATGCCGCCCCAGCCGAATGTCGCGCGGTACAGCGGTGCGATCTCGGGCGTCAGGAATTCGACGAGGGTTTCGTCCTCGACCCAGACCTTGAGCACCTTGAACAGGCGCGCATCGATCAGCTCGCCATGCCAGCCCATGCGGGCGGCAATGCCCTGGATGGTTTCGGTCGAATTGGGCGTGCTGAGCAGCACATGCGAGCCGGAGCGCAGGCGCATGTTCGGGTCGAAGCCGATGCCGAGCGGCGCTTGCTGGTCCAGAACCGTGCCGCACGGCAGGATTTCGATCAGCGAGCCGAAATCGTCGCCGAGGCAGACGAACCATGCTCCCTCAGGAAATGGCGGCGACGGCGCACGAACCGCGGTGGCGACAAGCATTTCGGCAAGGACGCTGGCGACGGCCTGCGGATCGCGGGCGTTGAATGAAGCGTGGTGCAGCATGGCAATACTCCTGTTTTCAACGGCGGCGGCCGGCAGAAGTGCCGACCCATGCCGCGGCGTTCCGCGAAAACTGAATCACCGGCTGAGCGTCAGGATGACCGCGGCAAACAGGCAGGCGTATTCGGCCAGTCCAAGCACAAGGCGCAGATTGTGGTTGGCCGCCCAGCTGTCGCGCGTCTGCGCCCAATCATCGGGGATGGTCACCGGCGTCCAGCTCTGCACCTGTTTGTTGAGCGGCACCTGACGGCTGACGGTGAAGCCAATGTCGATCACCACCAGCGCCGCGGCGACGATCGTCAGGATGCGCGGCAGGCCGGCATCGACCGCAAACATCGCCGTCGCCGCGATCAGCACCAGCGTCGTCAGCCTGACGACCGGCATCACCCGGGTAAACGTCCGGTCGCGCATCTGATGCATGGCCATGTACTGGCCGGCGGTAAGATCATCGATGCGAAAATCATGGATTACGCCCGAGACGTAGATGCCGGCAATAATTCCAGCCAGCGCAAGCGAAGCCGTCATCAAAAACATGTCCATGTCTTTTCCCTGCCCGAATGTCGTTTCCCTGGCCAAAATCGCCGCAGAGGCGAGCCCGACACCGCGTCGATCGCAATGTCCTGGCCAATGGCCGGGGTATTAAAGCAGGCGAACGGTCCGGGCTTGGGTAGGATGGAACGATGTTTTGGGCAATGCGGCCCTCCGATTGCGTCGGAAACATCAAGTGCCGTGAGATCGAAGCCTATCAGCAAACCTTGACGCGTACTTGCCAGCGACCGGTCAAATTCGTATCAGACCGTGCTGGCCAATGGCGCATCACGCTGAATTGGGAGGAGCATCCGTGCCGGAAAAAACCCGGACAAAACCGACAGGCTGGATGGCGACCGGAACGGCTGACGGCCAGGTGGTCACGCCTGACTGGATACCCATCGAGCCGGTGGCGATCGATGGCGTGAGGGTCAAGGAGATCAGGCCGGTCGCAACCTCCACCGGCTATCTGACCGAGATCTTTCGCGAGGAGTGGGAGCTCGATTCGGAGCCGGTCGGCCAGGTCTTCCAACGGACCTTGTATGCCGGCGCGGTGACTGGCTGGCATGCACACGCGGTGACCACCGACCGGCTGTTCTGCTGCGTCGGCAGCGTTCGCATTTCGCTGTTTGACGGACGCAAGGCCTCGCCGACCTTCGGCGCCGTCTGGCACAAGATTATCGGCCCGTTGCGCCCGGCGGTCGTCATCATTCCACCCGGAATATGGCACGGTGTTGTTTCGCTCGGAGCGGAGACGGCGGTGCTGCTCAACCTCGTCGACAAGGCCTATGCCTACGATCAGCCCGACCATTGGCGCCTGCCGCCAGACACTGACCACATTCCCTACAGACTGGTGTAGCGTGGAAGCATCGGCGCAGCGCGATCAGGCCGGCGGCGAACCGCTGGTCTCGATCGTGATCGCGACGCACAACCGGCCGGCAGCACTGCGGCAGGCATTGACCAGCGTCATGCGCCAGACGTTGCAAGGCTGGGAAGCCTTGGTCATCGGCGACGATTGCAGGCCGGATACGGCGGCCGTTGTCGCTGAATTTGACGATGCCCGCATCGTCTACATCGATCTTCCTGTCAATTTCGGCGAACAGTCCGGTCCCAACAATATCGGCTTTGCCAGGGCGCGTGGCCGCTTCGTCGCCTTGCTCAACCACGACGATCTGTGGTTTCCCGACCATTTGGCGGCGATGACCGGCTGGATCGACGCCTCGGGCGCCGACGTGGTGCTGGCGCGCGGTGCCGTCATCCAGCCGCCGTCGGCGGCCGGCAATCCTGTCAATTCGATCTTCGGGATCGGCAAGGATGGTTTTTACGACCCCGTCACGACGGAAGGATTTGGCTCGGCACACATGTTTCGCCGCGCTTCGTTCAGCCTGCTCGGACCTTGGCGACCCGCCAGCCAGTGCTTTTGCGAAAGCTCGCAGGACTGGCTGTTTCGGGCATGGCGAAAGGGCGCGGTGATCGCGACGATGCCGCACCTCACGGTGATCAAGTTGCATTCCGGCATACGCAAGGGTTCCTATCTCGGCGACAATGCGCAGGAACAGAAGGATCTTCTGGATGCCATGCAGACGCCAGACGCCTTGCGCGTGAAAATCCTTGGCTGCGCGGGCGAACCCATTCGCCTGGCGGCATCGAGTTATCTCAGGCGCAGGCTGATGGCGGCTCTTGGCATCCATCCCCGCGCCCGCGCCTTCCGCCGCAAGTATAAGCGTGGCGCCTTCCTTGCCAAGCTGCGGCGCCTGCGTGGCCTGGCGCCGATGCCTGAGCGCGAACCTGGCGTGAGCGAATTGCTCGATCGCTACAGCAAGCGCGGCGATGCCGGGACCGAGCCGGATGAGGGTTGACTGCCACCAGCGTAAATCTCAAACAAAAACCCGCGGGATCGCTCCCGCGGGTTTGTTCCTGAAGCAGTGGCGTTGCCTTAGCCGTGCGCGAGCACGGCCAGCAGCAGAAGCGCCACGATGTTGGTGATCTTGATTGCCGGGTTGACCGCCGGGCCGGCGGTGTCCTTGTAGGGATCGCCAACCGTGTCGCCGGTGACCGAAGCCTTGTGCGCTTCGGACCCCTTGAGGTGCTTGACGCCGTCCTTGTCGACAAAACCGTCCTCGAACGACTTCTTGGCATTGTCCCAGGCGCCGCCGCCCGAAGTCATCGAGATGGCGACGAACAGGCCGTTGACGATGACGCCGAGCAACGAGGCGCCGAGCGCCGCAAAGGCGGACGCCTTGGAGCCCGAGATCAGCTGCACGCCGAAATAGACGACGAGCGGCGCCAGCACCGGCAGCAGCGAGGGGATGATCATTTCGCGGATCGCCGCCTTGGTCAGAAGGTCGACGGCGCGGGCATAGTTTGGCTTGGAGGTGCCGGCCATGATGCCCGGATCCTCGCGGAACTGCTTGCGCACTTCCTCGACGATGGCGCCGGCCGCACGGCCGACGGCCGTCATGGCGATGCCGCCGAACAGATACGGGATCAGACCGCCGAAGATCAGGCCGGCTACGACGTAGGGATTGGAGAGGTCGAAGGAGACATCGCCCATGCCCTGGAAGTACGGATATTTGTCGCCATTGGCGGCAAAGAACTTCAAATCGTTCGAATAGGCCGCAAACAGCACCAGCGCGCCGAGGCCGGCCGAACCGATGGCATAGCCCTTGGTCACCGCCTTGGTGGTGTTGCCGACCGCGTCGAGCGCGTCGGTGGAGTGGCGCACTTCCTTGGGCAGGCCGGCCATTTCGGCAATGCCGCCGGCATTGTCGGTGACCGGGCCGAAGGCGTCGAGGGCGACGATCATGCCGGCAAGGCCGAGCATGGTGGTGACCGCGATCGCCGTGCCGAACAGGCCGGCGAGCTGGTAGGTCGAGATGATGCCGCCGACGATGACGATTGCCGGCAGTGCGGTCGATTCGAGCGACACCGCAAGTCCCTGGATGACGTTGGTGCCGTGACCGGTCACCGAGGCCTGGGCGATGGAGTTCACCGGGCGCTTGTTGGTGCCGGTATAGTATTCGGTGATCACCACGATAAGACCGGTCACAACGAGACCGATCAGGCCGCAGATGAACAGGTTCTTGCCGATGATGGTCATGCCGGCGACGGTGCCGACCTCGCCCCAGCCGACGGTTGCCGAGGTAGCGACACCGAGACCGACGATCGACAGCAGGCCGGTGACGATCAGGCCTTTGTAGAGGGCGCCCATGATCGAGCCGTTGGAACCGAGCTTGACGAAGAAGGTGCCGACGATCGAGGTCAGGATACAGGCGCCGCAGATGGCGAGCGGATAGAGCATCGCCGCGCCCAGAGCGGCGGTTCCGCCGAAGAAGATGGCAGCCAGAACCATGGTGGCAACGACGGTCACCGCATAGGTCTCGAAGAGGTCGGCGGCCATGCCGGCGCAATCACCGACATTATCGCCGACATTGTCGGCGATGGTGGCCGGGTTGCGCGGATCGTCTTCGGGAATACCGGCTTCGACCTTGCCCACGAGATCGCCGCCGACGTCGGCGCCCTTGGTGAAGATGCCGCCGCCCAGACGGGCGAAGATCGAGATCAGCGAAGCGCCGAAGCCGAGCGAAACCAGCGCATCGATGACGATGCGGTCATTGGGCTGCAGGCCCATCGGGCCGGTCAGAATATAGTAGTAAATCGACACGCCGAGCAGCGCCAGGCCAGCCACCAGCATACCGGTGATGGCGCCCGACTTGAAGGCGATGTCGAGACCGGCGGCGAGGCTGTTGGACGCAGCCTGCGCGGTGCGCACATTGGCGCGCACCGAGACGTGCATGCCGATGAAACCGGCGGCGCCCGAAAGCACGGCGCCGATCAGGAAGCCGACCGCGGCGGTGATCGAAAGCAGCCACCAGGCGAGCACGAGCACGACCACGCCGACAATGGCGATGGTGGTGTACTGGCGCGCCAGATAGGCTTGCGCGCCTTCGCGGATGGCGGCGGAGATTTCCTGCATGCGTGCGTTGCCCTGATCGGCTGCAAGAACCGATCGTGTCGCCCAGATGGCGTAAAGGATTGAAAGCAAGCCGCAGGCGATGACGGCAGAAATGATGGTCATTGCCGAATTTTCCTCGATTGATGGCCCAAAAGAACCCCTCCCTGGGCCGTTGGTGCGGGGAGCGGATAAGCCTAGGCGGAATCCGTCCTTCGCAGCGGTGTATGCGAAACAGGGCTCGGAACGTCAAGATATTGTTCGGTTTTTGCCCCGCTTTCAGCCAAAAGGTTTAGGCCAGAACATTCCCGTGGCCGATGCCTTGCTATTAGATCGGTTGAAATGACGCTGCGTCAGTCAATGCTTTGCCCGCAGTCCAGCGAAGGTCAGTCGCCAGTCTCCTGCCCCATCTTGCGCGCCGTATAGCGCTCGATGGCGGACAGTCCGTCATAGATCAGCATCGCCAGCGCCGCGACGATCAGGCCGCCTTGCAGGACGAAGGCGAGATTGTTGGACAGCAGGCCGGCGATGATCACCTCGCCCAGCGTCTTGGCGGCAACCGTCGAGCCGATCGTCGCCGTGGCCAGGCTGATCACCACCGACAGCCTTATTCCTCCCAGAATGATCGGCGCGCTCAGCGGCAATTCGACCTTGACCAGTCTTTGCCAGCCCGTCATGCCGGCGCCGCGCGCGGCCTCCATGATGTTGCCGGGCAGCGTTGTGAGGCCGGTCAGCGCGTTCTCGAAGATCGGCAGCAGGCCGTAGAGAAACAGCGCAATCAGCGTCGGCTTCTCGCCGAAACCGACGGCGGGCACCGCCAGCGCCAGCACCGCCACCGGCGGAAAGGTCTGGCCGATATTGACCAGACTGCGCGACAGCGGCAGGAATTCGGCGCCCGCCGGCCTGGTCACCAGGATGGCAAGCGCCACGGCAACGATGGTTGCGGCGACGGTAGCGATCAGCACGGTCCTGAGATGCAGCAGGGTCAGCGTCAGCAGGCTGCCCTGATTGTAGATCGCCGGCGCATTGTTTTCGGTCAGCGGCTTCAACAGCGGCTCGAACCAGCCGGGATTGGTGACGAAGGCTATGAGAAGCACCACCAGTGCAAGCCTGAGCAGCGAAGGCAGCCAGGCTTTTAGACCGGCCCCTTTCATGCCGGCCTCGCCGCGCGCTTCACCAGCCCGTCGACGGTGACGCGGCCGAGCAGCTTGCCGTCTTCGCCCTTGACCGGCAGCGCCGGCCGGCCCGACCACAGAAGCTCGGCCAGCGCGTCGCGCTGGCTGGCGTCGCCTGGGATCGCCTCGCCTTCGGCAGTCCCCTTTTCCACGGCGTCGCGCACGCGGCCGAGCGACAAGAGCCGGAACGGCTTTTCGCTGGCGCCGACCAGGGTTTCGACGAAGGCGTTCGCTGGCCGCGCCAGGATCTCTTCCGGCTTGGCGTATTGCACCAGCTTTCCGGCATCCATGACGGCGATCTTGTCGCCCATATGGACCGCCTCCTCCATGTCGTGGGTGACGAGGATGATGGTGGTGCCGAAGCGCTTCTGGATCGCCAGCAGATCTTCCTGCGCCTTGGTGCGGATGATCGGGTCGAGTGCGCCGAACGGCTCGTCCATCAGAAGCACATTGGGCTCGGCGGCGAGCGCGCGCGCGACGCCGACACGCTGCTGTTGCCCGCCGGACAGTTCGTGCGGGTAGCGCTGGCCATAGGCCTCGGGGTCGAGCTGGTAGAGTGTCATCAACTCATCGACGCGGGCCTTGATGCGGTCCTTGTCCCAGCCCAGCAGGACCGGCACGGTGGCGATGTTCTGCGCAACGGTGCGGTGCGGGAACAGGCCGTGGCCCTGGATAGCGTAGCCGATGCTGCGGCGCAGCTCGTAGCCGGGCAGCGTGCGGTTGTCGTTGCCGTCGAGCTTGATGACGCCGGCGGTCGGCTCGACCAGCCGGTTGATCATTCGCAGCAGCGTCGTCTTGCCGGAACCGGAGGTACCGACAATGACGCAAACCGTACGCGGCTCGACGACCATGGACACGTCGTCGACCACGGTCGTCGCGTCATAGCGCTTGGTAATGCCTTCGATCTCGATCATGCCGTTTCAACCCTGCGCCTGGTGGCGGTCATTTCGATCACTGCGTCGAGGATGATGGCCCCGGCGAAGGCCAGCGCCACCGTCGGCACGGCGCCGAGCAGCACCAGGTCCATTGCGGTCTGGCCGACGCCCTGGAAGACGAAGACGCCAAAGCCGCCGCCGCCGATCAGTGCGGCGATGGTGGCCAGGCCGATGTTCTGCACCAGCACGATGCGGATGCCGGTGAGGATCACCGGAAAGGCCAACGGAAACTCGACGCCGAACAGGCGCTGGCCATCGGTCATGCCCATGCCGTGCGCTGCATCATTGGCCGCGCGGGGTACGCCGGCAAGCCCGACCACGGTGTTGGCCACCACCGGCAGCAGCGAATAGAGGAACAAAGCCACGAAGGCGGGCGCGGTGCCGATGCCTCTGATACCGAGCGCTGCGGCACCCGGAACATGCGCGGCGACCCAGCCCAGCGGCGCGATCAGCAGGCCGAACAGCGCGATCGAGGGTATGGTCTGGACGATGTTGAGCACATTGAGCACGCCGGCCCGCAACCGTTCGACGCGGTGGCACAGGATGCCGAGCGGCAGGCCGACGATCACCGCCGCCGCCAGCGACCCCAGCGCCAGCGTGATGTGCTTGGAGCCTTCGGCCCAGAAACTATCGGCGCGGTTTGCATATTCCTTGAGGATCGACAGGCTGTCCCACTGCCCCGATATCAGCAACAAGCCGATGGCCAGCGCCGCGAGGACGAGCACGCCGACGCGGGCCGGTGGCGACAGGTTGAGCCTGGTCAGCACGTCGGCGAGCAACAATGTGAAGGCAAAGATCAACAGCCAGAACCCGGAAGCCGGCGAGATGCGGGCGAAGGTGTTGCCGGCCGGCGTCAGGAAGGTGCCGGCGACACCGATCAGGATGGCAAGGGCGGCGAGCGCCACGACGCTTGCGGCCAGGCGCAGGACAAGCGGGGTTTTCAGCAAGGCAACAATTGCGGCCACGACGACGATCGCCAGCAGTAGCGGCCCGACTGTGGCCGGCAGCGCCTCCAGGATCGAGCGCGCCTGACCGGGAACGATACGATTGGCGCGGAAGGTGGCGAACGGAGCCAGAAACGCCGCATAGGCAACGATCGCCGCGATAACCATGCCGAGCTTGTCGAAACGCAGGGTCATGGATGCCCCTCATGAGGAGCGATTTTCCACGTTGCGCAGACTACGCTGGTGATCGGTGCAAGCCGACGCGAAGTCCGATCTCCCCCCTTGCGGGGGAGATGGCCGGCAGGCCAGAGGGGGGTGTGAAGGATCGTCAGCTCTCGAGCGTCGGCCTGTTCGGAAGCAACCCTGTCGAGGCACGCACCTGCTACCGGTTGTGAGGTCGGCGGGACAGCACCCCCCTCTGTCCTGCCGGACATCTCCCCCGCAAGGGGGGAGATCAGCAGCTTCCAGAGAGGGGTGTCTCGCACCAGCGTCACGATCAGCTATGCGCTGACTACTTCAAAAACCCGTTCTTCTTCAAAAAGTCCTCGGCGACACCCTTGACCGGCTCGCCGCCGACCTGGACGCGGCCGTTGAGTTCCTGCAGCGTGACGAGGTCGAGCTTGGCGAACACCGGCTTCAACAGCGTCTCGATCTCCGGATGCTCTTTCAGCACCGCTTCGCGGATGATCGGCGCCGGCTGGTAGACCGGCTGCACGCCCTTGTCGTCGGCGAGCACGACCAGGCCGGACGGCGCGATGCCGCCGTCGGTGCCGTAGACCATGGCGGCGTTGGCGCCGTTGGTCTGGTTGGCGGCAGCACCGATTGTCGCGGCGGTGTCGCCGCCCGATAGCGTGATCAACTGCTCCGGCTTCAGCGTGAAGCCGTAAGTGGTCTGGAACGCCGGCAGGGCTGCCGCCGAATTGACGAACTCAGCCGACGCCGCCAAAACCACCGTGCCGCCGCCGGCGACGTATTTGCCGAAGTCGGTCAGGGTCGCCAGCTTGTTGGTCTCGGCAACCTCCTTGCGCAGCGCGATCGCCCAGGTGTTGTTGGCCGGTGACGGCGACAGCCAGACGATCTTGTTGGCGTCATAGTCGAGCTTCTTGGCGGTCTCATAGGCCTTGGCGGCATCCTTCCAGACCGGATCGTCGGCCTTCTCGAAGAAGAAAGCGGCATTGCCGGTGTACTCGGGATAGATGTCGATCTCGCCGGCGGTGATCGCCTTGCGTACCACCGGCGTGCCGCCGAGCTGGATGCGGTCGGTGGTCTTGATGTTGTTGGCGTTGAGCACAAGCTGGATGATGTTGCCGAGCACGCCGCCCTCGGTGTCGATCTTCGAGGAGACGACCACCTGGGCATTGGCGGAGGCGGCCGTGATGCCGAGCGCCAACGCCGCGCCGGCCAGAATCTTGACTGAAAACATTGTGAAAACCCCTTGCTTTGGACCGAAATGCGGTGGCCGCATATGAGCATGGCTTCAACGCCCCGTCGGGGCACACGGTTTCATAACAATGGGTACAGACGCAATAATTTTGTGCGGTCGCCGCGATTCGGTCGGCGCCATGCTGACAGGTCGTGCCAAGCCAAAGATAGAACCCGATCAGGCGCGGGCTTTGCGCGATCCGGTCAGTTTGAGCGCGCCAAGGGCGACGAAACACAGGGCGACGACCGGGAAAACCAGCCAGTTCAGCATCTCCCAGCCCCAGGCATTGTAGATGGCGCCCGACATTAGCGAGGCGAAGGCGACGGAGCCGAACAGGACGAAGTCGTGGAAGCCCTGCACCTTGCTCTTTTCGGACGGATGGTAGCTGTCGGCGACCATGGAGGTGGCGCCGATGAAGGCGAAATTCCAGCCGAGGCCAAGCAGGATCAGCGCCGTCCAGAACTGCCACAAATGCAGGCCGGACAATGCCACCGCGGCGCAGCCGATGAGCAGGACCAGGCCGGTTGCGACGATGCGTTCGGCGCCGAAGCGATGGATCAGCGATCCGGTGAAGAAGCTCGGCGCAAACATCGCCATCACATGCCAGGAAATGCCGAGCGTGGCGTCGTCCGTCGAAAGGCCGCAGCCGACCATGGCCAGCGGCGCGCCGGTCATGACGAAACTCATCAGCGCATAGCTGCCGACGGCGCAAAACAGTGCCGCGACGAAACGCGGCCGGGTGACGATCTCGGACAGCGGCCGGGCGTCGCTTGACGCGACTTCCGCGTGGCCGGGAGCCTTGGCCGGGATGCGCAGGAATGACAGGATGATGGCGCCGGCCGCCGCCAGAACCGGAATGGCCACGAACGAGCCGGCAAACATCACCGGCGCCAGCAATTCGCGGGTGAAGATGACGATCTGCGGCCCGAGAATCGCGGTGATGACGCCGCCGGCCAGCACGAAGGAAATGGCGCGCGCCTTGAATTCGGGCGGAGCATTATCGGCGGCGGCGAAGCGGAACTGCTGGACGAAGGCGCCGCCGACGCCGATCACCAGCAGCGCGAAAGCGAACAGCCAGAAGCTGGCGTGGAACAGAGCCAACGTGGAGATGACGCCGCCAAGCGCGGTGACGATGGTGCCGGTCATGAAACCGCCGCGCTGGCCGAGCCAACGGATGATGGCCGCGGCCGGCAACGCGCCGAGCGCCACGCCGATGTTGAAGCCGGTGATTGGCGCCGTTGCCAGCGACTTATCGGGGCCAAGCAGATATTGCCCGGCCAGCCCGCCCATGGAAATGGCAATCGGCGCGGCCGAACCGATAATCGCCTGCGACGTCGCCAGGATGATCGCCGTGCGGCGCGCGTCCCGTGCTGCGCCGGCGACGGTGCCGGTCACAATGCGTCCTTGCCGCGCCCCTCGCCCCGCACCCGGCGCGACACACGGTCGAGCACGGCGTTGGTCAGCTTCGGCTCGTCTTCCTCGTAGAAGGCCTTGGCGATGTCGACATATTCCGAAACGATGACGGCCACCGGCACGTCGTCGCGCTTCATCAGTTCGTAGACGCCAGCGCGCAGGATGGCGCGCAACGTCGAATCGAGTCTGGACAGCGGCCAGTCTTCCGTCAGCGCCTGGCGTATGATCGGATCGATGGTCGTCTGGTTCTCGACGACGCCGGCCAGGATGGCGCGGAACCACTGCGCGTCGGCCTCCCGATAAAGCGCGCCGTCGACTTCCTTGCCGAGCCGGAACGCCTCGTATTCGGCGGTGATCTCGAAGACGCCGCTGCCGGCCACGTCCATCTGGTAAAGCGCCTGCACGGCGGCCAGACGGGCGGCGCCACGCTTATTGGCATGGCGTGTCGCGGGCTGGCCGGGCGAAGCGGGTTCGCTCACGATTGCGCTCCCAGCTTCTCCTTGAGCGCGATCATGGTCAGCGCCGCGCGCGCGGCAAAGCCGCCCTTGTCGCCCTCCGAGCGCTTGGCGCGCGTCCAGGCCTGCGCGTCGTTCTCGGTGGTCAGGATGCCGTTGCCGATCGCAATCGCTTCCTGGACCGAGAGATCCATCAGCGCGCGACTCGATTCATTGGCGACGATGTCGAAATGATAAGTGTCGCCGCGGATGATGGTGCCGAGCGCGACAAAACCATCATAGTCCTTGCCGCCCTCGCACATGCCGTCGAGCGCAAAAGTGATCACTGCTGGAATTTCCAGCGAACCGGGAACGGTGATGACGTCATAGGTCGCGCCGGCTTCGTCGAGCGCGCTCGTCGCGCCGTCGAGCAGCGCGTCGGCAAGATCGTCATGAAAGCGCGCCTCGATAATCAGAAGGTGGGCCTTCTTCTTCGGGCGAATGAACGCTTTGCCGTGTTGGGATGTGCCTGCCATGAATGTCTCCGGGGGTACCGGTGACTTAGGCTGAAGCGGTCACATTCGCAAGCTTTGTCCGACGCTCAGGCCCGGTCTAATTTCCCAGGGGGGCTCAAAGCCCCTCTTTCACTGCCTCGACCAGTCGCGCGGCGTAGCGGGCCATGGTGTCGATCTCGAGGTTGACCTTGTCGCCCACCTTGCGCTCGCCCCAGGTCGTCACGGTCAGCGAATGGTGGATCAACAGCACGTCGAAACGGGCGCCTTCGACCTTGTTGACGGTGAGCGAGGTGCCGTCGAGTGCGACGGAACCCTTGGGCGCGATGAATTTCGCCAGTTCGCGCGGCGCCTCCAGCGTGAAGCGCACGGCATCGCCCTCGTCCTTGCGCTCGACGATTTCGGCCATGCCATCGACATGGCCCGACACGATGTGGCCGCCGAGTTCGTCGCCGATCTTCAGTGCCCGCTCGAGATTGACCTTGGTGCCTGATTTCCAGCCCGACGCCGTGGTCAGCCTCAGTGCCTCTTCCCAGGCTTCGACCTCGAACCAGCGGGCATTCGAGCCGCCATCTGGCAGCGCCGTCACCGTCAGGCAGACGCCGCCGCAGGAAATCGAGGCGCCAATAGCGATGGTCGCGGGATCATAGGCAGTGTCGATGCGCAGGCCGACGCCTTCGCTCAGCGGCTTGATGGCCGCGACAGTGCCGATATCGGTGACAATTCCAGTGAACATTTCAGATATCTCTCACCCATTCGGCATAGCTGTCTTCCCCGAAGCGCATCTCGCGCAATTTGCGGAAGCCTGCCGGGATATGGTTGGCGTCGATGGGCGATGCAATGCCGCCCTCGCCGATCGCTTCCGGTCCCTGGAACAGCACGATGCGGTCGACCAATCCCTCGGCGAGGAAGGCGCTGGCCACCTTGGCGCCGCCTTCGACCAGAACGCTGGCCATGCCGAGCGCGCCGAGATCCTCGAGCAGTTCCGGCAAGGCAATGCCGCCTTCATGGGTTTCGGTGCCGATGAAGCGCACACCGGCACGCTCCAGCACCGACCGCCGCAGCGGGTCGGCCTCCAGGCTCGCGGCGATATAGAGCGGCACCCGGTCGATGCCGGAGACCAGCTTCGAGGCTTCGGGCAGCCTGATCTGGCGGTCGAGCACGATGCGCGCCGGCGAGCGGTTCTCCAGCCCCGGCAGCCGCACGGTGAGCGCGGGATCATCCTCCAGCGCCGTGCCGATGCCGACCAGTATGCCATCGGCTTCGGCGCGCATCAGATAGACTTCGCGGCGGGCGATATCGCCGGTGATCGCGACCTGGCCGGCGCCATGCCTGCCGATCTTGCCGTCGCTGGAAAGCGCAAGCTTCAGAGTCACTTCCGGACGCTTTTTCATGGATCGAATCAAATAGCCGGCCATCTGCTCGGCGGCTTCCTCGACCAGCACCTTTTCGACCACTTCGATGCCGGCGGCGCGCAGGATGGCATAGCCTTTGCCGGAGACGCGCGGATCGGGATCGCTGGCGGCGCCGACGACCCGCGCCACTCCGGCATTGACCAGCGCGTTGGCGCAAGGCGGGGTGCGGCCATGGTGGGCGCAGGGCTCCAGCGTGACATAGGCGGTGGCGCCGCGCGCCAACTCGCCGGCTTCAGTCAGCGCCTCGGTCTCGGCATGCGGCCGGCCGCCAACAGCGGTGACGCCGGTGCCGACGATCATCGGGCCGGCGCCATCGTCGCGAACGATTATGGTGCCGACGGAAGGGTTGGTGGAGGTGCGGCCGGCATTTTTCCGCGACAGCCGCAGCGCCGCGGCCATGAAGCGGCGATCGAGGGCCTGCTGATCGGCCTTCCCTGACGTTTGGCTTGCCATGCTCAGCCGGCGTCCTCTTCGCCGTTCAGCTCGTCGCCCTTGAGCTCGTCGCCTTTGAGCTCACCCAGCACATCGTGGAAATCCTTGGCCTCACGGAAATTGCGATAGACAGAGGCGAAGCGGACATAGGCGACGTCGTCGAGCGACTTCAGCGCTTCCATGACGAGCCGGCCGACCTCGCCCGAGGCGATTTCAGTCTCGCCGGAGCTTTCGAGCTGGCGCACGATGCCGGTGACGGCGCGGTCGATGCGCTCGGGATCGACATTGCGCTTGCGCACCGCGATCTCCACCGAACGCAAGAGCTTGTCGCGGTCGAACGGCACCTTTCTGCCGGACTTCTTGACCACAACGAGATCGCGCAGCTGGACGCGCTCGAAGGTGGTGAAGCGGCCACCGCAATCGGGGCAGACGCGCCGCCGGCGGATCGCGGCGCCATCCTCGGCGGGGCGCGAATCCTTCACCTGCGTATCTTCGGACTGGCAATAGGGACAGCGCATGGAGAGCCTTCAGGTTGGCGATTCTGGCGGAACGATAGGCTTAGAGGTTTTTGCCGGGACGGCAAAGGTTCGGCAACGGCCGCTCGCGCCCTCAGAGATAGCGAGGCGGGAGGAAAATTGCCAGCCGCGCCAGATATGTCAGGGCGCGACGTCCTTGGTCGGGAAGCCGCAGGACGTTCCGAGGTTGCGGTAGGCCTTGGTGAAGCCGTCCATAGGGATGCTGGCGACGGCTTGCTTGCCGAACGTCACGTCGAGCGAGATGACCTGGCGCATGGCCCGCAACAAAGCGAGACTGGTCTTGGCCTGGTTGTCGACGGTCCAGCTCGGGCGGCCGGCATCATTGGAATAGACGGTCGCGGAAACCTTGACGCCGGGGTCACCGAAGGTCGCGGCGATCTTCTTGCCGGTCGGCAGCTCCTTGTTGGCGACGGTGAACATGATCGCCGGATAGGCATCGGGCGGCAGGGCGTCGCCAGTCGAGATCGAAAGCGTCAGCGTGCCGGCATTGCCGCCGCCATCGACAAAGGCCGTGGAGGCAGCGCAGGTCTTGTGGGAATCCTGGCCGGTGTCGAGCGCATCGATGATGGTGGTCCACCTGCCAAAGGTGTTTGTGGCGGGGATATCCGTGCCCGGCTGCGGCTGCTCCTGGGCGATCGCGCCCGACACGGCGACAGCGGCAAGCGAGCCGATGAAGGCCAGAACGGCAGGACGGAACACGCGCATCGTCAGATCTCCAACAGGCCGCGCCGCCCGAACAGCAAGCGGCGCAGAGCGCGGGATAAAAGACGATGCGCCGCTGGCGGTCAACCGAGATAGGGATAGAGCGGGAAACGATCGGTCAGCGCCACGACCTTGGCCTTCACGGCTGCTTCCACAGCCGCATTGCCTTCGTCGGAATTGGCGACCTTCAGCCCGTCCAGCACCTCGGCGATCAACTTGCCGATCTCGCGGAACTCGGCCTGGCCGAAGCCGCGCGTGGTGCCGGCCGGCGTGCCCAGACGCACGCCCGAGGTGACGAAAGGCTTTTCCGGATCGAACGGGATGCCGTTCTTGTTGCAGGTGATGTTGGCGCGGCCGAGCGCTGCCTCGGCGCGCTTGCCGGTGGCGTTCTTGGGCCTGAGATCGACCAGCATCAGATGGTTGTCGGTGCCGCCGGAGACGATGTCGAGGCCGGTTTCCTTGAGGCTCGACGCCAGCGCCTTCGCGTTGGCGGCGACACTCTCGGCATAGAGCTTGAAGCTCGGCTTCAGCGCCTCGCCGAAGGCGACCGCCTTGGCGGCGATGACATGCATCAGCGGGCCGCCCTGCAGGCCGGGGAAAACCGCCGAGTTCATCTTCTTGGCGATGTCCTCGTCATTGCACAGGATCATGCCGCCGCGCGGGCCGCGCAGCGATTTGTGCGTGGTCGTGGTCACGACATGGGCGTGCGGCAGCGGTGACGGATGCACGCCGCCGGCAACCAGGCCGGCGATATGGGCCATGTCGACCATCAGATAGGCGCCGACCGCATCGGCGATCTCGCGAAAGCGCTTCCAGTCCCAGATGCGCGAATAGGCGGTGCCGCCGGCCAGGATCAGCTTTGGCTTGGTCTCATGTGCGGTCTTTTCGATCGCGTCCATGTCGAGCAGATGGTCGTCCTTGCGCACGCCGTAGGAAACGACTTTGAACCATTTGCCGCTCATATTGACGGGCGAACCGTGCGTCAGGTGGCCGCCGGAATTCAGGTCGAGGCCCATGAAGGTGTCGCCGGGCTGCAGCAGCGCCAGGAAGACCGCCTGGTTCATCTGGCTGCCGGAATTCGGCTGGACATTGGCGAAGTTGCAGCCGAACAGCTTTTTGGCGCGCTCGATAGCGAGTTCCTCGGCGACGTCGACGAACTGGCAGCCGCCATAATAGCGCTTGCCCGGATAACCCTCGGCGTATTTGTTGGTCATGATCGAGCCCTGCGCCTCGAGCACGGCGCGCGAAACGATGTTTTCCGAGGCGATCAGCTCGATCTCGTGACGCTGGCGGCCAAGCTCGTTGCGGATCGAGCCGAAGATCTCCGGATCGGCATCTTCCAGCGTGGTTTCGAAGAAGGATTCGAACTTGTTCGACGCTGCCGCTGCAGTTGCCATGGCCTGAAATCCTTCGGTTCGGGGCATCTATCTATGCATATCGCTGCCCCGAAACCGCTGCACGGTTCCGGGCGACATGCATTGCCGCGCCATTAACACAGTTGTTTTCGCCTCGCCACGTTTGCAGCGCGAAATTTGCTGGCCGGATTGCGCCAGAGCGGCCCTGAACCGCTATTTTCGCTCCTGCCGCCCCTGCAGCAAGGCTTCGGTGAGCGTGATCTCGGTAAACAGCGCCCGCGCCGTATGGTCGTTGATCGCGCCGCTGCTTAACATGTCGCGCACGGCGATGCGCTCGGCCTCGATGCCGGCAAGCCGCATTTCGAGCTCCAGCCGCCCGGCTTCGCGGGCCTCTGCCCGGGCGTCGTCGGCCTCGTCCGAAGTGGCGATCCGGCGCCGGTAGCCGGCGACGATGTTTTCGGCGGCGGCAAGCCTGGCGCCGGGCACCTCGCCCTGGTCGTCGTCGCTGGCGCCCGCCATGCTTTCGACGCGGGCGATGGCCGCTTTGGCGGCGCCGATGCGGGCGAGACGCTCCTCGATGGCGCTGCCATCCTCGCCCGGCTCGACCAGCCCGCGCGCTATCTTCGGCAGCGCCACGCTGGCGATGGCGAGCGAACAGATGATGACGCCGGCGGCGAGGAAGATCACCAGGTCGCGCGCGGGAAAAGGCGAGCCGTCCGGCATGGCGAGCGGGAGCGACAGGATGCCGGCCAGCGTGATCGCGCCGCGCACGCCCGCCACCGAGCCGGCAAGCCGCACACGCATCCCGAACGGCTCGGCCTTGCGCTTTCCCCATTTTGCCTTGAGGCCTGCCGCGATGTCGCCGACCCAGATCCAGAGGAAGCGCAGCGCGATCAGGCACAGCGTCAGCGCAATCACCGTCGCGACCGGCTGGATGATCGGGTAATGGCCAGTCAGTTCGGGCGGCACGCGGCGAATGATTTCGGGAAGCTGCATGCCGAGCACGATGAACAGCGCGCCATTGTAGACGAAGGACAAGGTCGTCCACAGCGAGATCGTCTGCATGCGCGCCGAGACGCCGAGGAAGCGGAAGACGCCGGAGCCGCCGGTCAAAAGCCCGGCGGTGACCGCCGCCAGAATGCCTGAGGCATGCAGATGTTCGGCGACGAGATAGGCAATGAAGGGCAGCAGGACCATGACCAGAACCTGCGCCTCGGCCGGAACGCCGCCGATGCGATTCAGAAGCTGCAGGAGCCTGGCGGCGATGAACAACGCGGCGATGCCGGCCAGGATGCCGATGGCGACGGCATAAACGAAGCTCAGCGATGCATCGGCGAAGGAAAAGCTGCCGGTCACGGCGGCGGCGACGGCGAAGCGGAACATGACCAGGCCCGAGGCGTCGTTGAGCAGCGCCTCGCCTTCCAGAATATGCATCAGCCGCGCCGGCACCAGGCTTCTGTCGACGATCGAGGACACCGCCACGGCGTCGGTCGGGGACAGCACGGCAGCGAGCGCGAAGGCGACGACCAGCGGGATGCTCGGCACCAACCAGTGCAAGGCATAACCGAAGCCGACAATGGTAAAGAAGACCAGCCCGATGGCCAGATCGAGGATCGGTCCGCGCAGCGCGATCAGCTCGCGTTTGGGCGCTCCATAGGCATCGCCGAACAAAAGCGGCGGGATGAACACCAGCAGGAAGAGTTCGGGGTCGATCTCGACATGGATGCCTTTCACCGGCCATGCGAGCGCGGCGCCGATGGCAATCTGCAGCACCGGCAGCGGCACCCGAACCAACCGCACCAGTGCGCCGGAAAGAGCGACGAAGACCAGCACGGCGAGGCTGAAGATTGCGACCTGCATGGCGCGATTCCGGCTGTTTTGAGGACCATGCGCAATTGCCGTTAGTCCGTCCAGATGGGCCTGCGGCGCAACGTCCGGCAGTGTTCATGGCCTGCATGGCTGGCGGCCACCAGTCTTCTTCTGTTGGGATGTCGAACGGAAAAGGCCGCCTCACGGCGGCCTTTTCATAAACAATTCAGGCACCTAGAGCGAAGAGGTGATCTGCAGTTCGCTGGCGCCATCGAGCGCGTAGACGTCGTCGCGGAACTGCACGACGCCCGGACCCGTCGACCAGGCCGACACATAGAGGAAGTGGACCGGAACCGGGTTGACGACCTGCACCGGCGTGTTCTCGCCGGTCTTGATGGTAGCCTCGAAATGCTGGCGGTCCCAGCCGGGTGTGTCGCGCAGGATCCATGTGACGAGGTCGCGCACGTTCTGGACACGCACGCAGCCCGAGGAATCGAAGCGCATCATCTTGCCGAACAGGCTTTGCTGCGGCGTATCGTGCATGTAGACGCCGTCGGGGCTGGGGAAGTTGATCTTCACCGAGGCCATGGCGTTGCCGGAACCCGGATCCTGGCGGAAGCGGTATTTCGCGGCATCATCCGTCGACCAGTCGACAGTCATCGGATCGACTTCGCTGCCATCAGGCGCAAACAGCCGGATATGGCTGTCCTTGAGATAGTCGGGGTTCTTCCGCATCAGCGGAATGATGTCCTTGCGCACGATCGAGACCGGCGCGTTCCAGTAAGGATTGACGATGATCTCGTTGATCTTGGAATTGACCACCGGGGTCTGGCGGTCGATCTTGCCGACGATTGCGGTGTGGCGCAGCACGACGCGATCGTTCTCGACCGCCTCGATCTGTGCCGCCGGGATATCGACCAGCACATAACGGCTGCCCAGCGTGCCGGCCTTTTCGCGCAGGCGCTCCAGATTGGTCTGCAGCTGACCGAGGCGGATCTGCGCCGAAACGTTCATCGCCGCATAGGTGTATTTGCCCATGGCGCCGTCGGCCGGCAGGCCATGGCGCGCCTGGAAGCGCTTGACCGCGGCGTCGACATAGGAATCGAACGACGTCGAAATGCCGGCGCTCTGCGCCAGATCGCCCGAAACCATCAGCCGCTTGCGCAGCGGCACCACGTCCGGATCGTCGACGCCAAGCTGCAGCTTCTTTGTCGCCGGCACCTCGCCCCAGCCGCCCTGGGCGACGATGTTCTGATACTGCGCCACAGCCTGTTCGGTGAAGGCGACCGTCTGCAGGCTGAAGATCGGCAGCGTCGAGGCGACCTTGCCGCCCTCCGAGGCGCGGGCATCGAACTGGTCGTCCCAATTGCCGCGGCCCGACGATTTCAGGATATCGTCGATCACATCCTGCGCGCTGGCGGCATTGGCAACCATGGCAACGGCGAGCGCGGAAGCTCCGGAAAGGAAAAGGCGGCGGCTGGTTCTCATGGACGTTCCAGACATTCTTGTCGTGTTTGGCTTCTAGCGTTTGGCTGTTGCAGCGTTCGGCTACGTGCTCGATCTTGGGCGATATCGCCCGCACTCTAAAGTTGGCACTGTTAACAATTAGCCAACCATGACCTGCATCACTGAGCCGTGAAAAGCGGACCGCGATGCGACATTACAGGCGCGCGAACAGCTTTCGCCGCCGCATCACCCGCATCCCCGCTTCCACCGCGAATATGGCGGCAACGTGGCTTACGCCGAATTTGGAAGCGCCGGCGGCTCGAAAAGAAAAGGCCGGTGCTTTTCGGCACCGGCCTGTTGGCTGAGACTTTCCTCCGGCCGCGCTTCTTCCGGCGCAGCTGCTATTCAATGGCCCGCTGATTACATCCGGTAGGCGATGGTGTCGTTCCAGAAGCGGTCGAGGCGCTGCAGCGCGCGGTTCATCTGCTTGAACTCTTCGCTGTTGATGCCGCCGACCTGTTCGATCGAGCCGACATGGCGCTCATAGAGACCGGCGACGACTTCCGCCACTTCATTGCCCTTCGGCGTCAGCGAAACGCGGACCGAACGGCGGTCGATGCGCGAGCGCTGGTGGTTGATGAAGCCGAGATCGACCAGCTTCTTCAGATTGTAGGAGACGTTCGAGCCGAGATAGTAGCCACGCGAGCGCAGCTCGCCGGCGGTCAGTTCGGAATTGCCGATATTGAACAGAAGCAGCGCCTGGATGGCATTGATGTCGGAACGGCCGTTGCGGTCGAACTCGTCCTTGATCACGTCAAGCAGACGGCGATGCAAACGCTCCACCAGCTGAAGCGATTCCATGTAAAGCGAACGGATAGCCTCGCGGCGATCGTCGGATACGTTGGCGGTCTTCGCCGCCGGACGCGAATTGATCATTGTCTTTGCCTCTCGTTTGTCGCCCTGGTGATTTTTTGTTTTTCACCTTGATTGCGACACTATCGAATACTCATAAAATTCGACTTAAACGCTAGGGCTAACAAGAGCTTACCGGTAATAGGTTTCGCAAGACGCTTAACGAACGGTCACCCGAGCAAGGATAATTAACCTAAAGATTTAGCCAATGGCTGCGGGGCGGCGTTTCAGGGGCGCGCAGGGCGCTTGCGCATCCAGATAACGACGCGGAAGGCGATGTAGAGCAGCGCGACCGCGGCATGCGACAAGACGATCAGCGGCCGGTGGCCGTACAGATCGGGGAAGCCGGCATACATGATGGTCTCTGTGACAGCACAGATGAACCAGATCACCGGGCCCCACGACGCCAACATCCAGAGGCCGGCGGCGGCGAAGGGGAAGAACACGGCCAGCATCACCGCCACAACCTGCCAGTGCACCGGCATCAGGTCGAAGCGCCACAGCGGGCCGGGATAAAAACCGATCAGCCGGATCCAGTACAGGATGCCGAACAGCAGGCAATAGCCCGCAATGACGCGCTGGAACCAGGCGAAGATGATCTCGACGCCCGAGGGCTGCAGCACGATGCGCCGCGACGTGACCTCGCTCACAGTTCGAGCTCCCGTTCGAGCGGCGCGAAATAGGCGTCCACCGAAGCAGCGTCGACCTCGGCCAGGCTTGCCGGCCGCCACTGCGGCGTCGAACCCTTGTCGACGAGGACGGCGCGGATGCCTTCATAGAAGTCGTGCCCGGCCAGCATGCGGTTGAGGATGCGGAACTCCATCTTCATGCAGGCTTCCATCGACAGCGTCAGCCCGGCGCTGATCTGGCGCCACGCGACATTAAGGCTGGTCGGCGAGCGGGTGCGGATGGTGGCCAGCGTCTTGGCGGCAAACTCGTCGGCGCCTGCCGCCCGCTCCAGGCTCTCGAGGATTTCGGCGAGCGAGGGTTGGGAAAAATGCCGGGCAATGGCTTCCAACACCGGCTGGCCGGTCTCGCGCCTGGCCGGCACGAAAAAGCCGCGCAGCACCGATTCCGGATCGCCATTGGCGCAGAGCCGGTCAAGAAAGGCAGCCTGGTCAGCGGCCTTGATGGTGTGGGTGGCCAGGCCCGACCACAGCGCATCGCCATAGCGAATGCGGTTGCCGGTCAGCGCCAGATACATGCCGAAGCTGCCGCCAAGGTCGGGCAGAAGATGGCTGCCGCCGACATCCGGGAAGAAACCGATGCCGACTTCGGGCATGGCGAACTGGGCGTTCTCGGTCAGCACACGCTGCGAACCGTGGAAAGAGATGCCGACGCCGCCGCCCATAACGATCCCGTCGATCAGCGCGACATAGGGCTTTTTGTAACTGTTGATGCGGGCGTTGAGCCGGTATTCGTCGGCGAAGAACTCGACCGGCGGCTTTCCGGCGCGGGCCTCGTAGACGTGCATGATGTCGCCGCCGGCGCAAAACGCCCTGCCCTCGGCCTTGACGATGACGACATCGACGCCGGTATCGCGCTCAAAAGCGTCGAGCGCCTTGTCCAGCGCCTTGATCATGCGATGTGTCAGCGCATTGAGCGCCTGCGGCCGCGTCAGCGTGACGACGCCTGCCTTGCCCAACCGTTCGAAGCGGATCTCGTCGCCGCCGCCAAAATCCATCGTCAGAGAATCCCTCCCCGCGCCTGCGGGACTGAAGTGCTAAAGGTGGCGCATGGGTGCGTCAACCGGCGGGCGCGGTTTGGATTTTCGCAAGGGAACGCGACCGTGCTTTGCCCCCGACAGAAATGCGCGCAAAATTGCCGGGCAAAACAGCCTTTCTTCTGATGCAGGGACAAACGCATGACGCTTGAAACCGCAGCGCCGAGCCATGGCTGGGAGATGCCGAAAAAGTTCGACCCGGATGATGTTCTCAGCCGCCCGCTGATGGCCAATCTGGCGACCGTGACCGCTGACGGCGCGCCGCGCAACGCGCCGATGTGGTTCATCTGGGAGGACGCTGCGATCTGGCTGCTCGGCTCGACCGGCGCAAGTGCTGTCAAACACCTCGAACGCGACCCGCGCTGCGCCGTGGAGATCGTCCATTTCGACAATGAGGCCGGCATCCTGCTGCATCTCGGCCTGCGCGGCGTCGCCACCATAGAAGCGATGGCGCCGAACCGCTTCAAACGGCTGCTGCACAAATATCTCGGCCCGGAGGCGACCTGGAACCGCTGGTTCATCGACAATGTCGCCGACATCGGCCATCCGGACGGGCGCCTGATCCGGCTCGCCCCGGAGAGCACCTTCACCAACAATGTGTCGTTGTTCAAAACCGGCCCAGAACTGGCGTGGCCGCCAAAGCCGTAAGCACCGCGTCATCGGCTGGCACAATCGTGTCGCATTGGTCAGCGGCAAGGCCTCGTGGTAAAAGCCGCCTCGACCCGGAGTTTTTGCGATGAACAAATTCACCCCCGCGACGAGCAACAAATTCGCGCCGGCAAAGCCCGCCGGTGCGCGCAGCGTCGACGAGATCACCGGCAGCCGCCGCTTGCGGCGCATGCGCAAGGCCGACTGGTTGCGCCGCCTAGTGCAGGAAAACCGGCTTACGGTGAACGATCTGATCTGGCCGATCTTCGTCATCGACGGCAAGAACACGCGCGAGCCGATCGCCGCCATGCCCGGCGTCTTCCGCCTGTCGCTGGACCTCGCCGTCAAGGAGGCCGAGCGGGCCGCTAAGCTCGGCATTCCGGCGATCGCCACCTTCCCCAATGTTGAACTCAGCCTGCGCGACCAGACGGGATCGCACATCCTCGACCCGGAAAACATCATCAACCGCGCCACCCGCGCCATCAAGGACGCGGTGCCGGAGATCGGCATCATCACCGATGCGGCGCTCGACCCGTTCACCTCGCACGGCCATGACGGCATCTTGCGCGACGGCATCATCGTCAATGACGAGACGGTGGAACAGGTGACCGCCGCGGCCGTCATCCAGGCGGCGGCCGGCGCCGACATCATCGCGCCGTCCGACATGATGGACGGCCGCATCGGCGCCATTCGCGACGCACTCGACGCCAACGGTTTTTCGGATGTGGCGATCATGTCCTATGCGACGAAATTCGCCTCCGCCTTCTATGGCCCCTATCGCGAGGCGGTGGGCACCGCCGGCCTGCTCAAGGGTGACAAGAAGACCTATTATCTCGACCACGCCAATTCCGACGAAGCGGTGCGCGAGGCCGAGCAGGATATCGCCGAGGGCGCCGACATGCTGATGGTCAAGCCCGGCCTGCCCTATCTCGACATCATCCGCCGGCTGAAGGACGAGTTCCAGATGCCGACCTTCGCCTACCAGGTGTCAGGCGAATATTCGATGATCAAGGCGGCGGCCGCCAATGGCTGGATCGACGGCGAAAAGGCGATGCTGGAATCGCTGCTCGCCTTCAAGCGCGCCGGCTGTGACGGCATCCTGACTTACTTCGCGCCGGAAGTGGCGCAACTGCTGAAGGGTTAGCCGGAACCTGGATGCTCCGGGTTCCGGCTTTTCCTCACGCCTTTGGCAAATAAGGAATCGTTCCGGCGAGATCGGTATCGTCGATCAGTTGGAAGCGGCTGTCGCTGCCCTTCTGACGCTCCGCCACAAACGGAGCGTATTGCGGATCGTTGGTGAAGGCTTCGGCTGCCTTTGCCGACGGAAACGCCATGATGGCGATCAGGCTGGTGTCGAGCGGCTTGCCCTCCAGCGTCTTCACATTGCCGCTGCGGGCGAGATACTTGCCGCCATGCTTGTGGACGAGGTCATGCACCGAAGCGGCATAGGCCGGCACCCATTTGTCGTCCTTCACCTTGATGTCTGCGATCACGTAAGCGGTCATTGTCCAACTCCTCATGGATCGGCACCGGACTGCCCGGTGACGTGACCGCTGCCTCGCATGGCGGCGCCGGACCGCTCCAGTCACAGAACTGTACCGGGGGTGCCAGTACAGCTTCTGTACTGGCTGAACTCAGGTTTTCTGAATAAGGTCCGGCAACATCTTTTGGAGCTCACCACATGACACAAGCCGGTTACAAGCAATTCTGCCCGCTCTCCATGGCCGCCGAGCTGCTCTGCACACGCTGGACCATGGTGCTGCTGCGCGAACTGGTGGCGGGGTCGACCCGCTTCAACGATTTGCGCCGCGGCGTGCCGAAAATGTCGCCAACCCTTCTGTCGCAACGGCTCAAGGACCTCGAGGCCGGCGGCATCGTCGAGCGGACCGAGATCGCGACCGAGAAGGGCGTGTTCGAATACCGGCTGACCGAGGCGGGCCGGGATTTGCGCCCGGTTGTCGAGGCGATGGGGTTTTGGGGCCAGAAATGGGTCGAGGCCAGGCTGTCGCTCAAAAACCTCGATCCGTCGCTGCTGATGTGGGACATGCGGCGCAATCTGAACCCCAGTCCGCTGCCGGACGGGCGCACCGTGATACAATTCCTGTACCATGACCTGCCGGCGTCAAAACGATCGTGGTGGCTGATCGTCGAAAAGCAGGGCGAGGTCGATCTTTGCTGGTACGATCCGGGCTTCGACGTCGATCTCTACGTCTCGACCGATCTGTGCACCATGACCTCGATCTGGATGGGGCTGACGACAGTTCACAAGGAACGCGACAAGATCAGCCTGACCGGCGATCTCGACGTCGCCGGCAAGATGCAGATCTGGCTTGGGCTCAGCCCGTTTGCGGTGATGCCGAAGCGCGTGGCGGCTTGAGGTCCCTGCGCATTCCACAGATCGGCTTGCCTCTAAAATACTAGTTGCAAAATGCAATCAGTTTGAATACTGA
Source organism: Mesorhizobium sp. M0001 (assembly GCF_040324255.1). NCBI lineage: Bacteria > Pseudomonadati > Pseudomonadota > Alphaproteobacteria > Hyphomicrobiales > Phyllobacteriaceae > Mesorhizobium > Mesorhizobium sp. M0001. The sequence continues at coordinate 180,680 of NZ_JAMYVS010000005.1, forward strand.
TTGCAAATCACAACTGGTCATCAAAGGGAGTCTTCCATGTCCAAACTCCGCGTCAATGCCTTCACCTTGTCGCTCGACGGTTTCGGCGCCGGTCCTGACCAGGACCTGCAAAATCCGCTCGGCGTTGGTGGCGAAGATCTGCACAAATGGATGACCGGCACCCGCACCTTCCACGAGATGGTCGGCAAGGATGGCGGCAGCACCGATGTGGACGACCGGTTCACCGTCCGCAGCTTCGACAATGTCGGCGCCTGGATCCTCGGCCGCAACATGTTCGGTCCAATCCGCGGCGAATGGCCAGACGAGAGCTGGAAAGGCTGGTGGGGCGACAACCCGCCCTATCATGTGCCGACCTTCGTGCTGACCCACTACGAGCGCGACTCCATTGTGATGGAAGGCGGCACCATTTTCCACTTCGTTACCGGCGGCATCCACGCCGCGCTCGAACAAGCAAAGGCCGCGGCCGGCGGCAAGGATGTCCGCGTCGGCGGCGGCGTTTCCACCATCCGGCAATATCTGCAAGAGAAGCTCATTGACGAGTTGCATCTGGCGGTGTCGCCGGTGTTGCTCGGGAGGGGCGAGAGCCTGTTTGCCGGGCTGGATATGCTGAAGCTGGGTTACCAGTGCACCGAGCAGGTGGCGACAGCGCTCGCCACGCATGTGACGATCAAGCGGGTGTAAGCCTCATTTGGGAAAATTGCGATCCGTCGCGCCCCCTCTGTCCTTCCGGACATCTCCCCCACGCCGGGGGAGATCGGATGTCGCGCCGGCTTTCGCCACTCATCAACGTAGCAAGAAGGGCGCCATCGGCGAAGCTGCCAATCTCCCCCCTTGTGGGGGAGATGTCCGGCAGGACAGAGGGGGGCGCGAAAGAATGCCGTCCTCTCGTGTCTTCAATTGCGAAGACGCTCAATACTTCTCCGGCACGTAAAGCTCGCGCGGCAGGACCTGGCGCTCGTACTCCGGGTTGAACACCCGCTCGGGCAGCGTGATTTCTTCGTGCGGCACGTCCTCATAGGGCAGCTGTTTGAGGAGATGGTCGATGCAGTTCAGCCGCGCCCGCTTCTTGTCGTTGCCTTCGACGATGTACCACGGTGCCTCGGGGATGTTGGTGCGGGCAAACGTCTCTTCCTTGGCCTTGGTGTACTGCTCCCAGCGCACGCGCGACTGCAGGTCCATCGGCGACAGCTTCCACTGCTTCATCGGGTCGTGGATGCGCATCATGAAGCGCATCTGCTGTTCCTCGTCGGTGATCGAGAACCAGTATTTGACCAGCGTGACGCCGGAGCGGACCAACATGCGCTCGAACTCCGGCACGTCGCGGAAGAACTCTTCGACCTGATCGGGTTCGGCAAAGCCCATCACCCGCTCGACGCCGGAGCGGTTGTACCAGGAGCGGTCGAACAGCACGATCTCGCCGCCGGCCGGCAGATGCGGCACGTAGCGCTGGAAATACCACTGCGATTTTTCGCGCTCGGTCGGCGCCGGCAGCGCCACGACGCGGCAGATGCGCGGGTTGAGGCGCTGGGTGATGCGCTTGATGACGCCGCCCTTGCCGGCGGAATCGCGTCCTTCGAAAACCACCACCAGCTTCTTCTTGTGGTAGGCGACCCAGGACTGCAGCTTGATTAGTTCCGACTGCAAGCCGATCAGGTCGCGGAAATACTGCATGCGGTCGATCGACGGCGGATGCGCGTTCTTGTAGATCTTGGAGATCTCCAGCGACAGCGCCGGCTCCGACATTTCAAGCTCATAGTCCTCGTCGAGCATGTCGGCGAGTTCGGCTTCCAGCCAATCCCTGGCCGGAGAATTCTGCTTCAACTCGGTCATTTCCACTGCTCCGCTTGCCGGCTGACATGAAACCCTGAGCCGACTTGATATAGGCCGGCAATGACGGTTTTATTGCAACCCGCCAGCCAGCCGATCATCGCTGCAAATCGGCGAGGCATGGCTGATCCATCGCCGTGGCATGGCGACAAGCCGCTCAAATTGTCCTACAAATGGCCGACCCGTTCGGGCTGCCCGCCCTTCTCCAGTAAATCCCCACCCACCAAAATTGCGAGGACCGACATGGAATACCGCACGCTTGGCCGTTCCGGCTTGAAAGTTTCGACGCTGACCTTGGGAACCATGACCTTCGGCGGCAGCGGGCCGTTCGCTGCCGTCGGCAATTCCGATCTCGCGGAGGCCTCGCGCATCATCGACACTTGCATCGATGCCGGCATCAATCTCATCGACACCGCCAATGTCTATTCGAACGGATTGTCGGAAGAGATCATCGGCGAGGCGCTCGGCGGCAAGCGCAAGAACGACGTGCTGATCGCCTCCAAGGCGCGCATGCGGATCGGCAAGGGCCCCAATGACGAGGGCCTGTCGCGCCATCATCTGATCCGCGAATGCGAGAAGAGCCTGAAGCGCCTCAGGACAGATGTCATCGACATCTATTTCCTGCACGAATGGGATGGCGCGACGCCGCTCGAGGAAACCATCGCCGCGCTCGACACGCTGGTTGCCCAGGGCAAGATCCGCTATGTCGGCTGCTCCAACTATTCCGGCTGGCAGGTCATGAAGGCGCTCGGCATCAGCGACAGCCAGCACCAGCCGCGCTTCGTCACCCAGCAGATCCACTACACGCTGGAAGCACGCGAGGCCGAGTATGAGCTCTTGCCGATCTCGGTCGACCAGGGCCTTGGCGTGCTGGTGTGGAGCCCGCTCGCCGGCGGCCTGATGTCGGGAAAATACCGCCGCGACAGTCCGACGGCGCGCCAGATCGGCGGCTGGTCGGAACCACCGATCCGCGACGAGGACCGGCTGTGGCGGATCGTCGACGTGCTGGTCGACATCGGCGCCACTCGCGGCGTCTCGGCGGCCCAGGTGGCGCTGGCCTGGCTGCTTGGCCGGCCGGCCGTCAGTTCGCTGGTGATTGGCGCACGCAACGAGGCCCAGTTGAAAGACAATCTCGCCGCGGCAAGCCTGACGCTGTCCTTTGATGAACGCCAGCGCCTCGATGCCGTCAGCCGGCCGCCGGTGCTCTATCCCTACTGGCACCAGCAGTTTACGGCGAAGGACCGCTTCGGCCCGGCCGATCTGGTTATGGACCGCAGCGTTATCTGACTTAAGGGCGCCGGAAGCGGCTAGCCCGCGATAAACCGCCAGACCTGCGGATCGGGCTCGATCTGGCCGCTGAGCACGAAATATTTGTAGAGCACGAGCAGGCAGATCGCCTGCTCGGCCCGCTCGTCGGCGAATTTGCGGCAATAGGCGTTGGCCGCCGCAACGATGCGCTGGGCCTCGGCCGGATGCTGCTCGAGATGATGCACCCGCTCGGCCAGATCGCTGAAGTCGGGCGCCAGCGGCACATAATGGACATCGGGCTCGAGTTGCCCCTCGGCGAACCAGGTCTCGTAAGTCGGCGGCGGCATCAGGCAGAGCGAGTTCGAGCTCATGATCCATTTCAGATTGGTCGCGACATCATTGCCTTCGAGCGAGATGATGTAGCGATAGCGGCGCTGCTGATCGATGCTGAGATAGGGCTTGCGGTATTCCGCAAGTGCTGTCGCCCTCGGCGTGCCGACATCGCAGAACGGCAGATTGCGGGCTGCATCCAGCAACAAGGTGCGGATCGGATTGTTGAGTTCGCCGCGCCAAACGACGAGCGGATGCTTGTCGGCGAAGGCGACATCGTCGGCCGGCATGTAGAAATGACGGAACTTGTTCAGCTTGAACAGGACGCCGTTGCCGTTGTCGCCCGCTATCGGCCGGTCCTTGACGATCGACGGCATCTTCGGCACTTCGATGACGTCGCCGAATTCCAGGTCGATGCGCAGATCTGGGTCGAAATAACGGGTGAACTCCTTCAGATCGTAATAGTACATGCTGCGGTCCGACGGCAGCCGGCTGACCGGCACGGCCTCGGGGCTGGGGCTAAAAGGCTCCCGCAGCGTGTTGTAGTAATTGAGCCGCTGGCGGACCGATGCGTCGGAAAGCCTGGCCTGATCGAGCAGCCGGCCGAGCCGGCGCCGGAAAAGAACCGGCGGCGCGATGTCGCGCATGGCGTTGCGCGCATAGTAGATCAGCTTCTGTGCGTTTCTTTGAAGCGTGGCCATCGGTCGTTTTGATTCGAAATCGGTCGGCGGCGGCTCCAGCAACTGTCCCGCAGCCTTTTCTAAACCATTGTGTTCGCCATCACGCAAGTCCAGAACCGCTGGCATCTGCCCTCGCGGCGCTGTTGTGTTTGCCGGCCAATGCTTCTAGGCAGGATCAGGCACAGCGAAAGGAAACGATATGGCTCGACCACCGAATTACGGTCAGGAACGCAAAGAGCGCGACCGGCAGAAGGCCGCCAAGAAGGCGGAGAAGCTCGCCGCCAAGGTCGCGGCCAAGGAGCGCGCCGAGCCTGAGAACGAGGCAAGTTCCAAAACCGACACCGAGACAGAAAAATAGGCAAGACAGGATCACCGGCCCGCGAAACGGGCCGGATCCTGGCAAAATGCCGGTGTGATCAGGCCGATGTGATCAGGCCGGGGCCTTGTCGCTGACGAAGACGTTGACCTCGCGCGCGGCGGCGATGAAGGCGCGTCTTGCAATCATCGCCGGCTTGTCGCCGGCCAGCGCGTCATGGCAGGCCTGCAGCGCTTCGCGGTGCTTGGGGCTGCGCTTGCCGGGCCAGCTGTTGAGCAGGTAATCGGAAGCCTCGCGCACCGTACGCAAGAGCTGAGTGCTTCCCTCCGTGCCCGACTTAACGGTCACGGGTGTTTCAAATCGGTTGTTTTCCATGGCCGCCTCTTACGCCATCGGCGTCCGCGAAGCGAGGCCGAAAGCGGATGGCGTCGGCGTTCTTTCGTTTTCGTGACCGGTATCAAGCGGCGACGACGGCAAAACCCCTGGCGCGCAGGCCGCGCCGGTCATTGTGCAACGACGTCACCAGGCGGGCGCGGCTGCCGGCGATATGGGCGGAAAGTCGCGCCGCCGCCGCATCGGCATCGCCGGCCCGCACCGCTGCCAGAATGGCGTGATGCTCGCTCCAGGCGCGGCCAAGCGCCGCCTCGTCGCGCACCTCCAGCCAGCGCGCCCGCGACAGGCGCGTCATGGCATCGCGCACGGCCCGAAACAGGAACTCGTTGCCGGAGAGCCGCGCCAGTTCGATATGGAAATCCATGCCGACGCGGTGCCATTCCTCGCGCGGCGTGGCAGTGTCGCAGGAGTCCAGCATCGCCTCGATGACATCGGCTGCGCTCCTGTCGGCCAGCGCCGAAGTCAGCCTGACCGCCGCGACCTCGACCGCTTCGCGGTACACAGCGATCTGTTCCAATTCGGCAAGGTTGATCGGCGACACGATCCAACCGCGCCCGTCGCGGCAGATCAGCCCTTCCGTCTCCAGCCGCAGCAGGGCTGCCCTGACCGGCGTGCGCGAGGCGCCGAAGCGGCTCTCGATCCAGCGCTCCGTCAGCCGCTCGCCAGGACCGATCTCGAGGCCAAGGATCATCTCGCGAAGCGCTTTTTCGACGATATGCATCTGCGACATAGTTGCTTCCATTGCTGGCGATCGGCCGTTGGTCTTGCCGATCACTTTGAGAGCGCCTGATTGACAGCAGCCGGGCTTTGCGTCCATGAGGTACCAAGTTGGTATCCCAAAATGGTATCCGCAGCAAGCGGACAGGACAGGACATGCCGCAGGACAGTGCAGCGCAGGCCGCCGAAGCGCCTTCCACCTACAACATTCATTGGCGGCGCAACCTGTTCGTGTGCTTTGCCGGATCATTCAGCACGCTTGTGGCGATGACGTTGCTGCTGCCGTTCCTGCCGCTCTATGTCGAACAGCTGGGCGCCGTCGGCCACGCGGCGATCGTGCAATGGTCCGGCATCGCTTTCGGCGCCACCTTCCTTGCCGCCGCCCTTGTCGCGCCACTGTGGGGACGGCTGGGTGACCGTTATGGCCGCAAGGTGATGCTGGTGCGCGCCAGTTTCGGCATGGCGATCTGCATGTCGCTGACCGGCATGGTGCAGACCGTCTGGCAATTGGTGCTTTTGCGCCTGTTGATCGGCTTTGCCGGCGGTTATTCCTCAGGCTCGACGATCCTTGTCGCCATGCAGACGCCGAAGGAGCGCTCCGGCTGGGCGCTTGGCGTGCTGTCGGCCGGCATCACCGCAGGCTCCCTGGTCGGCCCGTTGCTTGGCGGCGCGCTGCCGCCACTGATCGGTATTCGCGCCACCTTCCTCATCGCGGGCGGCGTCATTTTCCTGGCGGCGCTGGCGACGACGTTCCTGATAAAGGAGATGCCTCGCCCGCCAGTACAGGCAAAACGCGAGGAGAAACCAAAGGGAAGTTGGGCGCAGATCCCCGACAAACGCCCTGTCGTGGCCATGCTGGCGACCGGCATGCTGTTCACCTTCGCCAACATGTCGATCGAGCCGATCATCACCGTCTACGTCCAGCAACTGGTCGCGGACGCAAGCCGGGTGACCCTGGTCTCAGGTGTCGTCATGTCGGCGGCCGCACTCGGCGCCATCCTGTCGGCGTCACGGTTGGGCAAACTCGCCGACCGCATCGGCCACTGGAACGTCATCGTCGCATCGCTGGCCGTCTCGGCGCTGCTGTTGATACCGCAGGCCTTCGTCACCGAGAGCTGGCAGTTGGTCGGGCTGCGGTTCCTTATGGGTCTGGTGCTGGGCGGGCTGTTGCCCTGCATCACCAGCGTCATCCGCCACAATGTTCCCGATGGGGTCGGCGGCAATGTGCTGGGCCTGGCAATCTCGGCGCAATATGTCGGCCAGGTTGCGGGGCCGCTGCTGGGCGGCTTCGTCGGCGGCCATTTCGGCATGCGCGCGGTGTTTCTCGGCACGTCGTTGCTGATGGCGGGCGGTGCCGCGTATAATTGGCTGGCCCAGGCGCGCCGCACGCGCGACATGCTGGCGATATCGGAAAAATCCTGACAGACAGGTCGCGCCGCCTATCGTCAATCACGGAGCCCGAGACATGAGCATCGCCGAGTCAGCACCAGCAAACAGCGCGCGCATCCTCGTTTTCGCCGGCGGCATTGCCGGCGCGGCGGGCGTGGCGCTGTCGGCGGCTTCAGCGCATCTCGGCGGCGCGTTCGTCGGCACGGCCGCATCCTTCCTGCTCATGCATGCGCCGGTGTTTTTGGCCGTCGGCCTCGCCGGCGCAAACCGGATCTTGCGGATCGGCAGCCTGGTGCTGCTCGTCGGGCTTGTTCTGTTCTGCGGCGATCTGCTGGCACGGGATTTCGTGGGATCGCGGCTGTTCCCGATGTCGGCGCCGATCGGCGGCACCTTGCTCATCGCGGGCTGGCTGGTGATCGCGGCCTCGGCGCTCGTGCGGCAACGGTCCTGACGAGGCAAGAACCCTGCCCCATCAGATACCACACGAGGCTTAATCCTGCCGGTTTTCCGGCAGCAGGTCGCGGTTGCGCTTGGCAGGCTTGGTCGGCCGCCGCCGTTGCGGCTGCTCCGTGGCAGGCGAGATACCCCAGTAATTGCGATAACTGTCTTCGAACAGATGTTTCACGGGATGCATGTTCGTGCTCCTCTTCAAGAACTTGAATCGATCCAATCAGCTGGCACGAAAATGCCGGGGCCGATCAGCTGCGCTTGCGTTTCACAAGGTATTGCAGGTCACGCCTCCACGGCCCGACCTTGTCGCGGCGCTTGCGGGTGGCGGCGTCGGAGACTATGCCCCAATCATTGCCATAGATGTCTTCGAACAGATAATTCACGGGATGCATGGCACCCTCCTCTTGAATCGATCCAAGTTGTACTTGGTGAATCCCTTGGATCGATTCAAATATAGACTCTCTCCGCCGTCCGATCAAGGGAAAATTTGAACCGATCCAACGAAAGTGCTAAACAGGCTCCGGTTCAGGAGACGAAAATGACGGCATTGACCTCCGGCAAGACGAGACCAGTGCGGCTTGCCGACATCGCCAAGGCGGCCGGGGTCTCGCACGGTACCGCGTCCAACGTGTTCGCTCGCCCGGAAATCGTGCGCGAAGAGGTCCGCGAGCGGGTCAAGGCGGCGGCGGAAGCGATGGGCTATGCCGGCCCGGATCCCAAGGGCCGGCTGCTGCGCGCCGGCAAGGTCAACGCCATCGGCGTGGCAACGGCAGAACCATTGTCCTATTTCTTCGACGATCCCTTTGCCCGCGTCATGATGGCCAGCATTTCGCAGGCCTGCGACGCCACCGGCGCCGGAATTTCGCTGGTCTCGGCCGCCAACAGCGAGCAGCTCGCCTGGAACATCCAGAGCGCCCTGGTCGACGGCTTCATCGTGTTCTGCATCGAGGGTGGGTCGCGGCTGGTCGAACTGGCGCGCGAACGCAAACTGCCTTTCGTGGCGCTTGATCTCGATTCGGAAAATGAGGCGGTCGCTGCGATCGGCGTCGACAACGTCGCCGGCGCGGGTCTGGCGGCGCGCCATCTGGCCGAGTTCGGCCATCGCAGCTTTGCCGTACTCGCCCTGGAATCTGCCGACGCTGGCTTTGGTCCCGTCACGCAGGAGCAAGTCGAGACGACATCCCTCTACTCGGGCACACGCGACCGTCTGCGTGGCTATTTCGGCGAGCTCTCCCGCTTCGGCATCGACGTCTCGCAAGTGCCAATCTACGAAACCCTCAATGACGAGGCGAGCGTTCGGGCCGGCCTCGATCATATTTTCGCGCTGCCGCAGACGCCGACGGCAATCCTGGCCATGTCGGACAAGATCGCGCTGCATGCGCTCGACTGGCTGCGCGAGCGTAACATTGCCGTGCCGGGCGATGTGTCAATCGTCGGCTTCGACGGCGTGCCGGAAGGCGCCGACTCCGAGCCGCCACTAACCACTGTCGCCCAGCCGATCGCCGAGATGGGCCGGCTGGCCGTCAAGGCGATCCTCGAAAATGACGGCTCGCAGCACCGGCAATTGCTGCCGGTCGATCTTGTGGTGCGGGGGTCGTCCGGCCCCTCGCCTGCTAGCTAGGCGGCTGATGTGGGATCATCGGCTTAGCCTTGGCATCGCGGGCATGCCGAAGGTCTGGTGAACGGCTGGCGCTTCTTTGCGAACCGGCTTTTTGCCCAAGCCGATGCCGGACAGCCACTCAAGATAGAAGGCGAGCGCGAATTGCATGGCGATGCCGGCCGAAATCAGCAAGACGTCATAGGCAAAGCCGCCCGGATTGATCAGCTTCATCACCTGCGCCGCCATGGCGATCAGCGTGCCGGCGAGGAACACCGGCAAGGAGCGCTTGCCGAGCAGGGCAAGCGGATGGTCCGGGCTGAGACGGAACAGGTTCGAGAAAGCCGGCAGGGCGACGATCAGATAGCTCACCGCCAATATGTGCAGGAGCCGCGGCAGCGACAGGAACGTCTTGTCGAAGCCGCCGATCACCACGGGCAGGTTAAACCACGTTATCTCGCCCCAGAGCGGGCTGTGCACCCAGACCGCCGCTGCCGCGACATAGGTCGCCGCGGCGCCCACCAGCCAACGATTGACGGGAATTGTGCCGCCGCGCCTGGCATGCAGCATGCCGGCAAGGCCGATGTTGAACAGGAATTGCCAGGACAGCGGGTTGAGGAACCAGAAGCCGGGCTCGGGATAGTTCGGCGGCGCGATCTGCCAGAGGCCGGCGGCAAGCCACAGCGCGCCGGAAAAGACCAGCGCCGGGAGCGGCCGGTAGCTGACGAAGAGCAGGAAAAGCGGCGCCATCAACAGCAGCGCCGCATAGACCGGCAAAATGTTGTTGTAGCCAAGCTGGTGGCCGAGCGTGACAATGCCGATCATGACCTCCGGCGTGTTCTTCATCAGCGGCTCGATGTTGATCAGCTTGAGCAGTTCCGGCCGCCGGCCGTACACCGCCGCGGCGCAGAACAACGCCATCACAACCATGGTGGTGACGATGTGGGCACTGTAAAGCACGCCGGCCCGGCGCCACATCTTCAACATCGCCAGCAGCCGGCCGCCCGGCTGGAACTTGTTGCCATAGGCGAGTGCGACCGACATGCCGGAAATCAGCACGAAGGCTTCCGCCGCGTCCGAGAATCCGAAATTCTTGTAGGTCAGCGTTTCGAAGACGGTGCCCGGCACGTGGTCGATATAGATGGTCAGGAGTGCGAGCGCACGGAACACGTCAATGCGCGTGTCGCGATCGGGGATACGCGGAGCGCGATCGGCGATACGCGGAGCGCGATCGGCGATACGCGGGGCGCGATCGGGCGGGACTGGCAGGGTCATCGACAAAAGGCCTCAAAGGAGAGCAAGGATGCTCGCGTTGTTCATGCCGGGATGCGACCATCGGCGCACACCGCTTCGATTCCTCCCGCAGGGAGCATATCGGCGCAGAAACGGTCTGAAATGAGCCTGTTGCAATCACATTTGGCGGAGCGTGAAAATATTCCGTTTTGAAGCTGGCAAAGGACCAATGTCTCCGTGAAAACAACGAGATATGAGCGTGCTCGATATAGCGACGAGAACGCCTTTCTGCACCAGGATCTGGCCTTTCCCTACCGCCTCCTCAAGCCGGAGAATGCCGGCGGCGAGAGCCTGTTTTTACTGCACGGATCGGGTGTCGACGAAACGACGATGGTCCCGATTGCGAGGCAGATCGCCCCTAACGCCACGCTGGTCGCGGTGCGTGGCCGCATCCGCCAAGAAGACGGCTTCCGCTGGTTCGAGCGGATCACGCCGACCAGTTTCGAACAGGCGAGCATCCGTGCCGAAACATCGTACTTTGCCGCCTTCGCAAGCGAGGCCGCAAAGCGCCACGGGCTCGACCTCGCCCGGGCGACTTTCCTCGGCTATTCCAACGGCGCCAATCTGGTTTCCAGCCTGATGCTGCTCAACTCCGGCCTCGTCCGAAAAGCGGCGTTGCTGAGAGCAATGCCCGTGCTTGACGATGCGCCGGCAACCAATCTGACCGGAACGCGCGTCCTGATTGTCGCCGGTGCCGCGGACGAGACCTACGGGCCGGTTGCGCCGCCACTGGTGAGGCTGCTCAACAAACATGGCGCCGAGGTCGATGCGCGCATCGTGCCTTCAGGTCACGAAATCGGCGACCCGGATGCCGCCATCGTCCGCCAATGGCTGGCGGGACCAGCATTGGTCGCACGCCAGGCAGGCTAAGAGACCTTGGTAGACCGCATCGGCGCCCGGCGGAACGGCTGAGCAGATGCTCGTCGCCTAGCCCTGTCCCATCCGGTTCCAGGCATCGAGCCCGGCGATCTTGTAGGCTTCGGCCAGCGTCGGATAGTTGAAGGTGTTGTTGACGAAGAAATCAACCGTGCCGCCGAGGTTGATCACCGCCTGGCCGATATGGATCAGTTCGGTGGCGCCTTCGCCGACGATGTGGGCGCCGAGCAGGCGGCGCGTTTCGACCGAGAACAGCAGTTTCAGAAAGCCGGAGTTGACGCCCATTATGTGGCCGCGCGAGGTTTCGCGGAACCGCGCCAGACCGACTTCATAAGCAGCGCCGCTCTCGCGCACCTGCTCCTCCGACTGACCAACGGTGGAGATTTCCGGCACGGCGTAGATGCCATAGGGGAAGGTTTCCGGCGGCGGTGGCAGTTGCACGCCGAAGGCGTGGCAGGCGGCCACCCTGCCTTGCTCCATCGATGTCGAGGCAAGGCTGGGGAAACCGATGACGTCGCCGGTGGCATAGATGTTGGGCGCACTGGTCTGGAAGGTCTGCGGATCGACCTTGATGCGGCCCCGGGAATCGGCCTCGATGCCGACCACGTCGAGGCCGAGGCTGCCGAGATTGCCGCTGCGGCCGGCGGCGTAAAGCACGATCTCGGAGCGGATGGTGCGGCCATCGGCGAGCGTCACTTCGGCATAGTCGGGTTTTGAGACGATTTCCTTGACCGTACTGCCGAGGCGAATGGTCATGCCGCGGTCGCGCATCTGGTGGATGAAGTCGTCGACGATCTCGCGGTCGACGAAATCGAGGATGGTGTTGCGCGGCTCCACCAGCGTCACCGGCACGTCGAGCGCCGAAAAGATCGTCGCATATTCAACGCCGATGACGCCGGCGCCGATCACCGTCAGCGTGCGCGGCAGATGGTCGAGTTCCAGCATCTCATCGCTGTCGAAGACGCGGATCTTGTCGAAAGGCACGTCGCGCGGCCGGTGCGGCCTGGTGCCGACCGCGATCAGCGCATTGGTGAAACCAACCTCCGAGTAGTCGCCATTGTCTGCCGTCAGGCTGACCTTGTTTGGGCCGACGAATTTCGCCATGGCGCGCACGCTTTTGACGGCGTTGCGCATAAACTGGTGCTGCAGCACCTCGACCTCGTGGTCGAGCGTCTTGTGCAGCCGCTCGACCAGGTCGGCGATGGAGATGTCCTGCTTGACCCGGTAGCCGCGGCCGTAAAAGCCCCGCTCGCGCCAGCCGGACAGGTTCAGCACCGTCTCGCGCAGCGTCTTCGACGGGATGGTGCCGGTGTGCACCGAGACGCCGCCGAGGCGCCGGCCCCTGTCGACCACCAGCACCGATTTGCCGAGCTTGGCCGATTGCACCGCGGCGCGGCGCCCGGAAGGGCCGCTGCCGATGACCAGCATGTCGTAATCCATGTAACCCCGTCCCCTCGGCGTCTTGTTGCGCCGCAGCAAGCTAACGCCATCCGTCCACCAAATTCAATCGGCTCAACCGCGTCACACTGCCGAGCAGGACCGATGGACGAACCGATCTTGATTCCGCCCGCGGTCTTCACCATTTCAGTGGCGGCGCACCCTAGCGTGGCGCCTGTTACGAGGACATGACATGAACGCGCGCGTACTTGACGGCGAAATCATCACCAGCAGGCTCGACGACGTCAGGGCCTATGACGGTGTGCGCACGCGGCGCATCCTGGCCTTCATCATCGACTATTGCATCGTGGCGCTTCTCACCATTCCGTTCGCGATCCTGGTGGCCGTGCTTGGCCTTTTGACATTCGGTCTTGGCTGGGCGCTGTATTCCATCCTCGTGCCGGCGGTCGCCATTCTCTACATCTGGAACACGCTGGGCGGTCGCAACCAGGCCACATCAGGCATGAAGATGATGGGCATTCGACTCGATCGTCTCGACGGCAGCCGTATCGACGGCCTCACCGCCGTTGTCCATTCGGTGCTGTTCTGGGCGAGCACGGTCATCCTGACGCCGCTCGTCCTCCTGGTGACGCTGTTTTCCGATCGCAAGCGCACACTGCACGACCTGCTGCTTGGCACGGTCGTCAGCCGCAGCGACCGTTGAACCGGCGTTCAACCGGGGCCAACAGGCATTTGTGCGCAAATGTGAAGGGGTCCGCTCAACCCCGCCCTCACAATCCTGTTGAATTTTTCGCCAGCCAAGCCAAAGGTAGAGCGATTCGCAGGAGTGTTCCCAAGGTTCGATGACGCACCATCCGACCCAGTCGCCGCAGTTCTTCCTGACCGCGCCATCGCCGTGCCCGTATCTCGAGGGCCAGTTCGAACGCAAGGTGTTCACGCATCTGGTCGGCGACAAGGCGCCGGAGATGAACGACCTGTTGACGCAAGGCGGTTTCCGGCGCTCGCAGAACATCGCTTACCGTCCCGCCTGCGAGACCTGCCGCGCCTGCGTCTCGGTACGCATCCTGGCGCAGGAGTTCACCGCCAGCCGCAACATGAAGCGGGTGATCCAGCGCAATTCCGATCTGATCGGCGCCATGCACGACGCGCAGCCGTCGACGGAGCAGTATTCGCTGTTTCGCGGCTATCTCGACGCTCGCCATCGCCGCGGCGGCATGTCCGACATGACGGTGCTCGACTACGCCATGATGGTCGAGGATACCCATGTCGACACCAAGGTGATCGAATACCGGCGCCGCGGCCCCGACACATTCATCACCGGCAAGGGCCAGGGCGAGCTGATCGCCGTGGCGCTGACCGACAAGATGGCCGATGGCCTGTCGATGGTCTATTCCTACTTCAATCCCGAGTTCGAGGACCGCTCGCTCGGCACCTTCATGATCCTCGACCATATCGCCCGCGCCCGGGCCATGGGCTTGCCCCATGTCTATCTCGGCTACTGGGTCAACGGCTCGCGCAAGATGAACTATAAAATGCGCTTCATGCCGCAGGAGCATCTCGGCCCGAAGGGCTGGGAACGCTACGACCACGAAGCGGTCACGCGCTGATTTTTCTTCTTACCAGATCCTGATCTAAACATTTTCAGCCGAGACGATGCTGGTCTTCCGCCCGTTGGCGGGGCGATTGCGCCGACCGGCATCTGCTCAACTCATTGCGAAAGCCGTTGCATGTCCTCTCACAATGCCCACACCAAAGGACTTCTGCTCACCGCGCTTGGCGGGCTGGCGCTGACCATCGACATTCCCCTGATCCGGCTCGCCCATGGCGAAGCCTGGACGATCCTTTTGCTGCGCACCGGCTGCACCTTCGTGGCAGGGCTGATCGTATGGGCCATCTGGGGCTCGTTCAGCAAGAATGCTCCGCAGCTGATACCCGGCTGGTCGGGGCTCGTGGTCGCCACACTCTACGGGCTCGGCGCAATCGCCTTCATCACCGCCGTCTACAACACCTCGACCGCCAATCTGGTTTTCATCCTCGCCTTCTCCACCATGTTCTCGGCGCTGCTGTCGTGGCTGTTTCTGAAGGAGCGACCGCAGCCGCTGACGCTTGCGGCAATGGCGCTGATGATCGTCGGCATCGCGATCATCGTCGGCGATTCCGTCGGCACGGGAAATCTGTTCGGCGATGTGATGGCGCTGTGTTCGGCCTTGGCGATTGCCTGCGCCATCACCGTTTCACGCGCCAGCGGCAGGGATATGGGATTCACCGCCTTGACCGGCGTCCTGCTGCCGTTCGGGCTGGCGGCGCTCATGGTCTCCAGGACCGGTTTTCAGGTGGAGGCGCCATGGTGGATCGTTTTCAACGGCGCCGTCATCATGCCGTTCGCCTTCTTCTGCCTGGCCAACGGGCCGAAATACATTTCAGGCCCGGAAGTGGCGATGTTCTATCTCCTGGAAACGGTTCTGGCGCCGGTCTGGATATGGATGATCTTTGCCGAGACGCCGTCGCGCAACAGCCTGATCGGCGGCGTGATCCTGATCGTCACGCTGGTCGCGCATTCCCTGTGGCAGTTGCATGAAGGGCGCAAGCGCCGGGCAGCGCTCGCCGTCGCTTACCCAGTCTGACTTTTCTTCGCGGGGCCGGCGACAATCTCGATCTGCGGCGGCCCGCCTTCGAGCTCGGCCGCCCCGTCGGGAACGGTGTCTTCGGCCAGTTCCACCTCGCGCAGCCATTCGCGCCATATCGCCACCAGCAGCGCCATCAGCACGGGGCCGATGAACAGGCCGAGAAAGCCCATCGTCTTGACGCCGCCGATCAGGCCGAAAAAGGTGGGCAGGAAGGGCAATTTGATCGGTCCGCCGACCAGCTTCGGGCGCAAGGTCTTGTCGACGATGAACAGTTCCACCGCGCCCCAGATGAACAGCGCCAGACCCGCCATCGGCGAGCCGCTGGCGGCGAGGTAGATCGATACAAGCGTAAACGACAGCGGCGCGCCACCGGGGATCAGCGCCATCACGCCGGTCAATGCGCCCAGCGTCACCGGCGACGGCACCCCGGCCAGCCAGTAGGCGATCCCGAGCACCAGCCCCTCGCCGATGGCGATCACGGTCATGCCGGTAACGGTCGAGGAAATGGTCGCCGGCACGACGCGCGAAATCCGCTCCCAGCGCGTCGGCAGGATGCGTTCGCCGAGCCGGTCGATCTGGCTGGCAAAGTGTTCGCCGTCGCGGTAGGCGAAGAACAGCGCGATCATCATGAACAGCAGCGTCAGCAACAGGCCGAAGGCGCTGCCGCCGGCAGCCAGCACGCCGCGATAGATGCTGCCGATATTGGCGCCGCTGACCAGCTGGATCAGCTCGCCGATGCCGCCGGGATGGCCGAAATTGTCGATCCACTGTTCGTTCAGCCACTCGCCGACGACAGGCAGCGAGGTGATCCAGTGCGGTGTGACCGCGCCGTGCCTGTTGGTCTCGATCGCCCAGCCCACCCATTCGCGGACCTCGTTGATGGCGTAGGTGCCGGCGAGCGCTATCGGCACCACCAGGAAGGCGAGGATGAACAGGATGGCGAGCGTCGCGGCGACGGTGCGGTTACCGCCGACACCGGCAAGCAGCCGGCGGTAGAGCGGCCAGCTGGCAAAAGCAATGACGAGGGCTGCCAGCACGGGAAACAGGAACCCGTGGAAGAAATAGACGCCGGCGGCGACGATCAGCACCAACAGCCAGCGCGCAGCCGACAGCGGCGGAATGACGGCGGATCGCAACGGTGTCGACAGGCCGAACAGGCGCTGCTGACGTTCCGGCTTCTGGATCTTCGCTTCCTTCAAACGGTCAATTCTCCCCAGCCTACACAGCGTTTATGCACTGTTATAGTGCCGCAATCGTGACGATAGTCCAAATGCCTTGGGATCTCCCCCCTTGAGGGGGAGATGGCCGGCAGGCCAGAGGGGGTCGCCGCGCATGAAGCGCCAGCCTTCTCTGCCAGCGAAAGGGTGTCGTGTCAGGACGTACCGACCCCCTCTGTCGCCTTCGGCGACATCTCCCCCTCGAGGGGGGAGATCCCTACCCAAATTTCCCCGTCCGCGGGAATCCCTTCGGCACCATCCGTCCGGCCGACGCTCTCGCGCCGATCCATTCCGCCAGCTCCTCGCGCGACCTGACGAAGGTGCGGTCGGCGGAATCCTGCCAGGACAGGCCGCTCGCCAGCGTGAAGGGTTTCAGGTCGAGCAGACCGCCATCCTTGTATTTCTGCAGGCGAACGCCCTTGCCGCGGCCCATCTCGGGAATTTCGGAGAGCGCAAACACCAGCATCTTGCGGTTCTCGCCGACAATGGCGAGATGATCGCCTGACACGGGGACGCAGGCCTTGGCCTCGTCGGGCGCCTTGACGTTCATCACCTGCTTGCCCTTTCGGGTGTTGGCGACGACCTCCTCCTCCGGCACGACGAAACCATTGGCATCGTAGGAGACGAGCAACAGCTTGCGCTTCGGGTCGTGGACGAAGGCGGTGACGATGTCCTGGTCGTTGTCCATGTCGACGATGATGCGGATCGGTTCGCCATGGCCGCGGCCGCCCGGCAGCCGGTCGGCGCCGATGGTGTAGAATTTTCCGCCGGTGGTGAAGACCAGGATCTTGTCGGTGGTCTGGGCATGGAAGGCGAGCTTGAGGCTGTCGCCTTCCTTGAAGGTGAGCGTGGAATGGTCGGCCAGATGGCCTTTCATCGCCCGCAGCCAGCCCTTTTCCGAGACCACCACGGTGACCGGCTCGCGCTCGATCATGGCGTGCGCAATGTCGGTCAGATCATGCTCCGGCGCGTCGGCGAACTGGGTGCGGCGCTTGCCGAGTTCGGTCTCGGGGCCGAACTTGTCGCGAACCTGCGTGACTTCCCATTTGATCGTCGACCATTGCTTGGCGTCGGATGCGAGCAATGCCTCGATCTGCTTCTTCTCGGTGGTGAGACCGTCGAACTCCTTGCGGATCTCGAACTCTTCCAGCTTGCGCAGGGCCCGCAGCCGCATGTTGAGGATGGCTTCGGCCTGGGTGTCGGTGAGCGACCAACGGGCCATCATCACCTGCTTGGGCTCATCCTCCTCGCGGATGATCCTGATGACCTCGTCGATGTTGAGATAGGCGATCAGGTAGCCGGCAAGGATTTCCAGCCGCTTCTCGATCTCGCCAAGCCGATGCTTCGAGCGGCGGATCAGCACATCGCGCCGATGGTCGAGCCACTCCTTCAGCACGCCCTTCAGCGACAGGACGTTAGGCACCTTGCCCCGCGACAAAACGTTCATGTTGAGGGGAAACCGGCTTTCGAGCTCGGTCAGCTTGAACAGCGATTCCATCAGAATGCCGGGATCGACCGAACGGCTCTTCGGTACGAGCACAATGCGGACGTCCTCGGCGCTTTCATCCCTGACATCCTCAAGCAGCGGCAATTTGCGCGCGATCAAAAGCTCGGCGATCTTCTCGATCAGCCTGGCCTTCTGGATGCCGTAGGGGATTTCAGTGACGACGATGCTCCAGGTGCCCCTGCCCTGATCCTCCTGGCCCCATTTGGCGCGCACGCGAAAACCGCCGCGGCCGGTCTCATAGGCCTCCAGGATGGATGCGCGGCTGTCGACGATGATGCCGCCGGTCGGGAAATCCGGCCCCTGGACGAACTCCATCAGCTTTGTCACCGGCGCGTCCGGCTGCTCGATCAACTGCAGCGCTGCGTCGCAAAGCTCGGCGGCATTGTGCGGCGGGATGGAGGTAGCCATGCCGACCGCAATGCCGGAGGAACCGTTGGCGAGCAGATTCGGGAAGGCGCCGGGAAGCACTACGGGCTCCTCGTCCTCCTCGTTGTAGGTTGGCCGGAAATCGACGGCGTCCTCGGTGATGCCGGCAAGCAAATCGCTCGCCACCTCGGTCATGCGCGCCTCGGTATAGCGCATGGCGGCGGCGTTATCGCCGTCGATATTGCCGAAATTGCCCTGCCCGTCGACGAGGGGATAGCGCATGGAGAAATCCTGCGCCAGGCGCACCAGCGCGTCGTAGATCGACTGGTCGCCATGCGGATGGAACTTGCCCATCACGTCGCCGACGATGCGGGCGCATTTGGCAAAGCCCTGGTCGGGGTTGAGCCTGAGCAGCCGCATCGCATGCATGATGCGGCGATGCACAGGCTTCAGCCCGTCGCGCACGTCAGGCAGCGCCCGGTGCATGATGGTCGACAGCGCATAGGCGAGATAGCGCTCTTCCAGCGCCTTCTTCAGATCGACCGGTTCGATGTGGTCACCACCGCCATTTTCAGGCGGCAAAATCCTTTTTCCCATGCGGCTGGACTAGCCGAGCGGGTGATTCGCGGCAAGGCGGGGCTGCGGAAATCCGCACTTTGCAGCCTTTGGGCTTACGAGGGCGGCTCAAGGTCCGACAATGGATGTGACGGACTTCATGTTCCCCCTTGCCGTCCCTGTGCAACAGCAGCGGTAGCAGTGCTGTTGCCAACCAACATCAATCTGTTACACGCCTTCTCTAAGGCAGGAGACGGTACGCAGGGGAGCCCGACCTTCATGACATATTCACCGCATCGGGCGAAGGCTCCCGCTCCGATTTGCCTTTCGCCGTGATTTTCGACAACTCTGCGGGAAAGCGCCTTTTTCCCGTCCAGTTCGTCACGGAATGGTGATGGCGTAGAATTGAGAAAACACTTTTTCAGGACTCTCTCAGGGAACTCGCGATGACAATCCAACGTTCGACACTCAAGAAACTTGCTTTTTCGACCTTTTTGCTGACGCTGCCGCTGAATGCCGCCTTTGCGCAAGACACGGCGGTTGCCGACCGACTGAAGGCCGCACTTGCCGTCCAGGGCGTCGATATCACCTGGACCGGCGTTACCGGCGACAATTCCAGCATGGTGCTGCAGGGCGTGTCGGTCAAACCGGCGGCCGAAAAGGAGGCGCTGCCGATCGGCGACGTCAAGCTCGAGGGCGTGACCGAAGCCAATGGCGGCTTCGATGTCGCGACCATCACGACTTCGGCCTTCGAGCACAGCAAGGACGGCGTCACGCTCAACCTCACCCCCTTCGTCATCCACGACGCCAACATCCCGGCTGAGGGCGCTACAGGCCCGCTCGGCTCGATGATGATCTACAAGTCGGCCGAACTCGAAAGCCTGACGGTCAAGGTTGCCGACAAGACCGCCTTCTCGGTGGATGGGCTTGCTGTCCAGATCACGCCGCCGGCCGACGGCAAGGCGATGGAGTTTTCCGCCACCACGGAAAAGTTCAACGCCGACCTGACCCTGGTCGACGATGCGAAATCCAAGGAAGCCATCGAGGCCCTCGGCTACCAGAACATCTCGGGCAATATCGAAATCGGCGGCACCTGGCAGCCGAGCGACGGCAAGATGGACCTGTCGAAATACGACATCTCGGTCGAGAATGCCGGCACGCTCGGCATGACCTTCGGCCTCGGCGGCTACACGGTCGACTTCGTCAAGTCGCTGCAGGAGATGCAGAAGAAGATGGCGGCGCAGCCCGAAGGGGCTGACAATTCGGCGCAAGGCATGGCCCTGCTCGGCCTGTTGCAGCAGCTCTCCTTCAACAGCGCATCGATCCGCTTCGATGACGATTCGCTCACCGGCAAAGTGCTTGAGTATGTCGGCAAGCAGCAGGGCATGTCGGGCAAGGACATCGCCAACCAGGCCAAGGCGATCGTGCCGTTCGGCATGGCGCAGCTCAACAATCCCGAACTGACCGCCGAAGTGACGGCCGCGGTGAGCAAGTACCTCGACGATCCGAAGAGCCTCGAGATTTCGGCCGAGCCGCCGGCAGCGGTGCCGTTCGCGCTGATCATGGCCGGCGCCATGTCCAACCCGGCCGACCTGACCAAGACGCTGGGCGTCCACGTCAAGGCCAACGAAGACTGATCGAAGTTCGCTCCCTTCTCCCCGTCACTATACGGGGAGAAGGTGCCGGCAGGCGGATGAGGGGCGGCGCCAACGCCTGCAAATTGTAGTTCGATGCTGAACCGGTTGTCAGAAGGCGCCAACTGCTAAGGCCGTTCGCCAATCGCCTGCATGCGTGCTGCCCCTCATTGTCCTGTCGGACATTTCTCCCCGTATAGAGACGGGGAGAAAGGGCGGCTTCAACGCTGCCGTCAGTCCTTCTTCACTGCCGCGACACGCAGCGACAGATCACGCAACTGCTGCGGCGAGGCTTCCGAAGGCGCGTTCATCAACAAATCGTAGGCCTGCTGGTTCATCGGGAACATGGTGATCTCTCGCAGGTTCTTGGCGCCGACCAGCAGCATGACGACACGGTCGACGCCGGCCGCCATGCCGCCATGCGGCGGGGCGCCATACTGGAAGGCGCGGTAGAGGCCACCAAAGCGTTCTTCCACCGTGGCGCGGTCGAGGCCAACCGTCTCGAACGCCTTGACCATGGTTTCCGGCAAATGGTTGCGGATACCGCCAGAGGCGATCTCGAAGCCGTTGCAGACCATGTCGTACTGGAAGGCCTTGATGCCGAGCAGGTCGTCGCCGTTGAGCGCGTCGATACCGCCTTGCGGCATCGAGAACGGGTTGTGGGCGAAGTCGATCTTCTTCTCCTCCTCGCTCCATTCGAAGAACGGGAAGTCGACGATCCAGCACAATTCGAAGCGCTCGCGGTCGACAAGGTTCAGTTCTTCGCCGGCACGCGTACGCGCGGCACCGGCGAAGGTAACGAACTTCTTCGGATCGCCGGCGACGAAGAAGGCGGCGTCGCCATCGGCAAGGCCGAGCTGCTGGCGGATCGCCTCGGTGCGCTCCTCGCCGATGTTCTTGGCCAGCGGACCGGCGCCTTCAAGCTTGTCGCCTTCCTTGCGCCAGAAGATGTAACCCAGTCCCGGCTGGCCCTCGCCCTGCGCCCACGAGTTCATGCGGTCGCAGAAGGCGCGGCTGCCGCCGGTCTTGGCCGGAATGCCCCACACTTCGGCCTTCGGATCGTTGGCCAGAATGTTGGCGAAGACCTTGAAGCCGGAATCGCGAAAATGGTCGGAGACGGCCTGCATCTCGATCGGGTTGCGCAGGTCCGGCTTGTCGGAGCCATATTTGCGCATGGCGACATCGTAAGGAATGCGCTGGAATGTCTGCGTCACCGGCTTGCCGTTGGCGAAGGTCTCGAAGACGCCGCGCATCACCGGTTCCATGGTCGACAGCACGTCGTCCTGCTCGACGAAGCTCATTTCGAGGTCGAGCTGGTAGAATTCGCCGGGCAGACGGTCGGCGCGCGGGTCCTCGTCGCGGAAGCAGGGCGCGATCTGGAAATAGCGGTCGAAGCCCGAAACCATGATCAGTTGCTTGTACTGCTGCGGCGCCTGCGGCAGCGCGTAAAAGGTGCCGGGATGGATGCGCGACGGCACCAGGAAGTCGCGCGCGCCTTCCGGCGACGAGGCCGTCAGGATCGGCGTCGAGAATTCGGTGAAGCCGACATCGGTCATACGCTTGCGCATCTCGGCGATGATTTTCGTGCGCGCCACGATGTTCCTGTGCAGCGTCTCGCGGCGCAGGTCGAGAAAACGGTACTTCAGGCGGATGTCTTCGGGATAGTCGGGCTCGCCGAACACCGGCAGCGGCAATTCCTTGGCTGCCGACAGCACCTCGATCTCGCGGGCAAAGATCTCGATCTCGCCGGTCGGCAGGTTGGCGTTGGTGGTGTCCGGCAGGCGCGCCTTGACCTCGCCGTCGACGCGGATCACCCATTCGCCACGCAGCGTCTCGGCCACCTTGAAGGCGGGCGAATCCGGATCGGCGACGATCTGGGTCAGGCCGTAATGGTCGCGCAGATCGATGAACAGCAGGCCGCCATGGTCGCGCACGCGATGCACCCAGCCCGACAGGCGAACCGAAGAGCCGACATCGCTCTTTCTCAACTGGGCACAGGTGTGGCTGCGGTAACGATGCATTGTCATGTCAAAATTCCGGGGTGCTGGGTTGTGGGTCGAGCATCAAAGCCCGGTCCAAAATTTGCGCGAAAAGCGCATGGGAGGCCCGATTTGTCAAGGCAAGCCGGGTTTGGGTCGCCGCCCTATGCGATCGTCAGCATAAAGTCTTTGCCAGGCTTGGCGCATTGCCGCCAGGCATGTTTCTCGCGACAGTGCCGTCCTCAAGCAATCTGGAGATGCTTCATGCCGAAACGCACAGTCCCGTCGGGCGTCGGGCCACATAATGGCCGCGAGTTGGCACTGATGCTTCAGGGCGACAAGCCGATGGCCCTGTTCGGGGCGGAGCCGGGTATGGACGCCGAAGATATTGGCGACACGGGCTTTGCACCGTTTGTCGACGAAGGCCGCATCCTGAAGTTCACCCACTTTGATCCAGAGACGTCCGTGGAAGATCGCCGCTACTGCCTGCCGACAGAGGAATGGCGCTGCAAACTGAGCTTGTTGATCTCCAGAATGTGCCGCAGCGGAGAGGCCTTTGACATCTTCACATCGAATGATCTGGCGAGGCTTGAAGGAGCCCTTCTCGGTTATCAAAGGAAGATGTCGAAGTGTTCGTCGCCCATGCTGCGTCCCGGACTGCCCGCGCGCCGAGCTCCGTTTAAGCCAAATGGATTTCGGCGCCCTGGCGTTCGAAATCCGCGAGGATCGCGGCCGGCGCGGTCTTTTCGACCACGAGGTGGCGGATCGCCTCTGGCCTGGCGACCCGGTAGGGTGCGGCTGTGGCTAGCTTGTCGTTGGTTACAGCGATGACGATGCCTGCGCTGTTCTTGGCCATCGCCCGCTTTACCTCGGCCTCAGCCGAATCGAAGGCCGTGACGCCGCGCGACGCATCGAGACCGCAGGATCCGAGAACAAACAGGTCCGCGCCAAGTTGCGCGACAGCGGCAAGCGTGTCGGCGCCGACGCAGGCGCCGAGGTGGCGGTCGAACCGTCCCCCAAGCACAATCAGCTCGACCAAAGCGTGGTTTGACAGGACGGAGGCAATTTCGAGCGAGTTGGTGGCGACGGTCAGATCGAGGTCGCGCGGGATGGCCCTGGCGATCGCGGCATTGGTCGAGCCGCTGTCGATGAACAGGGTCTGTCCGCGCGAAAGCAGTGCCACGGTCGCGCGGGCCAGCCGCGTCTTTTCTTCGACCGCATGGCCGGCGCGCAGGCCGACCGGCGTGGCCGCGAAGGGTGCGGCCGCGACCGCGCCGCCATAGACGCGGCGGCACTGCCCGGCCTTGGCCAACTCCCTGAGGTCGCGGCGAACCGTGTCTTCCGAAACGCCGAAGCGGCCTGCCAGCTCGCCGGCCAGCACCCTTCCCTCGACGGCCAGGCGATCGCGAATGATTTGATGCCGCTCATCGGTCAGCATTGCATGATCCTGTTTTCTTTGTGCACGTTCTTGCACAATTTGCATGTTTGTGCAAGATAAGGGGATATCAACGACAATCTCCGGCTCTCTTCCCCGAAAGCATCGTCATGACCTTTGGCCTCCGCCTCGCTCCGCAACACCGGGTCTACGCCGGCTTTGCGATCTATTCGTTCGCCATGGGCCAAATCTTCCCGCGGCTGCCCGACATCAAACATGCCATGGGCATAGGAGACGGCACGCTCGGGCTCAGCCTGATCGGGACGCCGATTGGCACCTTGACCGCGCTGACGCTGGCGGCGCCGATCCTGGAGGGCGTCGGCTTCCGCCGCGCGCTGCTCGGACTGGTGCCGCTTTTGTCGGTCGTCTTTGCCATTGCCGTGCATGCGCCTGGGCCGCTTGCGCTATTCCTGATGCTGTTTCCGGTCGGCCTGATGATCGGCAGCGTCGAGATCATTCTCAATGTCGAGGCCGACAGAACCGAATTCCTGCTCAAGCGCCGGATCATGAACCGGGCGCATTCGTTCTGGAGCATTGGCTTTTTCGGCGCCGGCCTGTTCGGCGCCGCGCTTGCGCATCTCGGCATATCGCCGCAACTGCACCTGGCGATTGTCGTACCGATGGTGGCGACAGGAATCGCGCTGTTTCTCGGCGGTTACGAACCGGCGCCGAGCCGCTTCGCCGGCAATGACGAGACGGCGCCAAGGCTAGCGCGGCCGACGCTGCCTATCCTCGTCCTCGTCGCGGTGACGCTGTCGGCGATGCTGATGGAAGGCGCCAGCATCGACTGGTCGGCAATCTACATGCGCACCGTGTTCGATGCGGGCCCTTTCGTCGCCGGCTTCACAGTGGCGCTGTTTGCATTCTCGCAAGCGAGCACGCGCTTCTTTGCCGACTCCTTTGTCGACCGCCACTCGCCGAGCGTCGTGGCGCGGGTGCTGCTGGCGACGATGGCGGTGGGCGTGCTGCTCGTCTTCTTCTCGCCTGCCCCGCTCGTATCGATGCTGGGCTTTGCGCTACTTGGCATCGGCAGCAGCGTGCTCTTTCCGTTGGCGATCTCGGCGGCAGCCCAGCGGACGGACCGCTCCGCGACGATCAATGTCGCGGCGCTGTCGCAGATTTCCTTCGTCGCCTTCCTGCTCGGCCCGCCGCTGCTCGGTTTCGTCTCCGACCATTGGGGCATCCGCTCGGCCTTCGGTATCGGCATCCCGTTCATCATGCTCAGCCTGCTGACCGCCGGCTCGCTTGGCCGAAGGGCTGCCCGGGGCAAGCCTGCGCCGGCGAGCGAAGCTTTGGCGAGGGCCGACGGAGCTTGAACGGCCGCACTTGAAGCCACACACCTGTTGGCGGCGGGACAAGCCACTGGCATTGGCCACACCGATGGTTCAGAACTGTGGAGCCACCTAAGCAACGGTTCCGTATGTCCTCCATCCGCCCGCTGATCCCGCTCCTCATCGCCGCCGGCATCCTGCTTGGCGGCAACGGGCTGCAGGGCACGCTGATCGCGTTGCGCGGCGCGCAGGAAGGGTTTTCGGCCTCCGACATCGGCCTGATGGGCACGTTCTATTTCGCCGGCTTCCTGCTTGGTTGCCTCGCAGTCACCCGCATCCTCAAGGCAGTCGGCCATGTCCGGACGTTTTCAGCGCTCGCCGCCATCGCCGCGGCCAGTACGCTGCTCCTGGTGCTGATCATCGATCCGGTGATGTGGTGCGCGGTGCGCTTTGCCGGCGGTTTCTGCTTTGCCGGTCTGTTCACCGTCATGGAAGCCTGGCTGAACTCCGGCGTCGAAAACAAGGATCGTGCGCGCGTGCTGGCCATCTACCGCATGGTCGATATCGGCTCGGTGACCGGCGCACAGTTCCTGATCCCGATCTTCGGCCCCGGCGGCTTTGCCATCTTCGCCATCATGTCGATGATGATCACGCTGTCGCTGGTTCCGGTGTCGCTCGGCGACCGCTCCAACCCGACGCCGCCCGAAGACGTCAAGCTCGATCTCGCCCGCGTCTGGCGGATTTCGCCGCTCGGCTGCTTCGGCTGCATCTGCGTCGGCGTCACCAACAGCGCCTTCCGCACGCTGTCGCCGGTCTATGCCGAACAGATCGGCATGTCGGTGGCCGATGTCGTCACCTTCGTCAGCGTCGGCATCTTCGGCGGCGCCCTCATCCAGTATCCGCTGGGCTACCTCTCCGACCGCTGGGATCGGCGCGCGGTGCTTTTGGCCACGACATGCGGCGCCATGTTCGCCGCGCTGGCGCTGGTCTTCGTCGCCGGCGCCGATCCGACCCTCAATTTGATCATCGTCTTCATCTTCGGCAGCTTCGCCATGCCGCTCTATTCGCTATCGGCGGCGCATTCCAACGACCGCGCCGACAAGGGCGAGTTCGTGCTGATCAACGCCGCCTTGATGCTGTTCTATTCCTTCGGCGCCATTGGTGGCCCCTTCGCGGCGTCCGCAGTGATGCAACATTTCGGACCGGGCGCCCTGTTTGTCTTCAGCGCAGTCGTCTACGCCACCCTCATCGCCGTCATTCTCTACCGCATGCAGGTGCGCGGCAGCGTGCCGGCGGGCAAGCGCAGCCGCTTCACGGCGCTGCTGCGCACATCAACCGTCTTCGCGCGGCTGGCGCGCAGAAATGGCGATTCCGACGGATCGGCTGATACTTGACCGAAGGGCGGCTTGACGAAAGCGCCCATGGCTGAAATTGAAAGAGAACCTTACCCGTTACTAAAAAGCGATTTGATGCACGTCATCACCACCCAAAATGAGCTCGAGTCCGTTCTCGCCGCTTTTGAAAAGTCGGATTTCGTCACCGTCGACACCGAATTCATCCGCGAAACGACATTCTGGCCGATTCTGTGCCTGATCCAGATGGCGGCGCCAGGCGTCACCGCGCTGATCGACCCGCTGGCGCCCGACATCAACCTCGCCCCATTCTTCCGGCTGATGGCCAATGAAGCGGTGGTCAAGGTTTTCCATGCCGCGCGCCAGGACATTGAAATCATCGTCCATCTCGGCGATCTGGTGCCGCATCCGGTGTTCGACACCCAGGTCGCGGCCATGGTCTGCGGCTTCGGCGACAGCGTCTCCTACGATCAGCTGGTGCAGCGCATCACCGGCGCACGGCTCGACAAATCCTCGCGTTTCACCGACTGGCGCCACCGGCCGCTGTCGGACAAGCAGCTCGATTATGCGCTGGCCGACGTCACCCATCTGATCGACGTCTACAAGCACCTCAGCGCCGAACTGGAGCGGGAAAACCGCGCCCATTGGCTGAACGAGGAAATGGAGGTGCTGACTTCGCGCGAGACCTACGATCCGCACCCCGAGGATGCCTGGAAGCGGCTGAAGATGCGGCTGCGCAAGCCGCAGGAGCTGGCGATCGTGCAGACGGTGGCGGCATGGCGCGAACGCGAGGCGCGCGAGCGTGACGTGCCGCGCGGCCGGGTGCTCAAGGATGACGCCATATACGAGGTCGCCCAGCAGGCGCCGCGCGATGCGGCAGCCCTTGGCAAGCTGCGCACGACGCCGAAAGGCTGGGAGCGTTCGTCGACGGCTACCGCATTGCTCGGCGCGGTCAACACGGCGCTCGCTTTGCCCCGCGAAGAGATGCCGAAGCTGCCCAAGAGCTTTCAGCCGCCCGAAGGCTCCAATGCCGCCTCCGAGCTGTTGAAAGTGCTGTTGAGGATCGTCGCCGAGAAGGAAGGCGTCGCCTCGAAAGTGCTTGCGTCCAGCGATGACATCGACCGCATCGCCGCCGAGGGCGAGGATGCCGACGTGCCGGCCCTGCAGGGCTGGCGACGCGCCGTGTTCGGCGAAGCCGCACTGAAGCTGGTGCGCGGCGAAATCGGCATCAAGTTCGACAAGCGCAAGATCGCGGTGTTCGATTTGTAGACCCCCACCCCGCTCCGCTGCGCGGAGCGACCCTCCCCACAAGGGGGAGGGTAAACAACTGCCCTACACCGCTCCGAGCAGGTGTAGCGCGAACCAGATCCATGCCAGCAAGAGAATGATCGCGCCGACGTAGAAGGCGCGGCTGCGAAACCGCAGATTGTTGCTGGTGAGGTGGACCCAGGCGTGGCCATAGCGGGAAATCACGAAAATCCACATCAAGGCCAGGGTCAGATAATTGACGCCATTGGTCGCGTGCAGCGCCAGGCACAGCACATAGAACAGCACCGGCAGTTCGAACTGGTTGATGAGATTGTTGGCAACCGTGACGCTCGACCCGGGCTCGGTCGTGCGCACCTTGTATTGACCGACCTTGGCCTCGCCCGATTTGACCGCGCCGTAGCGGCGCCGGCCCATCACGACATAGACGATATAGACGAGCAACACCTGCGCCAGCATCGGCCAGAAAATCGCGGTCTGGCTCATGGCGTTGCCCCTGCTCTGTCGTTCATGCCTGTGGACGCCGCTGGGCGGCAAGGATCAAAAACGCGATGACGATGACGGGGATCGCCAGCAGCGCGAATTTGGTGACGATCAGCGACGAGGCGAAAGACAGAGAATCCGGGTTGGCCGACAGCGCATCGGACAAGAGCCGCGCCACCGCAATGTTCTGGGCGTAGTCGGCGCATGTGTAGGGCAGCACGATTACCAGCGCGAACAGCGCCTGAAGCTGCACCGGCATGGCACGAAAACTCTTCAGCCGCCGCCCGGTTGCCAGGATCAGGCTGACCATGGTCAGCGACAGCAGCGCCGGGAAGAGAAGGTCGAAAGTCAAATAGTGCCAGACCAGGATGATCTCGCTGCCGCGCCGGCCGAGTGCCGTCAGCCAGGCCATGCCCTCGTCGGGCGTGAACCCGCCAAGGCGCACGTCGAGCGACGGCAGGCCACCGCTCAGCCGGCGGAAATAGAAGAATTCCAGCAGCGTCATGATGATGAAAACCGCCGCGGCGGCAAAGCACAGCGCGCCGGCATGGCGCGCCAGCCGCAGCACGATCGTCGCCTGGTGGCGCCAGAGCATGTACCGCTCTGGCTGCCGGTCAGGCTCCGCCAGGATAGTTCGGGCTTTCGCGGGTAATCGTGACGTCATGGGCGTGGCTTTCACGAAGTCCGGCGTTGGATATGCGCACAAAGGTGGCGCGTTCGCGAAAATCGGCAAGGTCGCGGCCACCGACATAACCCATAGCGGCTTTTAGCCCGCCCGCAAGCTGGTGCAGCACGCCAGACACAGGTCCCTTGTAGGGCACCTGCCCTTCAATGCCTTCCGGGACCAGTTTCAGCGTGTCGCGAACCTCGGCCTGGAAGTAGCGATCGGCCGAGCCGCGCGCCATGGCGCCGACAGAGCCCATGCCGCGATAGGCCTTGAAGGAGCGGCCCTGATGCAGATAGACCTCGCCCGGGCTTTCGTCGGTGCCGGCCAGCAGCGAACCGATCATGGCCGCACTGGCGCCCGCGGCAAGCGCCTTGGCCAGGTCACCCGAATATTTGATGCCGCCGTCGGCGACGACCGACACGCCTGATCTATGCGCCGTCTCGACCGCCGACATGATCGCCGAAAGCTGCGGCACGCCGACGCCGGCGACGATGCGCGTGGTGCAGATCGAGCCCGGGCCGATGCCGACCTTGACGGCATCGGCGCCGGCGTCGATCAGCGCCTGCGTGCCTTCGGCGGTGGCGACGTTGCCGGCCAGGATGCGGACGGAATTGGAAAGCTTCTTGGCCCGCGTCACCGCATCGAGCACGCGCTGCGAATGGCCATGCGCGGTGTCGATGACCAGGAGGTCGACACCGGCATCGATCAACCGCTCGGCGCGCTCGAAGCCGTCATCGCCGACGCTGGTGGCTGCCGCCGCCCGCAGGCGCCCCTGCGCATCCTTGGTGGCGTGCGGGTTGAGCTGCGACTTCTCGATGTCCTTGACGGTGATCAGGCCGACGCAATTGCCGGACTTGTCCACGACGACGAGCTTTTCGATGCGGTGCTGATGCAGCAGCCGCTTGGCCTCGTCCTGGTCGACATTCTCCTTGACCGTGATCAGGTTCTCACGGGTCATCAATTCGTAGACTTTCTGCCCCGGATCGGAGGCGAAGCGCACGTCGCGGTTGGTCAGGATGCCGACGAGGCGGCCGATCTTCTGGCCGCCGGTGCCGCCATTCTCGACCACCGGAATGCCCGAGATGGAATAGGTGCGCATCAGCGCCAGCGCGTCGGCCAGGGTGGCGTCGGGGCCGATGGTGACCGGATTGATGACCATGCCCGATTCGAACTTCTTGACCTGACGCACCTGCTCGGCCTGTTCGGCCGGCGAGAAATTGCGGTGGATTACGCCGATGCCGCCGGCCTGCGCCATGGCGATGGCAAGCCTCGCCTCGGTGACGGTGTCCATGGCGGCCGACAGGATCGGCACGTTGAGGTCGATGTCGGTGGCGATGCGGGTGCGGATGTCGGTCTCACCGGGCATGACCTCGGAATGACCGGGCTGCAACAGCACGTCGTCAAAGGTCAGCGCCAGCGCGCCGGTGGACGTTTCGATGATTTTTGCCATGGCCAGTCCTCGGATACGAAAAGCGCCGGGAGAATACAAAAAAGCGCTGGACCGAAATGGACAGCGCCGACTCGTTTCTTCCCTTTCAGGATTGGCGCTGGCTGGTAACACGTCGCGGCGTGGTTGAAAAGCCGGTCGTGGCCTATTCGGCGGACTTGCCCAACAGGGCATCGAGCAAGACATGGCGCGGTGACGCGAAAGGATTGACGACCGTTACGCCGCCCCAGGTGAAGCCGTCCTGCAGATCTTCCGACAGCAGCAGCCGGCAACCGGTTTGCGAGGCAACAGACAGGATGGTCGCATCCCAGATGCCGAAATGGTGATCGGTCGCAAGATCAGCCGCGACCGTCATCACCTCCGGCGTCGTGCCGACAACCGGAAACGCGTCGCGCCAGCTCAACAGGGCGTCGCGCGCTTGTGCACGTGATCGTCCGGCCTTGCGTATGAGAACGGTGAACAATTCGCCGAGCACTTGGACTGGAATGACGGCTGCCTCTTGCGCAATGTCGTGCAGCAGGCCGAAAACGATGTCGCGCTTCTCGGCTCCGTTGATCCCCTCGGCATAAACAAGGATGTTGGTATCGAGCGCGACCTTCACCGCTCGTCCTCGTAAAGCTCGTCGCGGCTCCAGCGCCCGGCTTCTACAACAGGCTGGCGTTCGAGGCGCGACAGCAGCGCTGTGCGCGAACGAGACGCCGCAGGGTCGGGCTGCCCTGCAGGCACGATCCGCGCCACGGGGCGCCCATGGCTGGTCACGACATAGCTCTGTCCTTCGCGGACACCGCGCAGGAGGAGCGAGAATTTGCGGTTGGCGTCGGCTGCGGAAACGGCTTCTTCCATGGCATTGTCCATATAGTAGTTATATTCACTACAGCATAGTGAACCCGGTCAATTTTCGCAAGTTCATTCAATGTGGCGAAACGCAGCGACGCCTCTTGTCCGCCCACGGTCGCACAAAAGTGACAGCAAATTAATGCGACATCGCGCCTGAGGCGTGATAACCGCCCGTTTGTATCGGCTTGCCCGCCTTTTCATTGTTTGGATTGGCCGGCAGGCACATTTAGACCAGTTCGGACGCGTTCGTTGAACCGCATCATTCCGCTCATTCTGGCGGTCGCCTTGTTCATGGAAAACATGGATTCGACCGTCATCGCGACATCGCTGCCGGCGATTGCCGTCGACATCCACACCAGCCCGATCGCGCTCAAGCTGGCGCTGACCGCCTATCTGGTGGCGCTGGCGATCTTCATTCCGATCAGCGGCTGGATGGCCGACCGGTTCGGCGCCAAGACCATTTTTCGCGCCGCGATCGGCGTCTTCATCGTCGGCTCGGTCTGCTGCGCCATCTCCAATTCACTGCCGGCCTTTGTCGTCTCGCGCTTCCTGCAAGGCATAGGCGGCGCCATGATGACGCCGGTCGGCCGGCTGGTCCTGGTGCGCGCGACGCCGAAGAGCGAGCTGGTCGCGGCCATGTCGTGGCTGACGGTGCCGGCGCTGGTCGGCCCGCTTGTGGGACCACCGATCGGCGGCTTCATCACCACCTATTTCACCTGGCATTGGATCTTTCTGATCAACGTGCCGATCGGCCTGATCGGCATCTGGCTGGCGACGCGCTTCCTGCCGCAAACCGACTCGATGGAGACGCCGCCGCTCGATTTCGTCGGTTTCGTACTGAGCGGGCTGGCGGCCTCCGGCGTCATCTTCGGCCTGTCGGTGGTCAGCCTGCCCTATCTGCCGCCGGCGACCGGCCTCATCACCGTGGCGGTCGGGCTGATTTCCGGCGTGCTCTATCTCCTGCATGCGCGGCGCGCCAAGAACCCGCTGCTGGCGCTGGAACTGTTCCGCAACCCGGTGTTCCGCTCCTCGGTGCTCGGCGGCTCGCTGTTTCGCATCGGCATCGGCGCGGTGCCGTTCCTGTTGCCCCTGATGTTCCAGATCGGCTTCGGGCTGACGCCGTTCCAGTCGGGCATGATCACCTTCGTCTCGGCCATCGGCGCCATTGGCATGAAGTTCGTCACCGCGCTGATCTTCCGGCTCGCCGGCTTCCGCCGGGTGCTGATCTGGGGCTCGCTGATCGCCGCCGCATCGATCGCCATCTACGGCCTGTTCACGCCGGAGACGCCTTACGCGCTGATGCTGGCGATATTGCTGGTCGGCGGGTTTATCCGCTCGATGTTCTTCACCGGCGTCAACGCGCTCTCCTATGCCGAGGTGACGGCTGAAGACACCAGCAAGGCAACGCCGATCACGGCGGTGTTCCAGCAGTTGTCGATCGCGCTCGCCGTGGCGCTGGCCGGCGGCATCCTGGAAGTCTCGACCTCGATCCGTGGCGGACCGCTGGCGCTCGGCGATTTCCACATCGCCTTCTTCATCGTGGCGGCGGTGTCGGCGGCAGCGTCCGTGTCATTCATGCGGCTGGCGCCGGATGCCGGCAATGCCGTATCGGGACATGGCCGGCTGACGACGCCGAAGACGCTGGAGCCGGTGAGCACGGCTGGGAAGTAAGGGGCGGCGCGACGAAAATCGTCGACGTCGGCGATCCTTCACACCCCCCCTCTGGCCTGCCGGCCATCTCCCCCGCAAGGGGGGAGATCGGATATCACGCGGCTTTCGCCAATCTTGCAACTTTGAAGGAATGGCGAGGCGGTCGCAGCTGCCAATCTCCCCCCTTGCGGGCGAGATGTCCGGCAGGACAGAGGGACGGAGCGCTACGAAGCGTCTTTCACGCCGTGCCGTCTCTGCCCTTAAAATCCTTCGCCAGCAAATACAACTCCACCGACTCATCCCGCGACGCCGGCGGCTTCACGTGGTGCACCGAGCGGAAGTTCTTCTTGAGCATCGACAGCAGCTCGTTTTCGGCGCCGCCTTGAAACGTCTTGGCCAAAAAGTGCCCGCCCGGCTTCAGCACCGACAGCGCGAAATCGGCGGCCACCTCGCACAGATGCATGGTGCGGATGTGGTCGGTTCGCTTGTGGCCGGTGGTCGGCGCGGCCATGTCGGACAACACGATATCGGGGTCGCCGCCCAGCGCCTCGGCGAGCTTTTGCGGCGCTTCCGGGTCGAGGAAATCCATCAGCAGCACCGGCGCACCCGGCACCGCATCCATTTCGAGATAGTCGATGCCGATGACATGTGGATTATCAGCCGTCGATTTCGTCCTCGCGGCCGCCACCTGGCACCAGCCGCCGGGGGCCGCACCGAGATCGATGACCTTCATGCCGGGTTTCAGCAGATGATGCTTGTCATCGATCTCGATCAGCTTGTAGGCAGCGCGCGAGCGATAGCCGTCGGCCTTGGAGCGCTGGACATAGGGATCATTGATGTGGCGCTGCAGCCAGCGGCGCGACGATTCCTTCAGGCCGCTCTTCTTCTTGATCCGCGTTTTGAGGACACGAATGCTGGCGGAGCCCGGCTTTTCCGGCTTCTTGGTCATGACTTTTTTTCTTGTTTGAGTTTTTGCACTCGCCGAGTTGCCGCCGTTTTTCGGCGGCTTCGCGTTTCGCGAAGGGCTTCCCCCACTCCGTCGCCGCTTCGCGGCGCCACCTCTCCCCCCTCCGGAGGGAGAGGAAAGGCGCTGGTCTGCATAAGTTCGCGCCCTTCCTCTACCCCGTCGATCGGGGGAGAGGTGTCGAGCGAAGCTCGACGGAGTGGGGGTCGACCGTTCACCAAAGCAATGCGGATCATGCTCGGCCCCGCCCACTGTTGCGCCAGACGCCGTCATCGGCCATCAGCTCGCTCAAAATGCCTTCGCGTAAGCCCCGGTCGGCGACGCGCAGCCGCTCCGACGGCCACACCGCACGGATGGCTTCCAGGATAGCACAGCCGGCCAGCACAAGATCGGCACGGTCGGCGCCGATGCAAGGGTTGGCGCAGCGCTGCTGGAAGTCCCAGCCGACCAGTTTTTCGACCATGCGGTCGACGCTGTCGCGGTCCATCCACAGCCCATCGACGCGGCGGCGGTCGTAGCGTTCGAGATCGAGATGGACGCCGGCCAGCGTCGTCACCGTGCCGGATGTGCCCAGCAGATGGAATTTCGGACTGGCCAGCACATGGCTCAGCCGGTCGCGGCCGTCGAAGGCTTTCAGCCGCACCGCGACGTCGTCGACCATGGCGGCAAAGATCTCGCGCGTCACCGTGCGGCCGCCAAAGCGTTCGGCCAGAGAGACGACGCCGACCGGCAGCGAGGTCCACGACACGATGTGGTTGGCCAGCCGCGGCGAGCGCTGGCCGGTGAGGTCGATCAGCGCGATTTCGGACGAGCCACCGCCAATGTCGAACAGCACCACGCCTTGCGTGTCGCGCTCGATCAGCGAGCCGCAGCCGGATACAGCCAGACGCGCCTCGGTCTGGCGATCGATGATTTCCAGCTTCAACCCCGCCTCTCGTTCGACGCGCTGCAAAAATTCCACGCCATTGTCGGCGGTGCGGCAGGCCTCGGTGGCGATCAGCCGTGCCTTGCGGATCTTGCGGTTGCGCAATTTGTCGCCGCAGATCTTCAGCGCCTCGACGGCGCGGTCCATCGCCGCCTGGCTCAGGTGCCCATTCGCCGTCAGCCCCTCGCCCAGCCTGACGATGCGCGAGAAGGCGTCGATGACGCGGAACTGGCCATGGCGCTGCGGCACCGCGACCAAGAGCCGGCAATTGTTGGTGCCGAGATCGAGCGCGGCAAACACCGGCAGTTCCTGCATCGGCGGACGATGCATTGGCTGTTCCGGTCGGGATTGTGGCGCCGAGGGCAAAGGCACCGGCGCTGGAGCGGCCGGGCCGACGGAGGCCGGCGCACCAACCGCTGCGGCCGTTGCGAGAGGGCTGTCGTCGCGCGCAAAAACCTTGCGCCCACGCCGGCGCTTGCGCCGCTTTCTCGCCTTGCCTCGCTGATGCTGGGCTTCGCCGGCCTGTCCGTTGCCGGACTGAGGCCCCGCCTGGCGGGGCCACCCGGCGGATGGGCTTGGCCCGCCTGACGGCGGCGAAGCCCTGGACACGCCCACTTCCGGCGCGCCAGCGCCGGTGTCGTGGTCTTCCACTTCAGTTCCTTCCGGCGCCGCGCGAACCGGAAAACCGGACGCAGCAGGCGCTTAAAAATTTTAAGTTGCCGCCAGAGTAGCAGCGCCGGACCGGATCACCAAGAGCAAGGGGCCAAATTTTGCCGGCTGCGTCCTGCCACGTCCCCGCTGCTTTGCAGCGTCCCGGCGTTCGCTAGCCTTTTCATCTTGCCACTGGCACGACGAATTCGCCGTTGGCGAACCGGCTGCTCACCCTTGCCGGTTGAATAGCCGGCTTCAATGAGGCATTTCTGAAATGAGGGGGAATTGGTGAATCGCGGACGTTTTAACGCCCGCCTGGGCGATGGGCAGCAACACATGACGACAACTCCATGAATTGGGGGGGCACGAATTGGAAGCGCTATCTGTGGCCGGTCATCGGTGTCGCGGCGGTCATCGGGTCGCTGTTGTTGCTGTGGCATGAGTTGCGCGGCATCTCGATCGACGATGTCTGGGACGGCATATCAGCCATCCCGACGCGCGGCTGGGTGCTGGCGGCGCTGAGCTCGGTGGTCGCCTACGCCTCGCTTGCCGGCTACGACCACATTGCCCTTCTACATATCGGCAAGAAGGTGTCGTGGCTGTTCGTCACCTTCTGCTCCTTCACCACCTATGCGCTGTCGCACAACATTGGCGGCTCGGTGCTTTCGGGCGCGGTGATCCGCTACCGCGCTTATGGCACCAGGGGGCTCACCGGCCAGGATGTCGGCATATTGGTGGCGATCTGCTGGATCACTTTCGTGCTCTCCAGCCTGCTGGTCGGCGGCCTGGTGCTGGTGTTCGAGCCGCAGATCATCGGCCGCTTCTCCGGCGCGCCCCACCATGGGCTGGCGATCGCCGCCGGCATCGCTTTGCTCATTCTGGTCGGCGCCTATATCTTCGGCAGCTGGCTGCATCTGAAGCCGCTCAAGATCGCCGGTTTCCAGTTGCATTACCCGGCGCTGCCGATCGTGGCACGGCAATTGCTGATCGGCCCGATCGAGCTGCTGGCGGCAGCCGCGATCATCTTCTTTGCCCTGCCCGTGGCCGGCAATCCCGGCTATTTCGTTATCCTCGGCGTGTTCCTGGTGTCGTTCTCGGTTGCGCAGATCTCGCATGCGCCCGGCGGGCTTGGCGTGTTCGAGGTCGTGTTCCTCGCCGGCCTGTCGCAGATGGACCCGGTCGGCGTGCTGGCGGCACTTTTGGTGTTTCGCCTGTTCTACCTGATCATCCCGCTGCTGATCGCGCTCGGCGTGGTGCTGTTCTTCGAGCATTCGCAATACAGCCGGACGGAGAGCTGAGGATGATTGGGTGCGGCGCGCCACCCGGGCGTAATTGCCCCTATGAAACGCTGTGATTGAAACGCAGCTTAGGCTTGACTATTTTCCGGCGGCGGCTACAAGGCACGCGCGGCTGCTTCGGCGGCCCACCAGCGCGACAGCGCCTGCTGGGGAATAGGTTAACGGTAGACCCACGGACTCTGACTCCGTTAGTCCTGGTTCGAATCCAGGTTCCCCAGCCAAGGCACGTCATGCCCACTGACAGCCAGTACATCCTCGAACGCATCCGCCAGGGATGCGTGGAGTTGTCCGACGACGAGTTCGCCATCGACAGGCTGGCAAAATATGTCGGCAACGGGAGAATCCGCTGGCATGTCGAGTTCCGTGGGCATCGCATCGAGCTGACAACCGGCCAGATCAAGAAGCAGCCTACCTTTCGCAGGAAAATCCTCGAACAGGCTGGCGTTCTGCCGCCGCAGCGTGCCGGGGCCGATTACCGGCGATGGGCACTCGATCTCAGGCGGAATGCCATCGAGCTTCCCTGGCGCGACAGGCCGGTCGATGCCGGTTTTGCCATCGACAGGCTGACCAGCCACGGCGATGGGCGCTGGACGGTGGAATATCAGGGCAAGGCGATAAAATTCACGACGACGAAACTGCGCCGGCAACTCAGTTTCCGCAAACGCATGCTGGCCAAGGCCAAGGTGCTTCCGCCGGAATTGGCCCCGCCTGCCTATCGCAAGTGGATGGACTGGCTCATTCAAAACGCGACTGAGGCTGTGCCGCAGGCCGGCGAAGCCTCGATCACAGAGAAAAGCTGGCTTGACGACCTGCCGGAGCTGGCCGGCTGGGAAGATGAAGCGCCACCCGAGAATTGATTGGGTTCCAATGATCATGAAATCGAGCGATGCTTCTCCGGAACTGCGATTGGGCAGCGGACGTTCTGGGGATACAGACCGAGATCGGAAGCCTGCCAAAACTGCCCTGCAATAACCGCGTGCCAAGCCTGATATCCTCCGGCAGGAGTTTGCCGCCGAAGCCAGCGGCCGGCGCCGCTCATCAAGAGATTGCCTGAGGAGGCGCCGGCCAGGCGGGCATTGGGGTACCCGCCGACGCTACATTAGCATTCACGCATAGATTTGGTATGGCGCGAACGCGGAAGGCCGGCTGCCTTCACAGCAGCATTACCGCAATTTTTCCCAAGACCAGGAACCCGCAACGGTGCAAGGGTTGGAACGCCCAGCGTTTCGGCGCGGCTTGCCTGGAGACAATCATGGCGACGTTTCATCCGAAGGTCCGCCAGCCGACCGGGCGAAAGACATGGACCTGTATGGATGGTTGATCGGCAGTTGGGACTTGGAGACGCTCCACCACCGCAACGACGGCACAATTCAGAAATGGGATGGCGAGTGTCACTTTGGCTGGGTGCTCGAAGGCCGCGCCATTCAGGACATCTGGATCAGGCCCAGGCGCCCTGCCCCGTCCACCATGTATGGCACGACCTTGCGCGTCTTCGATCCCGGGATGGGTGGCTGGCACATCATCTGGAGCGATCCGCTCAACCAGGATTACTCGCGCCAGATCGGGCGGGCCGAAGGCAAGGACATCGTCCAGATGGGCGCCGACTCGCGCGGCCTGCAGGCTCGGTGGCGGTTCACCGAGATCACCGCCGGCAGCTTTCACTGGATCGGTGAGGAGAGACGAGCGGAGAGCGACCCCTGGCGCGTGACATATGAACATTTCGCGCGCCGGACGGGTTCCTGAAGCACGCTTGCGCATTCAGCCCCTCGTGCCTACGGGCGAGGTACGACCATAGATTAGCGATAGCTCAATTAACACCAAACCAGTATCTCAAAACCCGCCGGTACAAGCGCGCCCAAGAACCTTCATATGTACCGAGCGCGAACTGAGGCTAGACAAGTGAAGATTCCAATAGCATTGTTGGCACTGGGACGGGGCTCGACCGGCAAACGCAAACGATGCTTGTCGGTGGTTGGCAACTGCTAAACCGTACAGCCGTAATTGCCACGGCTGCGAGACCAAGGAGTCCCAAGGATGCCGAACTCAAGCCAAACCAGCGATCAATGGTGGGTCAACGACCAGACGCCGGACAACCCGTACGGCAAAAGCGAAGATTACGGGGCCTTCCTCACCTACCTTGGAGCGCTGGACCGGTCGATAACGCCGGCGATCGCGGCGGGAACGCTGAGGATAAATGTCTCCGAGCTCAATGACCATCCCGAATACAAGGCCGCCGCGATCGGCGCCTTGCAGATGTGGGCCAGTGTCACCCCGTTGAAGTTCGAAATCGTCGACAATGCACCATACAACAGCGCAACGGACTGGATGCAGGTTGTCAGCCCCGAACTGGGCGAAGAGGACGACGGCAGCGCCTATTCCAACGACCGCTATGTCAGCATCGGCCAGCGTTTCCACGACACCGAGGTCAACAAGACGGATATTGGCGGCTATGTCTTCGATTCCTTCATCCATGAATTCGGTCATGAGTTCGGGCTGAACCACCCCGGGCTCTACAATTACAGCGGCCCAGGCGGCGTACAGATCAATTATCTGAACAATGCGACCTGGACCTACGACCGTCAGCAATACAGCGTCATGTCCTATTTCGACGGGATCGATGTCGGTGAAACCAGCCGCTGGTCGGCGTCAACGCCGATGATGGCCGACATCGAGGCTGTCATCCGCCGCTTTTTCTCCACCGTCGACGAGAACGGCGTGCGCACCTATCAGCATATCGATCTCAACATGGGCGACAACGTCTACGGCTTCGGCAGTGCCGTGGACGGCTACCGGCTGACCTCCTCGGGCATGCAGCACGATATCGGTTTTGTCATCCATGACACCGGCGGAACCGACACGATCGACTTCTCCGGCTCGACGGCCGGCACGATCCTCGATCTGCGCGCCGGACAGTTCTCCAGCGTCAACGGCCACAGCAACAATGTGTCGATCTTTGCCGGGCACAACGCCGATGGCACCGACTATTACATCGAGAACGGCATCGGCAGCAGCTATGACGACGTCCTGATTGGCAATGACGGAGCCAACGTGCTGGATGGCCGCGGCGGCGGCGACCGCATGGCCGGCAATGGCGGCGACGACACCTACTTCGTCGATTCCCTCGACGACATCGTGCGCGAGGAAGCGAATGGCGGGAATGACACGGTCGTTCTGCTGAACCGGAACTTGAATATCCGGAAAATCGCCAACGTCGAACACATCATCTACGCCGACGAGTCGACACTCCAGCCTGGAGACGGCGGCACCGAAACCGCACCGACCATCGGCGACAACACGATGACCAGCGTCATCTTCGGCGACAATGGCAACAATACGCTCGACGGCGGCGCCGGCGACGACACGATCTTCGGCCAGGGCGGCGATGACCTCATCATCGGCGGCCGCGACTCGCTCGCCAGCCGCGACATCAACAACACCATCGATGTCGCCGACCTTCCAGACCAGACCGAGAGCGACGACGGCAATGACACGCTCTATGGCGGCCGCGGCAACGATACGATCCTCGGCGGCCAAGGCAACGACATCCTCGACGGCGGCGACGGCGACGATACGCTGAGCGGCCAGGATGGCGTCGATATATTCAGGGGCGGCGCCGGCGTCGACACGGTAGACTTCAGCAAGGAGAGCCCCTTCCAACTGCTCGTCAACCTCGAGACGAACGTTGCCAATGGCGGCACCGCCACCGGCGACACCTTCTACAGCATCGAAAACCTGATCGGCTCCGATGACCGCATCGACCGTTTCATCGGTACGTCGGCGGCAAATCATTTCTGGGGCCGGGGCGGCGGCGACTATTTCAACGGCGGCGGCGGCAACGACATACTGGATGGCGGCAATGACGGCGACATCCTGTACGGTGAAGCCGGCAACGACACGATCATCGGCGGCGCCGGCCAGGACTATCTGGATGGCGGCGCCGGCATTGATACGGTCGTCTACGAAGGCAGTTCCGCCGGCGTGACGATCGACCTCGCCAATGGCACGGCCAATGGCGGCGACGGCGATGGCCCGGTGCAGATCGTCGGGCGCGGCACCGTTATCCGGCACGACATCCTGGTCGGCTTCGAAAACGCCGTCGGGTCGTTCTTTGACGACCATCTCATCGGCAACGCCCAGGCCAACAAACTTTCCGGCGGCGCCGGCAACGACACGCTGACCGGCGGTGGCGGCGCCGATATATTGAATGGCGGCGCCGGCAGCGACACGGCGGACTACGCCGACGCGGCCAGCGGGCAAAACCTCAAACTGGGTGGCGGCAAATCCGGCGGCGACACCTATATCTCGATCGAAAATCTGGCTGGCTCGGGCTTCAACGATCACCTGACCGGCGATGGCGCGGCCAATGTGCTGACCGGCCAGGGCGGCGCCGACAAGATCGACGGCGGCGGCGGCGATGACACCCTGCTCGGCGATTTCGCCTATCAGGGCGATGCTCCGCCACGCCCGGGCATGGGCACCGGCTACGCCACGCTCGGACCGGACGCGACCAACAATTCGGTCTCGACCGCCTTCGACATCTCGAACAACTTCTCGCTGACCGCCGACCCCGACATCTTCGATTCGACGACCACCCTTCACACCACCGTCAATGCCACCGGAAACGGCTTGGGCGGATATTACAGCATCAACCTGGCGGCCGGCACGATCATCACCATCGACATCGATGGCATTGCCGACCCCAATGTCCATGACAGCATCGTCAGGGTGCTGGACAGCGATGGCAATATCGTCGCCCAGAACGACGATGGCGGCAACGACCCCGGCTCCAACAACGGCCGCGATTCGAGCACCAGCTTCATCGTTCAGGAAACCGGAACCTACTATATTGTGGAGGGCGAATGGTCGGACTCGGCTCCTGGCGATGGCTGGGTCGAATCCGTGCCGGAGGGCTCGACTTACAAGCTGAACGTGTCGGTCGAATTCCCGCCGGCACCAGCTCAGCCGGGCGTTGCGGGCGCCGATACGCTCAACGGCGGCGGCGGCAGCGACCTTTTGGATGGCGGGCTGGCTGCCGATACGCTGACCGGCGGCGCCGGCGACGACTATTTCCGCTTCTCGACAGAACTCGGGAACGGCAATATCGACTGGATCAAGGACTTCAAGGTCGCCGACGATACGATCCTGCTGGACAACCTCATCTTTGCCAGCGTTGGCGGCGACGGCGCCCTCGCTTTGGGCTCATTCTACAAGAGCGCAGCCGGTGCTGCTCATGATGCCGACGACCGCATCATCTACGACACCGACAGTGGAATATTGTCTTACGACGCCGATGGTTCCGGACAGGGAGCAGCCGTTCAGTTTGCACACCTGAACACAAATCTGGATCTTTCGGCTGCAGACTTCATTGTCATCTAACGCGTTGCCGGGGGAGGGGTGCCGTCAGGCTCCCCTCCCGCATACCCCAGCGCAGTGAAAAGGGAGAGGACGCGATGACCGACCGCCGCACAGTGTTAATGGCCGCCGGAGTTGCGGCAGTCGCCGCGGCCACCGGGGCAGCGGCAGCGCAATCGCCAGATATTCGCGCGCCAGATATTCGCGCAACAGATATTCGCGGCGCCGTCACCTTTGTGGGCGGCAAGGCTATCCCGGAAGGTCATCTTGATATCTATCTTGAGGATCCCGCCATTCAGGACAGTGGGCGACGCCGCGCCGCCAAAACCAGCCTCAAGAGCGAGGGCGGCTCAAAGACCATAGAATTTTCCTTGCCCCTGCCCGCAAGCTCGACCGCTTCACCAACGCTGCAGGTCGTTGCGCGCCTGGAGCGTGCGGACGGCTGGCTGGTGGCGCGGGGCAGCGCGCAGTTCCAGGCCGGCTTGCCCGTCCATGTCACACTCAAGGCAGTTATCTATTGAAGGGACGAGATGCCATATCCTGATTGCGAGCCTGCATGCAGCTGACGCCATCGACGCCGCTTACGCTGGTCGGAATCCTGGCGTCCTTTCGACGTGCGTTTTCGGGCATCGTCCTGATGAGCGGGGTCGTCAACGTGCTGACCCTGACCGGCTCGTTCTTCATGTTGCAAGTCTATGACCGCGTCGTTCCGGGTCGCAGCGTGCCGACGCTGGTCGGCCTGGCGGTGCTTGCGGGAACATTGTTCGTGTTTCAGGGAGTGCTGGAGCTGATCCGCTCTCGCCTCATGGTGCGGCTGGGACAGGGGTTGGACGCAAAGCTGAGCCCGTCGGTCTATTCGGCGCTGATGCGCCTGCCGCTGCGCGCCAAGCCTTCCGGCGACGGGCTGCAACCCCTACGGGATCTCGATCAGGTCCGCTCCTTTATCGGCAGTGCCGGACCGACCGCTTTGTTCGACCTGCCATGGATGCCGCTCTATATCGGCATCTGTTTCATTTTTCATTTCTGGATCGGCGTTACCGCGCTTGCCGGCGCCGTTGTCCTGTTTGCACTGACGCTTCTGGCCGAATTCCGGACCCGCGGCCCGACAAGGATCGCCGGACAGCACGCGGCCGTTCGCAGCACGTTGGCCGAGGCGACAAGGCGCAATGCCGAAGCCATGCAGGCCATGGGTTTTGGCGGGCGTATCGCCGAGCGGTGGTCTGCCGTCAATGCCGAGTACCTGAACGCCCATGCGGCGGCCAGCGATGTCGCGGGAACGCTTGGCACGATTTCCAAGATCCTGCGGTTGATGCTGCAATCGGCAATGCTGGCGATCGGCGCTTATCTGGTCATCCAGCAAGAGGCGACCGGCGGCATCATGATCGCAAGCTCGATCATGATGGGCAGGGCGCTGGCTCCGATCGAACTGGCGATAGCGCATTGGAAGGGCTTCATTTCAGCGCGGCAAAGCTGGGCACGCCTGAAGCAGCTTCTGTCCGCGCTGCCGGAAGGCGCAACCGGCGTGACCCTGCCCGCGCCTGTCAGCGCGCTGGCGGTCGAGAATGTCAGTGTCGCCCCGCCGGGCGAACGCACGCCGGTGGTGTGGGATGCAAGTTTTTCACTGGCCAGGGGAGCAGGCCTGGGGGTCATCGGCCCGAGTGCTTCCGGCAAATCATCGCTGGTGCGTACGCTTGCAGGTGTCTGGCTTCCGGCGCGCGGCGCCGTGCGGCTGGACGGCGCGACGCTTGACCAGTGGCCGGCCGACGAGCTGGGTAAACATATCGGCTATCTGCCGCAGGATGTGCAGTTGTTCGACGGCACGATTGCGCAGAACATCGCCCGCTTCGACCCGGATGCGTCGTCCGATATGGTGCTTGCGGCAGCCAAGGCCGCCGGCGTGCATGATCTCGTCGTGCATCTGGCCGACGGTTACGACACAAAGGTTGGCGAAGCCGGCGCCTCGCTGTCGGCGGGGCAACGCCAGCGTGTCGCCCTTGCCCGCTCTCTTTATGGCGATCCCTTCCTGGTCATCCTGGACGAGCCGAATTCCAATCTCGACTCGGAGGGTGAAGTGGCCTTGTCCGCCGCCATCCAGGGCATCAGGGACCGCGGCGGCATCGTTATCGTCGTTGCGCACCGATCCAGTGTGCTGGCCAATGTCGACACCGTGCTGGTGATGGCCAATGGCCATGTGCAGGCCTTCGGTCCGAAGGACGAGGTGCTGAACAAGGTCTTCCGATCGGCGGCACCGCTCAAGGTCGTTGCCGCCACGGAAAGAGGCGTTCCTGCATGAGCGAGGACAGAAGCGCTTTGCATCATCGGCAGGTCCGCCGCTATCTCGTGGCTGGCGTTGCTACCTGTCTGCTGCTTGTCGGAGGTGTTGGCGGTCTGGCGGCGGTGACCAAGATGTCGGGTGCGGTGATCGCAGCTGGCCGGCTGGTGGTCGATTCCAATGTAAAGAAGGTTCAGCATCCGACGGGCGGCGTGGTCGGCGAGATCAGGGTGCGTGAAGGCGACCGGGTCAAGGCGGGCGATATTCTGGTGCGGCTGGATGAAACGACAACACGCGCCAATCTGGCGATCGTCTCAAAAGGTCTGGATGAGTTTTATGCACGGTTGGCGCGCCTGGAGGCGGAGCGTGACGGCAAGGACACGATCAGCTTTCCGGACGTTTTGACATCGCGGCGCGACGAAGCCGGTGTCGCCGCATCGATGGCCGGAGAACAATCGCTGTTCGATTTCCGGCACCAGGCGCGGTCTGGCCAGCGATCGCAATTGCGCGAACGGATCGCGCAGTTGAAGCAGGAGAGTGCCGGCCTGACCGAGCAGCTGCAGGCGAAACGCCGCGAGATCGAGCTGATCCAGATCGAGCTGGAAGGTGTGCGGTCGCTCTGGCATCGCAAGCTGATAGGAATCGACCGCATGACGTCGCTGGAACGGGACGCGGTGCGGCTCGAAGGCGAG
Organism: Mesorhizobium sp. M0001; assembly: GCF_040324255.1. Lineage (NCBI taxonomy): Bacteria > Pseudomonadati > Pseudomonadota > Alphaproteobacteria > Hyphomicrobiales > Phyllobacteriaceae > Mesorhizobium > Mesorhizobium sp. M0001. Next base: position 225,641 of record NZ_JAMYVS010000005.1, read on the forward strand.
CATGGCCAGTTGACCGCGGGAATTGCCCAGGTGAAAGGCAAGGCGTCCGAGATCGAACTGCAGATCATCCAGATCGACCAGGATCTTCGCAGCGAGGTCGCGACCGATTTACGCGATACCCAGGGAAAGATCTCCGAGTTCGTCGAACGCAAGGTAGCGGCCGAGGACCAGTTGAAGCGCATCGATCTGCGCAGCCCGCAGGATGGCGTGGTGCTGCAGTTGGCGGTGCATACGATCGGCGGGGTCATCACCCCCGGCGAACAGGTGATGCAGATCGTACCGGTGACGGACGACCTGACCGTTGAAGCGCATATCGCACCGCAGGATATCGACCAGGTGACGATGGGCCAGAATGCGATTTTGCGCCTGTCGGCGTTCAATCGGCAAACCACGCCGGAGCTGACCGGGACGCTGTCGCGGATCTCGGCCGATCTCACCGTCGAAGAGCGCACCGGAGCAGCCTTCTATGTGGCGCGGGTGACGCTGCCGAAAACGGAGGTCGCCAAGCTGCGCGGGCTGGCGCTGGCGCCGGGCATGCCGGCCGAGGTGTTCTTCCCGACGGGCGACCGGACGATGCTTTCCTATCTGGTGAAGCCGCTGTCGGATCAGATCCAGAAAGCTTTCCGGGAAGAGTGAAGCCGCACGTTTGAGAGCTGAAGCCTCGGGACCGGCTGGTTGCCGGTCCCCAAGGGGTAGCCCCTACTCCGCCGCCTCGTAGCCGGCGATGCCCTTGATCTCGAGGAAATCCTCGAGGCCGTATTCGGCGTATTCGCGACCGTTGCCGGATTGCTTGTAGCCGCCGAAGGGCAGGCCGGCGTCCCATTGGGGATAGTTGATGTAGACGTTGCCGGTGCGCATGCGGGCGGCGACTTCGCGGGCCTTCTGAATGTCCTTGGCCTGAATGTAGGAGGCCAGGCCATAGACGGTGTCGTTGGCGGTGCCGATCGCCTCTTCCACTGTGTCGTAAGGCATGATCGCCAGCACCGGTCCGAAGATTTCCTCGCGTGCGATGCGCATGTCGGGCGTGACATCGCCGAACACGGTCGGGCGGACATAGTAGCCGCGGTTGAGTTCGGCCGGACGGCCGGGGCCACCGGCAACGAGCGTCGCGCCTTCATCTATGCCGGCCTGGATCAGGTCCTGGATCTTGTCGAACTGGATCTGGCTGACCACCGGGCCGAGCTTGGTACCGGCCGCATCGGCCGGGCCGACGGTCAATTTTTCGGCCGCCGTCTTGGCGTAGCCGGTCGCCTCGTCGTGGCGGTCGCGCGGCACGAACATGCGGGTCGGCGCGTTGCAGGACTGGCCCGAGTTGCTGAAGCAGCCGGCGACGCCCTTGCTGACGGCCTTTTCAAGATCGACATCGGGAAACAGGATGTTGGCCGACTTGCCGCCAAGCTCCTGATGCACGCGCTTGACCGTGTCGGCGGCCGCCTTGGCGACCAGGATGCCGGCGCGAGTCGAACCGGTGAACGACATCATGTCGACATCGGGATGGCTGGACAGCGCCTGGCCGACGCCCGGGCCGACGCCATTGACGAGGTTGAAGACGCCCTTGGGAACGCCGGCCTCGTCGATGATTTCGGCAAAGATGATGGCGTCGAGCGGCGCGATTTCCGAGGGCTTCAGCACCATGGTGCAGCCGGCGGCGAGCGCAGGACCGACCTTGCAGGTGATCTGGTTCAGCGGCCAGTTCCACGGCGTGATCAGGCCGACGACCCCGATCGGCTCCTTGACGATCAGCGACGAGCCCTTGACGTGGCGGAATTCGAACGACTTCAGCACCTCGGCAATCTTCCGCAGATGTGCCAGGCCGATGCCGACCTGGCTGTCGAGTGCCATCTGGCGCGGCGCGCCCATCTCGCGCGATACGGCCAGCGCCAGATCGGCGCTGCGCTTCTTGTAGACCTCGATTATGCGGTTGAGGATATCGAGGCGCTCCTCGACCGAAGTGAAGCCGAATGTCTCGAAGGCGCGCTTGGCGGCCGCAACCGCCTTGTCGACATCGGCCTTTGAGCCGAGCGAAATCTGCGCGAAAGCATCTTCGTTTGACGGGTCGATGACGTCGAGTGTGCTGGGCACGACAGGATCGACCCACACGCCGTCGATATAGAACTGCAGATTGTGTGACACGGGCTTCTCCTCGGGGGATTTCTGAATTGATGGGGGCGATCGCCAGATCGTCGTATCGGGGATAACGATGGGGCAAGAGCGATGTCAAACGCAAGGGCGGGCGATTGAGCCTACGGCTACAGAAGCGTGTGCCCCGCCGCGACCAGAAGCCCCCTTGCCGCGGCTTCATCCTTGGCTTTGACGAGCAGATGGTCACCATCGAAGGTGGATACCAGAAAAATGCCGAGTTCGCTTTCCGACAATGGCTTTATCACCGACAGGACGATGCCGGTTTCGTCGAAGGCAAAGGGACCTTGGAGTTTCAGGGCGACCCAGTCCCTGTCATGCTTCACCCCGTCCGGCACCCGATCCTGCAGGCAGACGACCGAAAGCTCGTCCTCTGTCCTGGTGATGCTGACGAAGCCCGGCCCGTCCGCCCAGCCGGGAATGCTGTCTTTTGCTTCGAGGCGCGAAACCGCATACCGCCCCGTGAGCGGCTTCAACCGGACCCTGACTGCCATCCGATCCTCCCTGTTATCGGCCATCACCCAGTTTCTTGCTCATATAGACCGTCATGCCGTTCATGAACGGCTCCTCCCGGTCGATCGTATAGCCATGCCGTTTGTACAACAACACATTGGCCATGAAGGCGCCGTTGGTCAGCAGGCGCAGCTCGAAGCAGCTGGCCTCCAGCGCCTTCTGCTCCGCCCGTTCCAGCAACAGCCGGCCGATGCCCCTGCCCTGCGCCTGTGGCGCGACGCAGACATTCTCGATCCAGAGATGATCGTCGGCCGGGATGGTCTCGATCATGCCGACGATGCGGCCATTTTCGATGGCGAGATCGAACGGATGTTCGGCGACCGCCTTGTCATAGTCGGCGCGCATCGGCAGCGGCTCGCGGCCGATCAGAGGCACCCATTTGGCATAGGCGGCACGCACAATGTCCCTGATGGCGGCAGCGTCCGCCGGTTGGGCCGGCCGAAACAGGATGGAAGAATTGGACATGGCAAAGGCTCCAGACATGAAAACCCCGCCGGCAGACGTCGCGGGCGGGGCTGGAACGAACGAACCGACTTAGTGTGCCGGTCTTTGTCGTCGCGCCTTGCCGCTCCGCACTGTGCAGAGGCGACGTCGCTGGGCGATGGCGAGCGAGAAAATGGACATGACGCCACGCTGGAGTGCAAGACGCAGAGCGTCAAGCTGCATAACCGAGCCAGTCATCATGTTTGCATGGCACAGGCAAGATTGAAGGCATTGCCGACCGTTCGCAAAGATCGATCATTTCAATAAGAACAATTCGTTGGAAAGATCGATTCTGGAATGACATTCTCCTGAGGTACTTGCCTGGAGAATTGCATTGTCTGCCGCCGCCCAACTAGCGAACGATATTCCGATCAGCATGATTTCCGCCGACCTGCCCGTGGGCCGGAAGCGGCTCGATTCCGTGTGGAATGGCGTCATCCCCGGGATCGTGCTGGTGGCGATGATCACGGGGGTGGCCTTCTCGGCCCATAATGTCTCCGGCTTCGCGCTGTTCAGCCCGATGATCCTCGCCGTCGTCGCCGGCATGATCTATTCCAACGTGCTCGGCACGCCCGCCCACGCCAAGGCCGGCATTGCCTTCTCGCAGAAGCGCCTGCTGCGCTTTGCCATCGTGCTGCTCGGCTTTCAGCTGACGCTCGGCCAGGTCGTCTCCATCGGCGACGGCGGCGTCGGCATCGTGGCGCTGACCCTTGGAGCGACCTTCGTCTTCACCATTACGCTTGGCCGGCTGATCGGCGTCGACGCCAAGCTGGCGCAACTGATTGCCGCCGGCACTTCGATCTGCGGCGCTTCGGCCATTGTCGCCACCAACATCGTCACCGATGCGCGCGACGAGGACGTCACCTACGCCGTCGCCTCGATTACGCTGTTCGGCACCGTCTCCATGCTCGGTTTGCCGCTGCTGGCGCCGGTGCTCGGTCTCGACCAGCACGCATTCGGCCTGTGGGCCGGCGCCTCGATCCATGAGGTGGCGCAGGTCATCGGCGCCGGCTTCCAGAACGGCGCCCAGTCCGGCGAGATTGCCACCGTCGCCAAGCTGACCCGCGTCGCCATGCTGGCGCCGATGGTCGTCGCGCTCGGCCTGATGGCGCGCCGCAAGAGCAATGGCGATCGCCCAAGCGACCAATCCGGTGCGCGGCCGCCGATGCCGTGGTTCGTCGCCGCTTTCATCGCCGTCGTGGCGCTGAACAGCCTGGTTGCCGTGCCGGCCGAAGTGAAGTCGGCCATGGCGTTCGCCACCACCATCATGCTGACCATGGGGCTCGCCGCCATGGGTCTGCAGGCCAACATTTCGCAACTGCGCTCGCGCGGCCTTCGCCCGCTGGCGCTCGCCTTCTGCGCCTTCCTGTTCATCGGCGGCTTCAGTCTGATGCTGGTGAAGTTCGCTTAGTCCTCGAACGAACTCGCCGCGACATAGATCGCGGCAAGCGCCTCGATGCCGGCCTGGTCGTCCTTGTCGAAGCGGCTGGGCGTCGGGCTGTCGAGGTCGATCAGGCCGAAGACGCCGTCACTGTCCCTCAGCAGCACGACGAGTTCCGAGCGCGAGTCGGCGTCGCAGGCGATGTGGCCGGCAAACTCGTGCACATCCTTGACCAGCATCGACATTTCGAGATCGATCGCGGTGCCGCACACGCCCTTGCCGACGGCGATGCGCACGCAGGCCGGCTTGCCCTGGAACGGTCCAAGCACCAGCTCCTCGTCGGACGCCAGGAAATAGAAGCCGGCCCAGTTGAGATCGGGCACCATCTGGAAGATCAGCGCCGATGTGTTGGCGGCGTTGGCGACGGAGTCGCTCTCGCCTTCCAGCAGCGCCTTCAACTGGGTGGCCAGTTCGCGGTAGAAGGCTGGCTTGTTGGTGCTGTCGATGCTCTGGGCCGCAAACATGGCGTCGTCTCCATTGCCGGCGGGCCAAAAAGCCCGCTACATTTCCTGTCTGCCACCAATGACGCTCCCGGGAAATACACAATTGTGAATACCGACCGTGCCAGCCAAACACACGACCGGGCGCAACCCGCAGCGAGCGAAGGTCCCCTCACCTTCGCCGTGCTGGTCTTTCCCGGCTTTCCGATGATGGCGTTCAGTTCGGTGATCGAGCCATTGCGCGCCGCCAACGTGCTGGCCAAACGCGATTGTTACCGCTGGGTGATCGTCGGCGCCGACCAGGGCACGGTCGAGGCATCCAATGGGGTTGTCATACAACCGGGATTCGCAGCCTCCAGCGCACCGAAGGTCGACCGGATCGTCGTCTGCTCGGGCGGCAATGCCGACCTTGTCGTCGCCGACGATGCGGTTGCCTGGATGCGCAAGAGCCTGCGCGCCGGCGCTCACATAGGCGCAGTGGCCGACGCCGCCTTCTTCCTCGCCAGGGCCGGCCTGCTCGACGGCCATGCCTGCACCTTGCACTGGACCAGCCAGGCGGCATTCACCGAGGCCTTCCCGGATATCGAGCTCCGGCGAGATCTCTACGTCATCGACCGCAAGCGCTTCACCTCGGCCGGTGGCGTCGGCAGCCTCGACATGATGCTGGAGATCATCACCAACGATTATGGCGGCGAGCTCGCGGCGGGCGTTGCCGAATGGTTCGTGCACAGCCCCTTGCGTTCGAGCGTCGACCGCAAGCTGATGCCGCTCAGGCTGCGCACCGGCGTCCAGAACGAACTGGTGCTGTCGGCCATCGCCATCATGGAGGATGCGGTGGAAGAGCGGCTCGGCATGACGGAGCTGGCGGCAAGGCTCGGTGTCTCCTCCGACAAGTTGGAGCGCAATTTCCGCGCCCAGCTCAGCATTTCGCCCAATGCATATTACCGGCGGCTCCGGCTGCGGCGCGCCGCCGACCTGTTGGCCCATTCGACGCTGATGGTGCGAGACGTGGCGCTGGCCTGCGGCTTCGCGTCGATGTCGAGTTTTGCCAGGGCTTTTCGCGAAGAGCATGGCCACGCGCCGAAGGCGATGCGGCGGCATTAGAGGGCGCTGCGCGCTAACGCGGTGAGATGCTGGCGGGACAGCGCCCCCCTCTGTCCTGCCGGACATCTCCCCCACACGGGGGGAGATCAGATGTCGCCTCGGCTTTCGCCAATCACCAACGTTGCAGGGCGAGCGGGACGCGAAAGCTGCTAATCTCCCTCCTTGTGGGGGAGATGTCCGGCAGGACAGAGGGGGCGCGAAGGATCGCAACATTGCCCTTTGTATCCATGCCCTTCTTGCGGCATTTCGCACGACATCTGCGGATTCTCGCACAGACATTTTTCGGCGCATGGCTATGGTCTAGCCCTTCAGGAGGCGCACCATGAGCATCGTCGTTTTCGACCCCGACAGCACCGAGGATGTGGATTTCAAGGACCGCATGCGCCACCCGGTCGCGGCTGACTCCGCCGGCGGCATGTGGCTGTCGGACACCGAGCCGTCCTTCATCGATGCCGACGCCTTGCGCAAAGGGCGGCTGGCGAAACTGCGCGGCTGGATGCGCGAGGCGGGCCATGGGGGCGTCGTTTTGTTCGACCCCTACAACCAGCGCTATGCCACCGGCTCGCGCAACATGTTCGGCTATTTCCTGCGCAACTCGACGCGGTATTTCTTCATCCCGACCGACGGGCCGATCGTTCTGTTCGAATACCCGCAGAGCTACCATGTCTCGATGGTGCTCGACACGATCGACGAGGCGCGCCCGTCCAAGCTGGTATGGTCTTCGGTGTCGGGCCGCGACGACGAAACCGCGGGCCCCTTCGCCGACGAGATCGCCGAGCTTTTGAAGAAACATGGCGGCGGCTCGATGAAGCTCGGGCTCGACCGCTGCAGCCATTTGCAGGCGCTGGCGCTGGAAAAGCGCGGCTGCGACGTCAGGGATTGTCAGGGAGAAATCCTGGCGGTGCGCGCGGTGAAAACACCCGAGGAAGTCAAATGCCTGCAGGTATCGATGGCTGGCGCGGAAGCCGCTGTTTATGCCGTGCGCGAGGCGATCAAGCCCGGCGTCTCCGAAAACGAGCTGTTCGCCATCATGTATGGCGAGGTGATCCGCCAGGGCGGCGAGTTTATCGAGACGCGGTTGCTCACCTCGGGACAGCGCACCAATCCGTGGTTCAACGAGGCCAGCGGCCGCAAGATCCGGCCGGGCGAGCTTCTGGCGCTCGATACCGACACGATCGGCTGCTATGGCTATTATTCCGATTTTTCGCGCACCTTCCGCTGCGGGCCTGGCAAGCCGACCGACTATCAGAAATCGCTCTACCGCATGGCGCACGACCAGGTTCAGCACAACATTTCGATTGTCAAACCTGGCATGGCGTTTCGCGAGATCGCCGAAAGAGCGTGGAAAATCCCGGACCGTTTCGTCGACCAGCGCTATACCTCGGTGATGCATGGCGTGGGCATGCATGGCGAGACGCCGTTCATCGCGCATGCCATGGACTATGAGACCTATGGCCGCGACGGTGTTGTCGTGCCCGGCATGGTGGTGAGCGTGGAAAGCTATATCGGCGAGAAAGGCGGCCGCGAGGGCGTCAAGCTAGAGGACGAAATCCTGATAACCGACACCGGCACCGAGCTTCTGTCGCGCTTTCCCTACGAGGATGAATTTCTGGAGAAGCAGGTTTGATCGCAGCGTCCCTCACTAACGTCAGCGCGGTATCGCAAACCTTCGGGAATAGTCGCGGCAGCTATGCCTTCGTCATCCTAGGGCGAAGCAAGGAGCGCAGCGACGCGGCGCAGACCCTAGGATCCATGCCGGGACTCATCCGCGCCCCAACGGTGCAAGTTCTGCTCCGCCGCACTCTCCGACCAGCGTCACGGCATGGATCCTCGGGTCTCCGCGACGCCGCTGCGCGGCTGCTTCGCCCTGGGATGACGAAGTTCGGAGGACGCCGACCAATCTTCATCGCTTGCGCTGCCCTTGCGAGAAGAACGGCGGCGGCGGTCGCGAACCCAGGCCCGTCCACATGAAAAGCCCCATCTCGATCAAACGCGGCACGGTCGCCGCGGCGTTCATCGACCTCCAGGAAGAGCATCGGCAGGACAAGCGCTATCTGGTCGAAGGTTTTGGCGAGGTGCTTGCCAACGTCCAGCGCCTGCAGGCGGCGGCGCGGCGCAACTTCGTGCCGCTGTATCACTGGGCCTATATCGTCGATACCGCCAAGGCGCGTCCGTTCCATCCGCTCGACGCCGACGGCAAGTCCGCCTTTTCCGACAAGACCGATCCGCTGACGGAGATTTGCCATGAGGTGGCGCCCGCGGCCGGCGAGACGATGCTGGTCAAGACTCAGGCCAGCGCCTTCGGCGCCGGACCTGGCGCAACCGAACTCAAGGCGCGCGGCATCGAATGGCTGATCGTCGCCGGCGTCTGGACCGAGGCCTGCATCGACGCCACCGTGAAGGACGCGGTGGCATCCGGCTTTCGCGTGCTTCTGGTCAAGGATGCCTGCGGCAGCGGCAGTGCCGCCATGCACCAGACCGCCATCCTCAACCTTGCCAACCGGCTCTATGGCGGCGCCGTCACCAACACGATAGACGCGTGCCGGCTGATGGCGGGCGACACCATCGATGCATGGCAGGTCGAAGGCTCGGTACCGCTGCGCTTCACGTTTGAAAACGCCGAACGGCTCTACGGCGAGCTCTGAGAGATGGGCACGGTCCACAAGCTCAAGACCGCCAGGCGGGGGAAATACGCCACCCTGCTCGATCCGGCGCTGTGGGAGTATATCGACCTGGTCAATGACTGGTTCCCGCCAGAAATCGCCGAACTTCCGATCGCCGAGCAAAGGTCGGTCTATGATGCGATGTGCCGCGCCTTCCATCAGGGTTATCCCAAAGGGGTTTCGGCCAGCGGCGGCATCATCGCCGCCGATGCAGGGCACGCCATCCCGATCCGCTACTATCGGATGGCGGGCAAGCCCGTGCGCGCCGTCATCGTCTACTATCATGGCGGCGGCTTTGTGCTTGGCGGGCTCGACAGCCATGACGACATCTGCGCCGAGATCTGCGCCGGCACCGGTTTCGACGTTGTCTCGGCCGACTACCGGTTGGCGCCGGAACATCCCCACCCGGCCGCCTTCGACGACGCGCTGACCGTGTTCGAATGGGCGGCGGTGACAACGGACTTGCCGATCGTGCTCGTCGGCGAAAGCGCCGGCGGCAACCTTGCCGCCGCGGTCGCGCACGCGTCTCGCCGCCACCTGCGCCGGGCGGCCGGCCAGGTGCTGATCTATCCCGGCCTCGGCGGCGACGAGAGTGCCGGCTCCTATGTCGAACATGCCGAGGCACCGTTGCTGACGCTGCGCGACATCGCGTTCTACCGCACCATTCGCGCTGCCCCGGCACAGTCGCCCGACGACCCGACTTTTTCTCCGCTGAAAGACAACGACTTCTCCGGCCTGCCGCCGACTGTCATCATCACTGCCCAGTGCGATCCGCTGTCGTCGGACGGCGAGACCTATCGCGACCGCATCGTTGCCGCCGGCGGCCGCGCCTGGTGGTATGAGGAGCCGCGGCTGGTGCACAGTTTTCTGCGCGCCCGCAAAAGTTTTCAGCGCGCCGGCGAGGCGTTCGTGTGCACGCTTGCAGCCATCGCCGCCGTCGCCGTGCTCGGCAAGAACGACTGGCCATATTGAGGCGGCGAAGCGCTGATCTCCCCCTCATGGGGGTTGAGGAGTGGTCCGCGTAGCGGATGGAAAGCCAATTGCTTGGCTTTCCGAACGACGAAAGCCGGCAGGCCAGAGGGGGGCGCGAAGGATCGCGGCCCTTCAGTATCCTAAATCAACGCAACGATTATCTGTGAAGATACTCCAGTCGGCAGACGGGATGGCGGGACAGCGCCCCCCTCTGTCCTGCCGGACATCTCCCCCACAAGGGGGGAGATTGGCCATCTACCACTGCGGAGCAGTGCACAAGAATTGCGGAAAAGCGAACATTTCCCGGTGTCGGCCCGCTTTATCATCACCTGCTCAGGCAACGGCGCCTCGGCGATCGCATCCGCCCCCAGCGGAAGCGGACCGTCGGGGCGCCCAACAAAAAAGGGAACGACGATGAAATTCATGCTGACCGACCGTAATTTGCACCCGCAGGCGAAGCCCGTTGCCGATGATTTCAGGAAAGGCGGCGTCAACCGGCGCGAATATCTCGCCATCATGGCCGGCTTTGGCGTCAGTGCTGCCGGCGCGCTGGCGCTGGGCGGCCTCAGCGCGTCACCTGCCCGGGCCGAAGAGCCGAAGCGCGGCGGCACCTTGCGCGTCGCCATGAACGTCAAGGGTTTCAAGGATCCGCGCACCTTCGACGGTGTCGAGATGTCCAATGTGGCGCGCCATTGCAACGAATATCTGGTGCGCTGGAACCGCGACTTCACCTTCGAGCCGTGGCTGCTCGAAAGCTGGGAAACCAGCGACGACGCCAGGACGCTGACGCTGCATGTGCGCAAGGGCATCGCCTGGTCGAATGGCGACACCTTCAACGCCGACGACGTCATCCACAATCTCACCCGCTGGTGCGATGCTTCCGTCGCCGGCAACTCGGTCGCCGCGCGCATGGGTGCGCTGATTAATGCCGACACCAGGAAACCGGTCGACGGCGGCATCGAGAAGGTCGACGACTTCACCGTCAAACTCAATCTGCCGAAGCCCGACATTTCCCTGATCGCCGGTATGGCCGACTATCCGGCTTTGATCATGCACCGCTCCTATGAGGGCGGCGACGATCCGATGAAGGCGCTGGCGATCACCACCGGACCCTGCGAACTGGTCAGCTGAAATGCCGAGACAAGTGCTGAGGTGAAGCGCAAGGACAAGCCCTGGTGGAAAGGCGACTTCCATCTCGATGGCATCAAATGGGTCGATTACGGCTCGGACCCCAACGCCATGCTGTCGGCGTTCGAATCCGGTGAGATCGACACCGACCACGAAACCGCGTCCGACGCCGTGTCGCAGACCGAGCAGATGGGCTTGCTGAATTCCGAGATCGCCACCGGATCGACCATCGTTGCCCGTTTCAATGTCGGCAACGCACCCTATGACGACGTCAAGGTGCGCCGCGCCGCCCAGCTTGCCGTCGACAATTCCGCCGTGCTGGCGCTCGGCCTCGGCGGCCGCGGCAAGCCGGCCGACAACCACCATGTCGGCCCGATGCATCCGGAATTTGCCGATATCGGCCCGGCCAAGCGCGACATGGATCAGGCCAAGAAACTGCTCACTGAAGCCGGCAAGGCCGACCACGAATTCGAGCTGATCTCGGTCGACATCGAATGGCAAAAGAGCACCGGCGACGCGATCGCCGCGCAGATGCGCGAGGCTGGCCTGAAGATCAAACGCACCGTGTTGCCGGCGGCGACCTTCTGGAACGACTGGAGCAAATACCCCTTCTCCACAACCGAATGGCTGGGCCGCCCGCTCGGCGTCCAGGTGCTGGCGCTCGCGTACAAATCGGGCGCCGCCTGGAACGAAAGCGCCTATGCCGACAAGGAATTCGACACGCTTCTCGACAAGGCGCTGGCAACGCCGGACGCCGCCCAGCGCAAGGAGATCATGGCCAAGATCGAACAGAATCTGCGCGATGCCGGCATCATCATCCAGCCCTACTGGCGCTCGGTCTACCGCACCTATCGCAAGGGCGTGCAAGGCTGCGAACAGCACCAGTCGCTGGAGCAGCACTTCGAGAAGGTGTGGCTGGAGGGCTGATTCAATTGGTGTCGCCCGGTCGGGGTAGATAAGACAGAATTAGAGCTAGGCGACGACTGGCCCAGCAGCTGGAACTACTCCTTCGTATGCTGTGCACCCTTCTATCTCGATCTTCCAGATGGCATTGGGGTTCGGATTTACGATGGCCGGAATGCGCCATCTGCTTGGAGCTATCTCATATCGGAAATGCTGATCGCCGCAGGTCACCTTGACCTCATACTGGGGTTTCGATGCAGAAACAGGTGATCTGAACTCGAAATGCAATTCCCCGTTTTCGGTATACAATTCACTGATAAACATACCACGACGAAAAAAGACTGATCCGCCTTTCTCTACCGCGAAATTGTAATTCCATGCTCCCGGTCCAAGCAGCCGCTTCAGATAGCGCTCTTCATGGATCGTCCTGCACACAACGTAATTCAGGGTTGCGAGACTCAGTCTTTGGGGGACGACAACCTCAGACATTCTCATATTGTGAATGTGTTGCATTTCGTCCTGAGAGACTGCTGAGTCATGATATATATGTTCAAATTTGAGTTGGTCAAATTGATTGTCTCCGTCTCTCGGTATCTGATTAGAATTAGCAAAGTTTCCGGCAACAAAACGGCTAGACGCTAGGGTGAGCACCGATATTAGGTCAAACACTAACATCACAGGAATGCACATATGAGGATCCGCCCTATTGGGGTCACTCCGAGCCTTTATACCTTCGGTCTTTAAATGGAATCTGTTCTTGGGCCTGAAATATAACCGTACATAGTTATGAGCGGCTGGATTGTTGTTCAAAGCACCCTGATTGGCGACGTCACATAGCAAAGCGGGCACTCCATTGCGGCATATAATCTCGCCACCCCGCAAGATTTCTGCGGCAACTTCGATTTGGCATGCGTGATAGAGAGACCGACCCCAACCCGTCCTTGATGCAAAACGATCAAGGCGAGGTCCCAAGGTCGCGATATGCTGATCGGCCCTCGCTATTGAAATAGCCATCCTTGCGTCGGTTTCGCCACAGTGTAGGGAGTGTATTGATCGCGATCTAAGAAAAGCGCTTCTGCCCGAGATGCGGTTGAAGCACCTGTTCGAGACTTCACCGAACAGATATAAGGAAGCTCGGACAGGATCGGAAAAAGGTAACTCTTTAGGCGCTGTGATTTTGCGTCTGAGAAACTATCTATTGAGAGTATCCTCTCTCGCAGCCTGACCCATGAGGCTTGGAGCAACTCCCCATCAATTCGCTCTTTCTTCCCCGACTGATGCTCCACAACAAGAGAGTTGTCTGTTTGCATCTGCACCGTGAATTGAGACTCTTTGGAAGTTGCGAACACGTGACCTTTGGCAAGCTTCCTTAGATCCTCAGAGAACTCCGCAAAATCTTCCGGGATTCTTACTCGCTCTTTGTGCTCTGCTACAAAATCCGAAGGAACCTGTATGTCGTGGATGTAAACGGGGATACTTACTCGAGCCAGATAGCGTTCCATCAAAGGACGAACGTCTTCCCAATTCAAGTTGCCGTTGCCGCATCCCAGAGGCGGAAAAGAAACCGAGGTGATCCCTAAGTCCTTATAAGCCGCGACGAACTTCTGCAGACCGTGCTCGATGTACTCTATCTTCGATGGCAGTTTCCAAGTGGTTTTAGTTGGAAAATTCAACACCCACCGCGTGTCGGATCGCCACAGATGGAGATTGCCAATCCGAAGGGCGCGCGCCTCGCAAAGATCGCGATACTCCCGAAACATTCGCGGGTACCTGCTTTTGAACTCCCTGGCGATTCCCTTACCCATGACACCCACCGTGTTGACGGTGTTCACCAGCGTCTGCGCGGGAGATTCAAATACGCTGCTTTCAAGAAAAGTGATCATTCGCTTAGATGCCCCAAGGTCAGAACGAATGAGAACATATAGAGAACATTAAGCAAGGTTTCTAGCACGATTCTGCAGCGCTGTCGTTGGCGGCTCGGCATTCCGCCTGAGGTTATACACACTTCGACGTGTTGCACCTATCGGCGACTCGTCGGTGATATCCAGCATCAGCTAGTCCCATGGCACTTCAATGTGTGAGAAATGTACGCATGGATCATTTCGACCTCGGCACCTACCGCCGCCCCATCTCCACCTCTTCGGCTGAAACACAGCGCTGGTTCGATATCGGGCTGAACTGGTGCTACGGCTTCAACCATGAGGAAGGCATAAAGTGCTTCGAAAAGGCGCTGGAGACCGATCCTGATTGCGCCTTCGTGTATTGGGGCATCGCCTATGCCGCCGAGCCTTTTTACAACCTCACCTGGAAGGAGCACGGCAAGGACGAGGCTAACCGCGCCGCGCGACGCTGCTTTGATCATGTCCAGCTTGCGCGGGCTGGTTCTGCGGGCGCAAGCCCCGTCGAGCAGCGGCTGATCGAGGCGCTGGCCGCACGCTTCCAGCAGCCGCATGGCGTGACGCCGGCGGAATTCGAACAATGGGACAATGCTTACGCTGCCGCCGCGATGCGGTAGGTCTATTGTGACTTTCCCGACGACCATGACGTGATGGCTCTCACCGTCGAGGCGCTGATGATGCGCACCGTGCGGCGGCTGTGGGATTTGAAAACCGGCAAGCCGGCGCCGAACTAGATGTGCTGGAGGCGCTGGAGGTCTGCGAGCGATCGATCCGGCTGTCGGACGAAGCCGGCACTGCGCCGCATCCGGCGATCCTGCACCTGCATATCCATCTGCTCGAGATGTCGACGCAGCCGGAACGCGGCATGCGCTCGGCGGACCGGCTCGGCACCATGTGCCCCGATGCCGGCCACATGAACCATATGCCGGGCCATATCCATGTGCTGTGCGGCGAGTACGAGAAGGCAAAGCTGGCCAGCGAAAAGGCGGTGCGCGCCAACGACCTCTACCTCGCCTATGCCGGTGAGACGACCTACTATCTGCTCGGCTGCTGCCACGATTTGCATCTGATGATGTTCACCTGCATGTTCCTTGGCCAGTACCAGCCGGCACTGTGGGCGGCTGACAAGGTGCGCAGCCTGGTCACGCGCGACGTGGTCGCCATCCAGGACCGGCCAAAGCTGACGCAAACAGTGGAGGGCTATCATGCGATAAAATCGCATGTGCAGGTGCGCTTCGGCCGCTGGCAGGAGATCATCGATGAGCCGATGGTGGACGAGCCGGCACTTTATGTGCTGGCCGCCGCCATGCAGCACTACGCCAAGGGCGTCGCCCATGCGACGCTCAAGCAATTCGCGGCAGCCGAGCGTGAGCGCGAAAATTTCCGCAGGCATGTCGAGAGCATTGCGCCCGAGCGGCGCTTCCTCAGCAACCCGGCACGGGCCTCGCTAGCCGTCGGCGCCGCCTTGCTCGATGGCGAGTTGGCCTACCACCAGGGGCAGCATGACGACTCTTACGCCCATCTGCGCCAATCCGTCGAACTCGACGACAATCTGTCCTACACCGAGCCCTGGGCCTGGATGCACCGCCGCGCCATGCGCTGGCGGCACTGGTCCTCGACCAGGGCCACACTGACGAGGCCGAGCAGGTCTATCGCGACGACCTCGGCCTGAGCGGCAAGGTCCAGCGCTGCGCCCAGCACCCCGACAATGTCTGGTCGCTGCACGGGTTGGTGGAATGTCTGAAGCGGCGGCGAGAGCGTGGAACTGCCGGGGGTGCAGGAGAAGCTCGACGTAGCACTGGCCAAGGCTAATGTGGCGATCACGTCGTCATGCCTGTGCCGGACGAGACCGCAGGCGGACCGTAGCTGCTGTCGTTGAGAGGGCAGCCAACCGACCGAAATCGGCGACGTTCGCTCACGAGAAAATCTCAGCCAGATCGTCGATGCTGGTGCCTTCCTTGAGCTGTCGCAACTCCACATACATGACGACGATGGCGATCGATACCACCAAGCCTTGGGCTGTATCGACCAGGGCGTTGAGCAAAAAGCCCAGTGTCAGACCAAATGAGAAAAAGAAGGCGTTCGCCCAAATATCCACGGTGATTGAAGGCACGAGCACGACAAGCCAGATGCACAGCAACGGCCAGCGGCTGCCTTTGGTCAGGTCGCGGCTGCGTTGCATGCTGGCGAACACGCCACGCCCTTCACCGACAATTACCGGCGTCGTGACCGACCAGCGCGCCAGCAGCAACAGTCCGGGAACGATGATGAGTACCAGGCCCAGCCAGAAGGCGAATGTGATCAGGATCGAGGCGGCGCTTGCCGGTAGCAGAAGCGCACAGGCTGTTCTGATGCAATCGCGTGCCGACGGCCGTTCGCCGCGCAGATCCATCAGGGCCGCTCGCGTCAATGCCGCCTGCATGAAAGCCCCCAGCACAAAAAAGCCCAACATGAAGATTGCCGTGATCGTCAACCGTCGCATCGAGTATTCGGGCTCTACCGACCCAACGGATACCCAGAACCAGTAGGAAAATCCAAACTCCGGCAAGGCGTATACGAACAACGCCACTCCCAAGCACAGCACCGGATTGCGCCGGATAATCGCGAACGTATCGCGGAGAACCCTGCCGATGCGAAATTTGCCTGGCTGCTCCGGCGTCATCGACGTCACGATTGCCCTACCCCGGTCGATGTGCCGTTACGAAAAAATCTGCGCCAGTTCGTCGACGCTGGTGCCTTCCTTGACCTGGCGCAGTTCGACATAGGTGACGGCAATGGTCACCGACAGCATCGTCGAAAAGATCGTCGACACCAGAGTGCTGCCAATCGCTCCGACCAGGACACCGACACCGGTGACGCCGCCGGCGGTGGCGAGCGCCAGTCCGAAAAACAACGAGAACACCGCCTGGATGAGCATCGCCGCCACGCCAATGATCAGCAGCAGCCAGAATATCGACCAGCGGCTGCCTTTGGTCAGGGCACGGCTGCGCGATATCGAGCCGAACACGCCAAGCCGCTCCTGAACCGCAATGGGCACGGAAACCGACACGGAAATCAGCCACATAAAAGCTGGGATCAACGCCAGGGCAAGCCCGATCAGCCAGCCGATAGGGGGGATGACCCAGGCGATGAAAACCATCACAAAAACAGCCACCACCACAGTGACAATGACCAGAATGCCTATGCCCAGCGTGGGCAAGAAGCTGCGCAATGCTATCTGGATGCAGTCGCCGATGACCGGCCGCTTGCCGTTCAAATCCTCGATCGCCGCCCTGACAAGCGCCGCTTGCACCAACAAGGCCAGCACGAAAATGATCAAGGAAGCGATTATCGACAAGGCCGAGTAGTCTCCCATGGCCGACGTTTCGAAAGCGGCGGCGTTCCCGGCGCTGTCGACGTTCACCAATGTAGCCACCCGGGACAGGTTCCAGAGGTTGTACAGCAGTGCGGGCAGGGTTGAGAAAAGTCCGACGACCACAGCAAGGAAACCCAGATTGCGGCCGATGACCGCGAAGCTGTTGCTGAAGACCCTGCCGATGCGGAATTTTTCCGGTCGGTCCTGCGCCAGTGACGTCACGATGCCTCCTGCCCTGGCACCCGCCTTGACCTGACCGGGTCAAGGCGGTGCAAACCCGTCGGCTTACGAGAAGATCTCGGCCAGTTCGTCGACGCTGGTGCCTTCCCTGACCTGGCGCAGCTCGACATAGGTGACGGCAATCGCCACCGAAATCACCGCCGAAACGATTGTCGACAGCAGGCTGCTTCCGATGGCAGCGGCAACGAGACCGGTCGTGCTGATCCCGCCGCTCGCAATAGCAGCCTGAAACAGCAAGGTGAAAACCACTTGTAGCCCTATCGCAACAATGCCGAGGACCAGAAACAGCGCGAATATCCGCCAGCGGCTTCCCTTCGTCAGCGCCCTGCTTCGCGAAATCGAGGCGAAGACGCCAGGCCTTTCCTGAACTGCGACGGGCACAGCCACCGATATGCTGATCAGCCACATGGCTATGGGGATGAGCGACAGAAGTGCAATCACACCGCCGACGATGGGGATGGCCATGGTGATGACCGTTAATATCATCGCCATCAGAAACATTGCCACGATGATCACAAGACCAATTCCGAGCGTGGGGAGGAAGCTGCGCAGGGCTATCTGAATGCAATCGCCAATCGACGGGCGCTTGCCGTTCAAATCTTCGATTGTCGCTCGTACCAGCGCCGCCTGCGCCAGAAAGGCCAAGATCAGGAGCACCAGGCCGGCAATCATCGAAACGGCACCATAGCCCGCCATAGCCGATTGCTCGAAGCTCGCCCCAGGTACTGCTATCTTTGCAATCTGTCTAAAGCTCCAGATGTTGTACAGCAGCGCAGGCAGCGTCGAAAAAAGGCCGACGATGGCGGCAAGTGGGACGAAGCTGCGTCCGATTACCGAAAACGTATTGCTGAAAGCCCTGCCGACGCTGAACCGTTCCGGCCGCTCGCTCGCGATTGACGTCATGTTACATTCCCCCCGACTAATGGATACCCGAAATCAGAAAGTATAAATCACCGATATTGATACTTGCGGTTGCCGCCGCTTGCAATTGCCTTGGCGTATTGCCAGTGTCGGCTCGCGAACCGCAGGTTGCAGGGGGGCGAGAAGGTGACTGCTGCACAGCCGGACGCTGCGCAAGCCGAATGGCTGGCCAAACTGCACAAGCAGTTGCTGTCGGACGATTCGATCCAGTTCGACCTGCCGGCCTTCAGGCCGCCGGAGACGCCGGAGTGGCTGAAGCCGCTGGGCGAGTTCCTCAAGTGGCTCGGCCCCTATATGATCTACCTGTTCTGGGGAGCGGTGATCACAGGTGCCGCCATCATCCTCATGCTGATTTTCCTTGAGGTGAAAGGCGTCGCCTGGCGCCTGCCCTGGTGGCGCAAAAAGAGCGTGACCGAGGCGGAAGCGACATGGCACCCCGACGTTGGCGCCGCGCAGGTCCTGCTGTCGGAAGCCGATGCGCTCGCCGCCCGGGGCGAGTATGACGAGGCGGTGCATCTCCTGCTGCGCCGCAGCGTTGCCGACATTGCCGGCCGCCTGCCCGACTTCCTGCGCCCGTCGCTGACCGCGCGCGATATCGCGGGAGCGGCGTCGCTGCCAACGCGGGCGCGTGGCGCCTTTACCCAGATCGCGCGCATCGTCGAGGCCGCTCTGTTCGCGCGCCGGCCGGTCGGGCCCGAGGGCTGGCAGGAGGCGCGCAGCGCCTATGAGCGATTCGTCTTCAGGGATGCCTGGATGTGAGTGACACGACAGCCGACATCGCCCAGCAGGAACCGTTCAGCCGCAGGACGGTGTTCTGGGGCATTTTCGCCAGCCTGCTCGCGGCGGCGGGCTTCTTCCTTTTGTCGACCTATGCCCCCGATTTTCGCCAGCCGAGCGTCGGTGGCGCAACGCCGCTGTCGAAGAGCGGCATCGGCTATGCCGGCTTGGCGGAATGGCTGGAGCTGACCGGCGAAGCGCCCGACATGGCGCGGTCCGACAGCGATCTCCAGATCGACACAAACCTCCTGATCGTCACGATTTCGCCCGACAGCGACCCGGATGCGCTTGCCAACATCGTCAAGCTTCGCAAGGGCCTGGATACGCTGTTCGTGCTGCCCAAATGGGCGACCTTGCCGCTGTTCGAGCACGAGGGGTGGGAGATGAAGATCCAGCGGCTGCCGGACGTCGTGGTCAACGACTGGCTCGGCCGCATCGCCAAGGCCAAGCTCGGCGAAGGTGAGACCACGGTCAAGCAACTCGACGTCTCAGGGCAAATGGTCAGCGTTCCCGACCAGCTGCAATGGGTGGCCGACGAACACCCGCTGATTGCCGCCGGCAACGGCAAGGCCGTGCTGACCGAGGTCGAAGACGAGCGGTTCTACATTCTGACGGACCCCGATCTCATCAATAACGCCGGCTTGAAAGATCCCGACAAGGCGGCGGCGGCGCTCAAGCTGATCGAGCTCCTGCAGCCCGAAGAGGGTGCTGTCATGTTCGACCTGACGCTGCATGGCGTCGGGCGAAAATACGATCTCGCCAAGCTTCTGGTCGAGCCGCCCTTCCTGGCGCTGACGCTGACCATCCTGGCGGCGGCGGCACTTGCCTTCCTGCATGGCCTTGGCCGGTTCGGGCCGCCACGGGCCGATCAGCGCGCCATCGCCTTCGGCAAACGCGCGCTGGTCGACACCACGGCGATGCTGTTGCGCCGCGCCGGCCGGCTGGAGGAACTGGGCGACCGCTATGGAACCCTGGCGCGGGTGCGCGCCGGCGCGCTGCTCGGCGCGCCGCACGGTTTGCAGGGCGAAGCGCTCGACCGCTGGCTCGATTCCCGCGACAAGGACGAAGCCGGCGGGTTCACGACCCGCCTGCAAGCTGCGAACGCGGCAAAGACCCTGACACAAATGCATGATGCAGCCGAAAAGCTGCACGACTGGACGGCAAGGAGGCTCGGTGAACGTCGATGATGTGAAGGCCCTGGCGACACAGATCAGGGAAGAGGTGGCCAAGGCCATCACCGGGCAACACGATACGGTCGATCTGATGCTCACGGCATTGTTCGCCGGCGGGCATATATTGCTCGAAGGACCGCCGGGCACGGCCAAGACGATGACGGCGCGCTGCTTTGCCCACGCGCTGGGCGTCGCCTATGGCCGGATCCAGTTCACGCCCGACCTGATGCCCGGCGATATCGTCGGTTCCAACATCTACAATTTCCAGACCGGGCAGTTCACGCTGACGCGCGGCCCGATCTTCTGCGATCTGCTGCTCGCCGACGAAATCAACCGAACGCCGCCGAAGACCCAGGCAGCCCTGCTGGAGGCGATGCAGGAGCATGCCGTCACCTTCGACGGCACCACCCATGCGCTCGGCCCGAACTTCATGGTGGTCGCGACGCAGAACCCAATCGAGCACCAGGGCGTCTATCCCCTGCCCGAAGCCCAGCTCGACCGTTTCCTGTTCAAGCACCGGGTGAGCTACCCCGGCCCGGAAGAGGAAAAGGCGATCATCATCCACCATGGCGGCGGCACCGCCTCGCACGACATCAAGCAGTACGGCATCAAGGCCCAGGCCGACCGCAAGACGCTGGAGAAGGCGTTGGCGACCGTCGGCGAGGTTACGCTGGTCGACGACGTCGTGGACTATATCGCAAGGCTGGTGCGGGCCACGCGCGCCAGCCCCGATCTGGAAGTCGGTGCCAGCCCGCGTGCGGGCGCCATGTTGGCGAGAGCTGCACGGGCTCGGGCAGCGCTCGACGGGCGTGCCTATGTCATCCCCGACGACGTCAAGGCGCTTGCCGTGCCGGCGCTGCGCCATCGCGTTATCCTGTCGCCGGCGGCGCAGATCGACGGCCGCCTGGTCGAACAGATCGTGACCGACCTTGTAGACCAGACGGAAGCGCCACGTTGATTTATCCGAGCGGCCGGGCAGTCTGGGCAGGTGCGGCCGGTGCAATACCGGCCTTCCTGATCGCGCTCGCGCTGCCGTCGATGTGGTATCTCGGCCTGTTGTGGATCTGCGCGCTGCTTGCTTTCCTGGCCGTGGACGCGGCCGCCGGGCGCGGACGGGCTTCTCTGAACGCCAGCATCCACGCCCCGCCGCAGGTCAGCGTCGGCGGCCAGCTCACCGTCAATGTCACCGCCAGGCTCGGCGGACGGCCGCGCGCCGTGCAGGCGCGTCTTGGCCATGACGAGCGGCTGCAACCGCTGGGCGGCACCGGCGGCGCATCGACCGCCGAGGCCGGCAGCGCATCGCTCGATCTCAGATTTCAGGCGCTGCGGCGCGGCATTGCCACGTTCGATCGCCTGTGGGTGCGCTGGCGCGGGCCGTTCGGGCTGGTCTGGAACCAGGTGGTGCTGCCGATGGACGGCAAGGTGGCGGTGCTGCCCAACGTCAGCAGCGCCCGCGACGAGGCGATCACGCTTCTGCAGCGCCAGGCGCTGCCCGACGGACATGCGCAGCGCCGCGCCGGCCAAGGCCGCGAATTCGAGGCGCTCAAGGACTACCAGCCCGGCATGGGCCGGCGCATGATCGACTGGAAGCGCAGCGCCCGCCACGGCAGGCTTCTGGCGCGCGAATTCCGTATCGAGGAGAACAACAACATCGTGCTGGCCATCGATAGCGGCCGGCTGATGTGCGAGCCCGTCGACGGCGTGCCGAAGGTCGACCGCGCCGTCACCGCAGCCTTGCTGTCGGCGTTCATTGCGCTGAAGGGCGGCGACATGGTCTCCCTGTTCGGCTTCGACGCGCGGCCGCTCGTTTCCAGCGGCGCCGTGCGCGGCTCCGCCAGCTTCGCCATGATCCAGAAGCGGGCGGCGGAGATCGACTATTCCACCGAAGAGACCAATTTCACCCTGGCGCTGACGACGCTGGCGGCGCGGCTCGACCGGCGCTCGCTGGTGATCATCTTCACCGACTTCGTCGATCCGATCAGCGCCGAAGTGATGCTGCGCACCGTCGGCCGGCTCACCGAACGGCATCTGGTGCTGTTCATGATGATGAGGGATGTCGAACTGGAGACACTGGCCGACATGCCGCCGGACGCACCGGAGGATGTGGCGCGCTCCGTCGTCGCCGGCGGGCTGCTGCGCGAAAGGCAGGTCGTCATCGGCAGGCTCAGGCTGCTCGGCGCGCATGTCATCGAAGCCGACCATCAGAGGCTCGGGCCGGCGCTGGTCGAGCGCTATC
The DNA here is from genome assembly GCF_040324255.1 of Mesorhizobium sp. M0001. Taxonomy (NCBI): domain Bacteria; kingdom Pseudomonadati; phylum Pseudomonadota; class Alphaproteobacteria; order Hyphomicrobiales; family Phyllobacteriaceae; genus Mesorhizobium; species Mesorhizobium sp. M0001. The sequence goes on from NZ_JAMYVS010000005.1 coordinate 248,026, forward strand.
TCGAGCTCAAGCGAGAGGATCTGTTGTGAACGCGCTGGTCGGCAAGGATGCGGTGCGCCAGTCGCTGGCGAGCTTCCGTTCGGAGCGCGAGGCCGACTGGAAGGCGTTCGAGGCGCTGCTTGCCCGGGTCGAGAAACGTGCGCCACGCACGCTATCGGAAGACGAACTGCTGTCGCTGCCGCTGCTCTACCGCTCGGCGCTGTCCTCGCTTTCGGTGGCGCGGGCGACGTCGCTCGACAATGCGCTGGTCAGCTATCTCGAAGCGCTTTGCCTGCGCGGCTACTTCTACCTCTATGGCGCACGTCGCGGCTTGCGGCAGCGCATCGGCGACTTCTTCCTGCATGACTGGCCGCATGCCATTCGGGATTTGTGGCGCGAGACCTTGCTGTCGGTCGTCCTGACCTTTGTCGGCGCCGGCGCCGGCTACTGGCTGGTGGCCAAAGACAAGGGCTGGTTCGACGCCATCATTCCGCCGAGCCTGGCCGGCGGGCGCAACCCGGACGCCTCAGTCGAAGTCCTGCGACAGGTGCTTTATGACGGCGCCGACAGCAATTTCCTGTCGGGCTTCGCCGCCTATCTGTTCACGCACAATGTCCAGGTGGCGATCCTGGCCTTCGCGCTGGGCTTTGCCTTCGCGGTGCCGAGCGTGCTCTTGATCCTGATGAATGGCTGCCTGCTTGGCGCGATGTTCCAGATCTACGTCGCCAAGGGGCTTTGGCTGGAGCTGGGCGGATGGCTGTCCATCCATGGCACCACCGAGATGTTCGCGATCGCCTTGGCGGGCGCCGCCGGCATGCGCATCGGCACGCGCATCGCCTTCCCCGGCGAACTGACGCGGATGACGGCTGCTGCCGATGCCGGGCGCGTGGCCGCAACCACCATGGTCGGGGTGACGATCATGCTTTTGTTTGCCGGCCTGCTCGAAGGCATCGGCAGGCAGGTGATCACCAGCGACGTGACACGCTATGCCATTGGCGGCGTCATGCTGACGCTGTGGCTTTGCTATTTCTATGTGTTCAGGGTGGTGCGGCATGGCGACCGCTAGGCGCGCTGCCGTCTTGACGATACGGCCGCTGATCACGCCGGAAGGGGTCGATCTCCGGATCAAGCTCGCCGATGCCGGCACCCGCGCCGCCGCCTTCCTGCTCGACTTTGTCATCATCATCGTCACGGCGATCGTGATCTCGATCGTTGCACTGTTCGGGCTGGCCGGCCTCAAAGGCGAAGGCGCGCAGCCGCTGTTCATCGTCTGGATCATCCTGATCTTCTTCCTGCGCAACGCCTATTTCATCGTCTTCGAAGCCGGCCGCCGCGCCGCCACGCCCGGCAAACGGATGCTCGGCATCCGGGTGGCGTCGCGCAGCGGCGCCGGCCTTTCGGTCGATCAGGTCATCGCCCGCAACCTGATGCGCGAGATCGAGATCTTCCTGCCGCTGTCGATCATCCTCGGCCGCAGCGAGATGGGGCTCGCCGACACGCTGACGACGATCTTCGGACTGGTGTGGACGCTGCTGTTTGCGCTCTTCCCGCTGTTCAACCGCGACCGCATGCGCATCGGCGACCTTTTGGCCGGAACGTGGGTTGTCGAGGCGCCGAAACTGGCGCTGGTCGAAGACCTGTCGCAACGCCAGGACACCACCACCCGCGCATTCCGCTTCACCCAGGCGCAGCTCGATGCCTATGGCATCGCCGAACTGCACAAGCTGGAGGAAGTGCTGCGCCGCGACGACTATTTCGCGCTGAAAGCCGTGGCCGAGACGATCGGGCGCAAGATCGGCATGACGATCGAGCCGGTCGATTCCAGGGCTTTCCTAACCGCCTATTATGGCGAGCTGCGGGCTCAACTCGAGCGCAAGCTTCTGCTGGGAACACGCAAGGCGGATAAATATCAGCGCTAGATCGGAGTTCCGGGATGCCGGTTCGCGTCAGCGAAGCAGAAGAAGCCAGGATTGAACGCGCCATTCAGGCCGCGATCTCGGGATCCTGGAACGAATTCGTCAAGCTCACGGATGCACCATTTTCTAACGATGCATCGATGATGGAGCAATTCGCAGACTCCTCCCACCGGCTTCGGGAAGTCGGTGGGAATTGGAAAATGAGCTCAGGCGTAGGCATCGCACCTGAGGGGACCCGTCTGATCACAGCGAGGATCGAAGCGCCACCGACCGTCGATATCGTTCTTTGCCTGCACAGTACGAGCTACAAGGACGACAGCACGATTAGCATTTGGACATTCCATCAGCAGTTGAACTGGGACTGACCATCTGGCACCTGGGGCGGTGACCGTACCGTCGCCTACCCCACCCACTTCTCATAGTCGGACACCAAAAGGTGCACCGGGGCAACGTCCTCTTCGATGTTGGAGAAGCGGCCGATCGGCTCGCGGAAGACGTTGTCGGTGAGGTCGTCATTGACGGTCGAGACCTCGCCGATCAGCACATCCTTGCCCTCGGCCCAGAAGGCGTGCCAGACGCCGGGCATCAGCGTGACGCTCTGGCCCGGGTCGAGCTTCAGCAGCCCGCCCGCCGGCAGCCTGTGGATGGTGCCATCAACCGGCACCGAGACTTCGGCCTTCGGATCGATGCCACCGTCGCGGTCGTGCATGAACAGTTCGAGCACCAGCTTGCCGCCGCCGCGGTTGATGATGTCCTCGGCCTTGATGTTGTGGCGATGCATGGGTGACAACTGATCCTTGCGCGAGATCATGATCTTCTCGGCATAGAGCATGCCCATGCCCTTCTTCATGTCGGCATAGACGCCGTTGCGCACGGTGAACAAGAACAGGCCGAGTTCGTCGAATTTCTCCTGGCCGTAGTCGGTGATGTCCCAGCCGAGCCGCGAGGTGAAAATGGCGGCGGAGTCAGCCTTGCGCGCCTTCATCTCTTCCGGCGACCAGTATGCGAAGGGCGGCATGATGTAGCCGAACGAGCGGATAAAGGCGTCGGCATCGCGGATGATGTCGTTGACGGTGGAGCGTTTCATGGTCGTGATCCCTTGGCGTCGCGTTCCTGCCTAAAGCGCATAGCCGAACAGCGTTGCGGTGTCGACGCAAACTGCAAGCTGGCCCCATGACATCCGGGCCGATCGGGGCCATAAGTCCAGCCAAATTTCCCAAGGTGACATTCATGCAAGGCATAGACGACCTCGATACGCCGGCGATCCTGATCGATGCGGCCCGCGCCGAAGCCAACATCGCACGAGCGCAGGCGCATGCCGACCGCCACGGGCTGAAGCTCAGGCCGCACATCAAGACGCACAAGCTGCCTTATTGGGCAAAGAAGCAGGTGGCGGCGGGTGCCGTCGGCATCACCTGCCAGAAGATCGGCGAAGCCGAGGTGATGGCCGATGCCGGGCTCTCCGATATTTTTCTGCCCTATAACATCCTGGGCCGCGCCAAGCTGGAGCGCCTCAAGGCGCTGCATGGCCGCGTAACGCTGTCGGTGACGGCCGACAGCCACGAAACGCTGCAAGGGCTCGCCGCCACCTTCATCGATGCCGGGCACCCCCTGCCCGTTCTGGTCGAATGCGACACCGGCATGGGCCGTTGCGGCGTGCAGAGCGCCGCCGAAGCGCTGGCACTGGCGAAGTTGATCGACCAAGCCAAGGGGCTCACCTTCGGCGGGCTGATGACCTACCCCGCGGCCGGCCGCGCCGCCGAGGCTGAATCGTGGCTGGCCGGCGCCAAACAAACGCTCGCGGCCTCGGGTCTCGCCTGTGAACGCATCTCCAGCGGCGGCACGCCTGACATGTGGCGCTCGGGCGAGGACAGCGTGGTGACCGAATACCGCCCCGGCACCTACATCTACCTCGACCGCTACCAGGTCGCCAAAGGCGTCGGCACGCTCGACGATTGTGCGCTGACGGTGCTCGCCACCGTGGTCAGCCATCCGACGCCGGCCCGCGCCATCCTGGACAGCGGCAGCAAGGCGCTGTCCAGCGACACGCTGGGGCTCGCCGATTTTGGCGAGCTGCTCGGCATGCCCGGCGCCCGCGTCACCAGCTTGAGCGAGGAACATGGCACGGTCACGCTTGGAAATGGTGCGAAGCTTCGCATTGGCGAGCGCGTGCGCGTGGTGCCTGATCATTGCTGCGTCGTGACCAACCTGTTCGACCAGGTGCATCTGATCGACGGTGACAAGGTGCTGGAAACGCTGAAGGTGGAAGCGCGTGGGCGGATGGGGTGAGGCTTTTCGTTTTGGAGGCTCGCCCTATTTCGACATTGACGAATTGTAATTTATAACTTACTAGCCACCATGGCAATCCTGAAGCAGACAGCCACCTTTCGGAGGTGGCACCAAAAGCTGAAAGACGGAAGAGCCAAGGCGGCAATTGCCGTTCGGCTGCAACGTTTGATTGTAGGAAATCCCGGCGACGTGGCCCCAGTGGGTGAAGGCATCAGTGAATTGCGCATTCACTGTGGGCCCGGCTATCGCGTTTATTTCACAAGCGCGGTGAAACGGTCATCCTGCTCCTGTGCGGCGGGGATAAAAGTTCACAAGAAACCGACATACGGACAGCAAGCGCCTGGCCGTAGAATGGAGTGACGACAATGGTTGAAAAAATCTATGATTTCGATCCCGCCGAAATGCTCGATTCCGATACGGCAATCGAGGCGTTTCTGGCAGAGGCAATGGAAACCGGAGACGCCAAATTCGTCGCGTCCGCCCTCGGTGTCGTTGCCCGCGCCAAGGGGATGAGCAACATTGCCAGAAAGACCGGCTTGGCTCGCGAGCATCTTTATACCTCGCTCAGCGAAAACGGTAATCCTACGCTGGAAACCACACTGGCGGTCATGAAAGCATTCGGCTTTCATTTGGCCCCAAAGCACGATGCAACTCAGGTCTAATCTACGCCAGCGCGCGTCGAGCGCGAGGTTGTTCGGGCCAACTGAAATCAGGACTGATAAACCGGACCCAGCGCCGCCTTCAGCGGATCCAGCGCGTCGCCATACAGCTTCCAGCGCTCGACCGAGGATGAATAGATCGGCTGGCGCACCTGCCAGCGGCTCGGCGTCCGCACCGTGCGGTCGGTTTCGTTGAAACGCAAGCAGGCATCGTCCCACTCGATGCCGAGGAATCCGATCAATCCGCGGGCGCGATTTTCGAAATCGCCGACCGTTTCTTCGTAGGGCATGTCGTGGATATCCAGCGGGATGACCTTGGCCCAATGGCGCATCAGGCGGTCATACTGCCGGTAATACTGCCCAAGCTTGGTCAGATCGGCATTATAGCCGTGCGCCTCGGAAAAATTATGCATGAAACAGGACGCGCAATTGTCCATCGGGTCACGCCGGCAATGGATGATGCGGGCATTCGGCAAGATCAGGCTGATGAAGGCCAGCAGCTCGAAATTGTGCGGCATCTTGTCGACGACAAGCCGCACCGTGTTGTTGCGCTTTTTGAGATCGTCGAGATATTTCGATCCAAGCTCCTTGGCCTTGGCTGCAGTGAGCGCCGCCATGGCCTTGGTGAAAATGGCTGGGTCGAGCTTGTCGAACCCAAGTTCGCCGGCAAGTGAACGAATGGTCGACAACTCCCCGGCGCCATGGATATCGCGATGACTGGCGCATATCTGCTCGGTCAGCGTCGTTCCCGACCGTGGCATGCCGACGATGAAGACCGGGCGTCTGGATGGATTTCCCAAATTGGCTCGCGCCTCGAAGAAGCCGGCGTCGAAAGTGTCGATGAAGCTGTCGTAAAGCTGGGTGTGCCGGTCGATGTCGAAGTCATTGCCGGAAATCGCCTTGGCCCTCGCGAAATGGCGGATGGCCGGGCCATAATCGCGCTGATCATTGAGCATCTTGCCGGCGGCGTGGTGCAGCACTACCCGCTCGCGATCGGTGGTTGTCGGCAATTCCAGGCGTTTCAGCACCAAAGGCAACGTCGGATCGTCCTTGACCGCCCGGCGCGCAAGCGCCATTCCAGCCAGCGCCTCGACATGGCCCGGGTCGATGGCAAGGGCCTTGCTGAAGCATTCGACCGCCTCGGCCGGCCGGCCAATGTCGGTGAGCAAATCGCCCATACCGGCAAGTGCCATCACCGACTGGCCGTCGATAGCCAGCGCCTGGCGATAGAACCCTTCGGCAATGTCGCCCTCGAGCTGGCTGCGGTAGGAGCGGCCGAGATTGCACAGCGCTTCGATGAGCCCTCCGTCGAGCTCGATCGCCTTTCTCAGATGTCTGCGCGCCTTGTCGACGTTGCCGGTGACATTGTAGGCATTGCCGAGATTGTTGCGGAAGATGGCGTTGTCCGGTTCGAGCGTGACCGCCCTTTCCATATAGGCAATGGCGGCGTCATGATGCTCGGCCTCGATGGCGAGCGTGCCCATCAGGTTCAGCGCCATGGCATTTTTGGGCTGCGTGCGAAGCACCGTCTGGTAGCAGAACTCGGCCTCGCGAAAACGCTTGCGCCGTTGCAGGTCGATGCCGCGCTGCAATGTCTTTTCCGCCGGCTCACCGGCGGTCGGCAGCGAGGCTGAGATCATTGCCGGCAGACCCAGGGGTTGCCGGCGTGGCAAGAGCGGCATCCGTCAGATCCCGGTCGCGACCTGCGACGAACCAATCAGAACTTCAGGGTAACGCCAAGCTGGAGATTGTGGGAGTACAATTTGGCGTTCTCGTATGTGCCGCCGCCATCATTGTCGTCTAGATCCACGCTTGTCACGGCCTTGAAGCGGTAACCGAAATCGAGGTCGACATTCTGCGTTACCGCGTAGGTAACACCGGCGCCCACCTGGCCGGCGAAACCCCAGCCGCCAGGCCCGTATCCATAGGCGTGGCCATCAAAATGAGTATCGGCGGTAACATAGGCCGCGCCGAGACCGCCGCCGACATAGAGTTTGGCATCACCAAAATGCGCAACATCGGCCCAGACGTTGGCGAGAAGATAGGTGGCCGACAGATTGCCGGAAGCTGGGCCGGAACCTTGGTCGGCAGGAGGGAAGCTGAAGCTGTACTCGCTTGCCTTGTAGCGCGCGTAGGACAGTTCGCCTTCCACGCGGAACGTGTCGTTGATCCGCCGACCGACAGCGCCGCCGATCACGAACCCACTGTCAAGATCCACGGAATACCGACCACTATCGTAGTCCGTCTTCACATTGTTGGCAAAGCTGGCGCCGCCGAAGAGCGTGACGTACCAGAGATCCTCCGCCCTCGGCACGTCGACAAGCGCGTCTGCGGCGTAGGCCGAACTCCAGCCAAGCGCCAATGCAAATGTCGAAACGCCAGCCAGCAGGCACAGTTTCATCGTCGAATCCCCTCGCAACAACTAGTGACTAATATCACTCTTGCTTGGCGGCCGAGCTGTCAAGAACGCAAACGAGATCAAGGAGCAAAGCGAGGTCGGGAACGATCTTTTGAGAATTCTTGTTGCCGCACCGCAACATAGCAGCACATGCTAATGTTTCTGGCGGCAGGCGCATGGCTGTCCCTTCCGTTTGAAATCGCGCTAGTCGGCCTGCCTTGCCGCCACCCTGCGCATGGAGATCACCCGCCGGCGGCGGATCTCGGTGCGCATCACCGTCAGGTGCAGCGCGAAGAACAGCACGGTGAAGCCGAGCGCCATCACCAGCAGCGGCCATAGCAGGCTGGGATCGATCGTCGGTCCGCCGAGCCGGAACACCGAGGCCGGCTGGTGCAGCGTGTTCCACCAGTCGACCGAGAATTTGATGATCGGGATGTTGATGAAGCCGACCAGCGTGATGATGGCGGCGGCCCAGGCGGCACGGCTGGCGTCATCCAGCGCGCGCGTCAGCGCGATGATGCCGAGATACATCAGGAAGAGGATGAAGACTGAGGTCAGGCGGGCATCCCACACCCACCAGGTGCCCCACATCGGCTTGCCCCAGATGGAGCCGGTGACCAGCGCAAGCGCGGTGAAGGTGGCGCCGATCGGGGCTGCAGATTTCAGCGCGACGTCGGCCAGCGGATGGCGCCAGACCAGCGTACCGAGCGCGGCGACCGCCATCACCGTGTAGCACATCATGGCGAGCCAGGCGAAAGGCACGTGGATGTACATGATGCGCACCGTGATGCCCTGCTGGAAATCCTCAGGCGCGGCAAAGCTCATATAGAGACCGATGGCTAGCAGGATCGCGGCGATCGACGCCAGCCACGGCACCAGCCTGTCGGCCAGCCCGACAAAGCGCGTCGGGTTGGCGAGGTCGGTCCAGCCGGCGAGGCGTGAGGAGGTGTCGCTCATAAGGTCTAGATAGACCGGCGGCGCGTTCGGGGCAATCGAGCGGTTGTCGCAGTCTTATTTACCCTCCCCATCGTGGGGAGGGTCGCTGCGAAGCAGCGGGGTGGGGGTGGTGGGGCACTACCCCCACCCGGACCCTACGGGTCCGACCTCCCCACAAGGGGGAGGTAAAAAAGCTACGCCGCTTCGATATTCACGGTGCGGCTGAGGCGGCGGACTTCCTCGTCGTTGAGCAGGCCGCCGGCGCGCAGCAGGCTGGCGAAACGGCCATTGCGCAGCGACAGTTCGGCGAAGCCGCCCATCTCGACCACCTTGCCCTTGTCCATGAACACGACCAGGTCGGCGTCGCGAACGGTGGTCAGGCGGTGGGCGATGATGAAGGTGGTGCGGTTGCGCCTCAGTTCGTCGATGGCTTCCTTGACGCGGTCCTCGGTCTCGACGTCGAGCGCGCTCGTCGCCTCGTCGAGCACCAGGATCGGTGCGTCCTTGAGCACGGCGCGGGCAATGGCGATGCGCTGACGCTCGCCGCCCGAAAGCTGGCCGCCGCGCTCGCCAACGACGGTGTCGTAACCGGCGCTCTTGGCAAGGATGAAATCCTGCGCGGCAGCCGCGTTGGCGGCGGCGTGAACCTCGTCATAAGTCGCCTCGGCACGACCGACGCGGATGTTGTCCTCGATCGAGCGGTTGAGCAGGCCGGCATCCTGGAAGACGGTGGCGATCGAATGACGCAGCGACTTGCGGGTCACCGTGCGGGTGTCGATGCCGTCGATCAGGATACGGCCATGAGACGGCGAGAAGACGCGCTGCAAGAGGTTGATCAGCGTCGTCTTGCCGGCGCCGGTCGGGCCGACGATGGCAACCGTCTGCCCGGCCTGGACCTCGAAGGAGACGTCGTCGACGCCCTGCCGCGAATTGGCAAACTCGAAGCCGACATTCTCGAAGCGGACATGGCCGGTGACGTTGGTGAGGTCGCGCAAGCCGTCCGGCTCGGCGGAGTCGGCGGCCGAATCCTCGAGGTGATAGAAGTCCTCGAGCTTGGCGCGGGCTTCCGAAATCTGGTTGGCGAAAGCCGACATCTGGTCGAGGCGGGCAATCAGCAGCGTGGCAAAGCCGGTGAAGGCGATGACGTCGCCGATCTTGAGCTGGCCATGGGTGACCAGATAGGCGCCGATCAAAAGCACAACCATCATCGATATGGTCGACGACAGGCGGTGCAACGCATTGGCCATCGCCCACCAGTCGAGCACCGGGTTCTGCGCGTCGAGCAGGTTCTTGACATAGCGGCGCAGCGTATCGGCCTCGTGGCCGAGACGGTTGTAGCTCTGCAGCACGGCGACATTGCTGACCGAGTCGGTCACATGCGCGAAGACCTGATGGTAGTGACGCTCGACCGCGGCCTGGCCCGCCTTGGTGCGCTTCATCACAAGCCGGCCGATGCCGACATAGAGAACGCCCAGCGCCATTAGCACCAGCGACATGCGCAGATCCATGCTTATCGCGGTCGGAATCAGCAGAGCCAGCGCAACCGCCGTCGACAGATGCTGGCGCATGAATTCAAGCCACAGGCTGAACAGCGTCTCGACGGCGCGCAGCAGCGTGTGCAGCGCGTTGGAGGTGCCGCGCTGGTGGTGCCAGGCGAGCGGCATGGTGATCACGCGCTCGAACGACTGGCACAGCACCTCGCTGCGCCGCTTGTGGGCAAAACGGTCGGCGCCGCGCGCCACCAGCACGAAGGCGACGATGTTAAAGGCGCCGAGACCGGCCCACAGCGCCAGCGTCGAAAACACCGAACCCTTATCGGAGATGGCGTCGATTACCCGGCCGAACATGATCGGCTCGAGGATGGCGATAATGGCGAGCGCGACATTCGCACCGCAGATAAACGCAACGCGCTTCCTGTCGGCTGCGAGATAACCCAGCGCTCTCCAGTAGATTTGCAGAAGTGACACTTCAGCTACTCCGCCCAAAACATTATTGTGCACCGCACCATTTCTTGACACGTACCGGTTAACGGGTCGCAAAACAATGCCCGTCTACCTCTTCCGTTCCCATTCTGCGAACAAAAGATGACGACGTTGCGAAATCTGCCGTGATCACCTAACGGTTTGAGATAAAAGGTGAAATGTCAGTCTTGCGGCAAAATCATGGCAGCATCTAGCGCTGCTACATTTTTAGTCACTGCACGCTTGACCCGCCGGTATCCGGGAAGGCACGCCGTACTGCGCCAGGAGCATGCCCAAGTAGAAAACGCGCGCCTCGAAAGGCGCGCGTCAACAATCTGAAGCCCTTGATTTTACGCGGGTATCTTGACGACCACCTCGATCTTGTCGCCGGCCTTCGGCTGAAAACCGGAAGACTTTGTCTTGGTTCCATTGACTTCGAGCGAGATGGATTTGGCCTTTTTGTCGCGGATGACGCGAACCTTGACCTCCGCCCCCAGCATCTTCAGCGTTGCAGAATAGCCGTCCCAATGGCTGGGCAGTTTCGGCCGGAACGTGATTTGCTTGCCCCGCCGCTCAATGCCCAGAATGCCTTCGACCGCAGCACGGTAGAGCCATCCCGCTGAGCCCGTATACCAGGTCCAGCCGCCGCGACCGCCCTTGCCCTCACCGGAATAGATGTCGGCGGCGACGACGTACGGCTCGACGCGGTAATGCTCGGCCGATGCATCGTCGAGCGCATGGTTGACCGGGTTCAGCATCGAGAAGCAGCGATAGGCATCGTCGGTGCGGCCCATTTCAGCGAGCGCGATGACAAACCAGGTCGCCGCATGCGTGTACTGGCCGCCGTTCTCGCGCACGCCCGGCGGATAACTCTTGATGTAACCAGGGTCCTTTCTCGTGTTCTGGAAGGCCGGGGTAAACAGTTTGACGATCTTGAGCTTGTCGTCGACCAGCAGGTTCGTCGCCTGCTGCATCGCCGTGGTCGAGCGCGCGGGGTCGCCCTCGCCGGAGAGCACGCTCCACGACTGCGCGATGGAGTCGATCTTGCACTCGTCCGAATTATGCGAGCCAAGCGGCGTGCCGTCGTCGTAGCTGCCGCGGCGATACCACTGGCCGTCCCAGGCGGTGCTTTCCAGCGCCCGCTTCAGCACATCGGCGTGTTTTGTCCAGGCCTGCGCCCGTTTGGTGTCGCCCTGCCCCTTGGCCACGGTGGTAAAGTCGCCCAGCGTCTTCAAAAGGAACCAGCCGAGCCAGACACTCTCCCCCTTGCCGGCTTCGCCGACGCGGTTCATGCCGTCGTTCCAGTCGCCGCCGAGGATCAGCGGCAGCCCTGCCGGGCTGCTGCGCTTGACCGCAAGGTCGAGCGCACGCGCGCAATGGTCGTAGAGCGACGCGTTCGTCTTGGAGATTTCCGGCGTGAAGAAGGCGTCGTGCTCGCCTTCGCCCAGCACCTGCCCGTCGATGAAAGGCAGCTGCTCCTTCAGGATCCCTGTATCGCCGGTCACCTCGATGTAGCGATTGGTGGCATGCGCCAGCCAGACCACATCGTCGGAGATCATGGTGCGCACGCCGGCGTCGGTGCGCGGCAACCACCAATGCTGGACATCGCCTTCGGGGAACTGCCGGCGCGCCGCATTGAGGATCTGGTCGCGCGCCAGTTTCGGATCGTGCGCAAGCAGGGCCAGCGTGTCCTGCAGCTGGTCGCGGAAGCCGAAGGCGCCGCTTGCCTGATAAAAGGCCGAGCGGGCGCGGATGCGGCAGGCCAGGCTCTGATAGGGCAGCCAGTGATTGACCATGGCGTCGAGCGCCTTGTCGGGCGTCTCGACCTGGATGGTGTCGAGGAAGCCGCGCCAGACGCGTTCATTGTCGGCCAGCCGCTGGTCGAAATCCTTGCCCGAATGGGTCTGCACCAACGCGCTCGCCTCGGCTGATGTGGCGGCGTCGCCAAGCAGCCAGACCAGCGTGACGTCGCCGCCGGCGGGGATGTCGATGTCGCTGGCGACAGCTGCGCACGGATCGTCGCCGGCCTCGACGCGGCCCGACAGGCCGGCGCCGCTGACGACGGCGTGCGGGAAGGCGCTGGTGCCATGCCTGCCGATGAACTCGCCGCGATCGGCTGTCACCGAATGCACCGGACCAGTGGCGGCCAGGAAGGCCACCCGGTCGCCGAAATCGAGACCGTAGGGGTTTTGCGCCAGAAGCGCGCCAGTCGCTGGATCCCTGGACGGGATGATGGTCGCAGCCGTGCTCGAGCGATGGCTGCCGAGGACCCATTCGGCATAGGCATAGACGCGCAGCCGCGCCGGCGCCGAGCCTGAGTTCTGGATGCGCAGCCGCGTGATCTTCACTGGATCGACGGGATCGACGACGTGCGTCAGATCCATCGACAGCGGGCCGCGTTTGGACCGGAAGGTGGAGAAGCCCTGGCCGTGCCATGTCTCATAGGTCATCGAGGGATCGCGGACCACGGCAGCCAGCGGCGAGAATGCCTTGCCGCTGGCCTGGTCGTAGATGTAGATGCCCTCGCCCGGCCGGTTGGTGACCGGATCGTTCGACCATGGCGTCAGCTGGTAATCGCGGCTGTTGCGGCTCCAGGTGAAGGCAGCGCCTTCGGCCGAGACATGGAATCCGAACGAGGCGTTCGAGACGACGTTGATCCAGGGCTGCGGCGTCGAGCGCCGCCCGGCAAGGCGGGTGACATAGTGGCGGCCGTCGCCCTCGAAACCGCCAAAGCCGTTCCATTGGCTGAGGCCGCTGCCGTCGGCGCTGCTGTCGGACGCGGCATGGTATGCAGGCGCCGCCGGCACCGGCAGAGACGGCTCGCGCAGCGACGCGGGGGCCACCGGCTGCAGGGCATCGCGTGCTTGCAAGGCTGCCGCCTCGGCGCGTTCGATCTGGTCGAAGATGGTGCCGTTGCGCGTGTGCAGAACCACGCGGGCAACCGCCAGCAGCGTCTTGTACGTCGCCTCGTCCATCAGGTCGCGGCGCACGGCGAAGATGTGCTGGCGCGGCCCGAGTTCCTTGCCGCGCAGGCGGCTGTTTTCGCACAGCGTCTCGACCGCGCGCTGCAGGTCCTGGACATAGGACGATGCCTGCTCGTTGACGACCACGAAGTCGATCATCATGCCGCGGGCGCGCATATACTCCTGGAAGCGCAGCGCCTGGGCGACAATTTCGAGGTCGGCCACGTCGCCGATGCGGACCAGGAAGATCGGGAAATCGCCCGAAATGCTGGTCGGCCACAGGCTGGACTGCTTGCCCAGCCCCGAAGCGATGGATTCGCCGGGAAGGCGCAGGAACGGATCGGGATAGATCAGGAAGCGCGCCAGCTTCTGCACGTTGGCGGCGTCGGTCAGGCTGAGACCAAGATGGCGGGTCTGCACCTGCGAACGCGTCCAGGCAAGCATCGCCTGGCGAGCAAAACTTTCGGGATGGTCGAGCCTGGCGATGGCCTCGTCCAGTTCGGCGCGGTTGGCGCCGACGGCGGTCCAGAAGGTCAGCGATATCTTCTTGTTGGCCGGCACCCGCACCTGGCGGCGCAGGGCCGCTACCGGATCGAGGGTGAAGCCGTGGTGACCGCCAAGCTTGGCGCCGGGATCGAAGGCCGCCGCTTCCGCGATGGTACGGCCACGGCCGATGAAGGCACGGCGGTCGGTTTCGGCCTCGGCATCGCGCGCCGACCCGGACGGATCGGTGACGAAATGCACCATGGTGACGTCAGGCTCGTTCTTCTCGCGCTTGCGCCTGGTGGCAAAGATGGCGCCGTTATTGGCAGCGATCTCGGTCTCGATAAACATTTTCGAGAACGCAGGATGGGCATTGTCGGAGGCTTCGTTGCCCAGCACCAGCTCGGCAAAGGAGGTCACCTCGATATGCCGGTCAGTGGCGCCGTCGTTGTAGAGCGTGACGCGCCGTCCCTCGCCATTGCCTTCCGAGATGACGATGCATTCGACCTCCGAACGCAGCGAGCCCACTGTTTTGACGAAGCTCGCCTTGTCGTCGGAAAACAGCGTTTGCACTCTCTCGCCGGTCGCCTGCTTCGGCTCTGCGGTGGCCGACCACCAGTCGCCGCTGCCGGCGTCGCGCAGGAAGATGTAGGAGCCGAGCCGGTCTTCGGTCGGGTCGGGCTGCCAACGGGTGACGGCGAGTTCGCCCCAGCGGCTGTAACCGGAACCGGTGGCCGAGACCATGACGGAGTAGCGGCCATTGGACATGACGCTGGTGGCGCGCAACGCCCTCAGCGGGTCGAGGACGATGCGCGAATCCGGGCTCTCGACCTCGGTCTCGTCCTTCGAGCGCTCGTCGGCTTCGGTCCTGACCGTGGCGGTCGGGATGTCGCGCGGCGCCCTCTCCTGCAGCAGGAGTTCGGCAGACTCGATCACCGGATCGCTGTGGAAGCGGTCGCGCAGCCTGCCCTCGAAGATGGCGTCGGCAACGGCGGCGATCGACATGCCGGAGTGATGCGCCATGTAGTTCAGGACAACGGCATGGTCGGTGCCTTCCGGCACGCGCTGCGGCGTGAAGTCGACGGCGTCATAAAAGCCATGCCGGCCGAGAGCGCCGATGGAGCGCAGCCTGGCCAGATTCTGGACGGATTCGCGCGGTGTGAACTGCGCCGCGAGGATCGTGGCGTAAGGCGCGATCACCGTGTTCTGGCCAAGGCCGCGCTTGAGACCAAGTCCGGGCACGCCGAAATTGGTATACTGGTAGGTCAGTTCGCGGTCGCGGGCGTTGTAGGCCGCTTCCGAAATGCCCCAGGGCACGTTCTTCGAACGCGCGTACTGGATCTGGCGCTTGATGATCAGCTTGCTGGTCTGGTTGAGGATCGAGCCCTGCGGCTCCTTCATCACCAAAGGCGGCATCAGATACTCGAACATCGAGCCCGACCAGGACATCAGCGCACCCTGGAAGCCGATCTCGACGATCGGCCTTCCAAGCCGGAACCAATGCTCCGTCGGCAGGTCACCCTTGGCGATGGCGAACAGGCTGGTCAGCCGCGCCTCGGAGGCGAGCAGATCGTAGCAGCTCTCATCGAGCTGGTGCTCCTCGACCCGGTAGCCGATCGAGAGCAGTTTGCGCTCCTGACGCATCAGGAAAGAGAAATCCATCTCGAAGGCATAGCGGCGGCAGCGTTCGCGCAGCGCCAGCAGCTTGGCGCGCAAGGCTTCGACGGCGTTTTCGTCGCTGTGCGAGTCATGCACATGCGCCTCGCAGGTCGCTTCCAGCCGTGCCGCCCAGTCGGCGATAATGTCGCTGCGCTGCGATCCGGCCTCGGTGTGGATGGCGGTGGCGAGCTTGCGGATCTCACCGGCAAGCACGGCCAGGTTAATGGTGCGGATCGAGGCCATCTCCGGCTGCGCCTTGATGGTCATGACGGCGCGCCGCATGCCATCGAGGCGATCGGCCAGACGCTGGCGCAACGGCCGCAGTTGCCGGCGGTCGTCAGGCAATTCCTCGAGGCTCTCGTCGAGGATGCTCACCGTGTCGAGGACGCCTTCGAAATCGCCCTGCAGGTGAACGGACGGGGCTTCCGCCCATTCGGCGCAGGCAGCCGCCACCGCGACCAGATGTCCGGCGAGATTGCCGCTGTCGACGGCGGAGATGTAGAGCGGATAGAGCGGTTTGAGCGTCGTGGTGTCGTACCAGTTGAAGAGGTGGCCGCGGTTGCGCGGCATGCTCTCGATGGTCGTCATCGTGGCGTCGATCCGGGTGATGGCGTCGGAGAGCGCAATCCAGCCGAAATCGCGTGCCGACACCACCGACAGCAGGTAGACGCCGATATTGGTCGGCGACGTCCGCGGCGCCACAACCGGCGCCGGGCTTTCCTGGAAATTGTCGGGCGGCAGATTGTGGTGCTCGGCCGTGACGAAGGTTTCGAAATAATGCCAGGTGCGGCGCGCCACGGTGCGCAGCGCGTGGATGTCGGCCTGCGATATGCGCAGGCGGTCCTCGGTCTCGGCCGAGCGGCTGATCCAGCAGGCAACCGCCGGCGAACCGATCCAGAACAGAGCGAAGAAGAAGGCGACGAAGGCACCGGTGGAATCGGCCAGCACAGGGATAGCGAGACCGACGGCGCCGATGATCACGGCGCCATACATCATGCTGTAATAGGAGCCGATATCGTTGTCGCCGCCCTTGTGCGCCTGCGACGCGGTGCGCCATTCCAGCAGGTTCTGGCGGCTGACGAACAGGCGGTAGAGCGTGCGCACGATGGCGTCGCCCATCATCCAGGCATTGTGCGCCATCAACAGCACTTTCAGCGCCACAAGCGCCGTGCCGAAGACGGTGTCGTGCGCCAGTGCGGAGAAATGGCCGCGCGGCGTCTGGTCGCCGCTCTTGGGCAGGATCGCGTTGACGACATCGAAGGTCGGCGCCATGAACAGCGACAGGATCAGCAGCGCCTGCCACTGCGCGGCCTGTGTGAAGGGCAGCAGCGTCCAGCCGGCGATCGCCGCCATCACCCAGAAGATCGGGGTCAGCGAGCGGCGCAGATTGTCGACCATCTTCCAGCGCGACAGCGCCGGCACGCCGGAACGCGGCGAGAAGATGAAGCGCAGCAGCTGCCAGTCGCCGCGCGCCCAGCGGTGGTGGCGCGAGGCGTCGACCGAGTAGCGGGTAGGATAGTCCTCGACCAGTTCGACGTCGGTGACAAGTGCTGCGCGCGCCAACGCACCTTCGAGCAGATCGTGGCTGAGGACGGTGTTTTCCTCGATGCGGCCCTGCAGCGCCGCCTCGAAAGCGTCGACGTGATAAAGGCCCTTGCCGGTGAAGGAGCCGTCGCTGAAGACGTCCTGGTAGAGATCTGAGACGGCAAAGACGTAAGGATCGAGACCGCTGTTGGACGAGAAGACGCGCTGGAAGAAAGAAGCGTCGTCGCCGCTGGTGAGCGAGGCTGTGATGCGCGGCTGCAGAATGGTGTAGCCGGCGGTAACGACGCGCTTTGTCGCGTCGAAATGCGGGCGGTTGAGCGGATGGGCGAGCTTGCCGACCAGTGACGACACGGCGTCGCGCGTGGTGCGCGTGTCGGCGTCGAGCGTCATGACATAGACGACCTTTTCCGGCAGCGGCACGTCGAGCGGCAGGAAGGTGGTGTCGCTGTCGCCGCGCAAGAGAAGGTTCAGCTCATGCAGCTTGCCGCGCTTGCGCTCCCAGCCCATCCAGGCGCCCTGCGCCTGGTTGTAGAGCCGGCGGCGATGCAGGATATAGAAACGCGGCGCGCCTTCCGAGGGATAACGGGCATTGAGCCTGGCGATCTCGTCGCGCGCATATTGCAGGATCTCGATGTCGGCGGCGTCGATCTCGGTCTTGGAATCCGGCCAGTCGGACAGCAGCGCGAAATGGATTTCTTCGGCCGTGTTGGCGAGGTGATGCACCTCGATGTTGCGGATGTTTTCCTCGACATCATCGCGCGAGCCGATCAGCGACGGCACCACGACCAAGGTGCGTGATGCCGCCGGAATGCCGTGCTTGTAGTCATAGCCGACGAGCCGCGTCGGCTTCAGGAACAGTGAAACAACGGTGTTGAAGAAGGCGAGCGCGCCTTCGCTGGCAGGCACCGCAAACAGCGCCAGCATCAGCGTGATGGATTCCACCGACAGGCCGAGATGGGCAAGCGCATTGCCGGAGACAACCAGCAGTAGCACCGTCAGCAGGAAGACCGGCACAACGATGCCGAGCCAGCCCGTGGCGGTGAAGGCGCGCTTGAAGGTCACATGGAAGGGCGGCCGATAGCCGATCGCCTTTTCCAGATCCGGCCGGCGCGGGCCGACCAGGAAGAAGCCGACATCGGTATGCATGGCCGGATCGGCTGATGCATCCGGCACGCCGGAGGCATCGGTGACCCCGGGAACATGGCTGGCCAGATCGATGGCCTTTTCGGCGACACGGAATTCGGACAGGTCGGAGCGGCGCGCCAGTTGCTCGATCGACGTGCGGTACTGGTCGCGCGAAAAGAAATCGAGCGCGGCGAAATCGGTGCGCTCGCGCAACAGCGTGTCGATGCGGCTGACGCCCTCGAACCACACCGTCCAGTCGACGTCGTTGATGAGGCGCAGGCCGCGGATGATGTTGCCGGTGGTGACATTGCCGCTGGACAGCGTGCGATGCTCGGAAATGATGATTTCCTCGGCGTCGGAGCCGGTTTTCTCGAGCTCGACCTCCAGCCATTCCAGCGCCCTGCCGGCATTCTGCGAGCCGTCGCGCAGGCGGTAGAGCAACTGGGTGGCGAAGGTGGTGTCCTGCGCATGCGCGCCGTAGCCCGACAGGATCTTCCGGCGGTCTGCATTGTCGTCGGTCGCCAGCACGCGGTCGGCGACCTCGTTGGCGATATGGCGCATCTGCCTGGTGCGGTCGACGCGCACGGCGATGCGGCGCAGATTCTCGATCAAAACGAAGCGCAGCAGCGACGGCAGCGCCCACAATTCGCCGATCTTGAGCGGCTCGACCGACTGAAAACCCTCGACGATGGATTTGAACATGGTCGCCGAAACCGAACTGTCGGAATGGGCGACATAGCTCCAGGCCAGGGCCAGCGCGCGCGGCACCGCGGCGCGGTTGGCCACTTCCAGGGTCGGCAACTGCCGGTAGAAACGGCGCGGCAGGTCGCGCTTCACCTGAAAAATGGTCTCCTCGACGAGATAATTGTTGTCGAGCAGCCATTGCGCGGCAGGCGTGATGGTTTCGCCCTTGGCCTGGGCGGCATTGGTCGAGCGGTAGACTTCGAGGATTTTCTTGGCGCTGTCGCGGATGCGGGCCTGGAAATCGAACGGCGTCAGGCCGAACAGGTCCTTGATGTCGCCGTTGGCGAGGCTTTCGCCCAGCGCGCGCAGCCGCTCTTCGGGCAGGAAATTGGAGCGTATCGGCTCTTCGGTGATGACCGGGAAGCCGGCGCTGGACTTTTCGATTTGGGCAGGATTTGTCTGGATATTCATTGAAAATTCCGCATGGGGGACGCGATGCGGCGCCACCGCCACGGCAATGTCCCTAAAACCGATTCAAATGCAATTGGTTGCATGATTACACTGGCCGAAAGTTTTGCTTCGCACCACGCCAGAGGCGTTATCCCTTCGACATTTTAAGCGGGGCTTTCGACAACTCAAGGACGAGCACCCCTGCCCTCCGTCCGCCTTGGAACGACGGAAGGATTCGGGCTTTTTCGTGATCCAGACAACAGCTTACGCCAGATTTCTCCGGCGTGCGATCATGTTTGGCAACAGGCGTTAATCGTTGTGCTGGCGGTGCGGCTAGCCCAGGCTGGCTATCCGGATGACGAACACGGTCGTCGGCCGCACCGGTTCAAGCCGCAGTTTCGCGGCCTGCGGTCCGAGCAACAGCGTGTCGCGAGGTCCAAGGCGCGACGATGTCGCGCCGGTCACGCCGACCTCACCGTCGAACGGCAGGATCAGGGTCATAGCGCTGGTCGGCCGGATATCGGTCGGAACCGAAACCATCAGACGCTGGACCGAGTGCGTTGCCCGCCCGCGGCGGGTCATGACGTTGAGGTCGGTGATCGCACCGGAGATCAGCGCGGCCGTGGTCGGCACATCGGCCGGGAAGGACAGCGGGGCGGAAGCCGCCGTCACTTCGGCCGGCGGACGGCCGGCAATATCAAGCACGATACCCTCGCCTTCCAGCACGGCAAGCGTGCGGTCGACGCCGGCAAAGCCCGAGAACGGGCCGCTGCCCTCGACTCGCGCCATCGAAACGCGCCAGTCGAAATCGTCCAGCCCGACGCCGTCCGGCGAGACGGCGATCTCGGTGGTCGTGCCGCCGCCATTCTTCCACGGCATGACGCGGTAGTCGGCGGCCCGTAGGATGCGCATCATTTAAGCCAATCAGCCTAAAATACCGGGCAGATTGAGCTGGTGCTCCTTCGCGCACTCGATGGCGATGTCGTAGCCAGCATCGGCGTGGCGCATGACGCCGGTCGCCGGATCGTTCCACAACACGCGCTGCAGGCGCCTTGCGGCGTCCGGCGTGCCGTCGGCGACGATGACCATGCCGGCATGCTGCGAGAAGCCCATGCCGACGCCACCGCCATGATGCAGCGACACCCAGGTTGCGCCCGACGCGGTGTTGAGCAACGCATTGAGCAGCGGCCAGTCGGAGACGGCGTCGGAGCCGTCCTTCATCGCTTCCGTCTCGCGGTTGGGCGAAGCCACCGAGCCGGAATCGAGGTGGTCGCGGCCGATGACGACGGGCGCCTTGAGTTCGCCCCTGGCCACCATCTCGTTGAAGGCGAGGCCCAGCCTGTGGCGGTCGCCGAGGCCGACCCAGCAGATGCGCGCCGGCAGGCCCTGGAAGGCGATGCGCTCACGTGCCATGTCCAGCCAGTTGTGCAGATGGGTGTTGCCGGGGGTGAGTTCGCGCACCTTGGCGTCCGTCTTGTAGATATCCTCGGGATCGCCCGAAAGAGCAGCCCAGCGGAACGGGCCGATGCCACGGCAGAACAGCGGCCTTATATAGGCCGGCACGAAACCCGGGAAAGCAAAGGCGTTCTCGAAGCCTTCGTCCTTGGCGACCTGGCGGATGTTGTTGCCATAGTCGAGCGTCGGCACGCCGGCATTCCAGAACGCGACCATCGCCTCGACATGCTCGCGCATTGAGGCGCGGGCGGCCTTCTCGACAGCCTTGGGATCGGAGACGCGCTTCTCGCGCCACTCAGCCATCGTCCAGCCCTTGGGCAGATAGCCGTTAATCGGGTCATGCGCCGAGGTCTGGTCGGTGACCATGTCGGGGCGGATGCCCCGCTTGAACATTTCCGGCACGATGTCGGCCGCATTGCCGAGCAGGCCGACCGACTTCGCCTCGCCGGCCTTGGTCCAGCGCCCGATCATTTCCATCGCTTCATCGAGCGTCTCGGCCTTCTCGTCGACATAGCGGGTGCGCAGCCGGAAATCGATCGAGTCCGGATTGCATTCGATGGCGAGGCAGCAGGCGCCGGCCATGACGGCGGCAAGCGGCTGGGCGCCGCCCATGCCGCCGAGGCCGCCGGTCAGGATCCATTTGCCCGTAAGGTTGCCATTGTAGTGCTGGCGGCCGGCTTCGACGAAGGTCTCGTAAGTGCCCTGCACGATGCCTTGCGTGCCGATATAGATCCAGGAGCCGGCCGTCATCTGGCCGTACATCATCAGGCCTTTTTTATCGAGCTCGTTGAATTTATCCCAGGTCGCCCAATGCGGCACGATGTTGGAGTTGGCGATCAGCACGCGCGGCGCATCGGTGTGCGTCCGGAAGACGCCGACCGGCTTGCCGGACTGGACCAGCAGCGTCTCGTCTTCATTGAGGGTCTTCAACGAGGCGACGATGCTGTCGAAATCGTTCCAGGTGCGCGCGGCCCGGCCGATGCCGCCATAGACAACGAGCTCATTGGGGTTTTCGGCGACATCGGGATCGAGGTTGTTCATCAGCATGCGCAGCGGCGCTTCGGTCGTCCAGTATTTGGCGTTGAGCTTGTCGCCGCGGGGCGCGCGCACTTCGCGGATGTTGTGGCGAGGATTGTTCATCATTGTCCCTTTGGAGTAAGGCGGCGTCTCAGCGCCCGGCCCAGTCAATGGCGGATTGGAGGATTTTCGTCAGTGTGGCGCGCATCGGCGCGGCGAACTCGGCATCATAAGGCACCGGCCAATTGTCCGGTTCGCCCTTGCCCTCGGGCTCGCGCAAATAGCCGCGATCGGCAAGTTCCATCTGCAGCGCATGGTAGCCGCCTTGCGGATTGCCGAAATAGCGGGTGATCCAGCCACCCTTGAAACGGCCGTTGATGACATTGCTTTCACCGCTCTCGGCCATGATCTGGCCAACCAGCGCCTGCAGCGTAGGATCCGCGGTCTGGCCGTCATTGGTGCCGAGATTGAACACCGGCAGCGTGCCGTAGAACAGGCGCGGCAGCACCGACCGGATCGAGTGGCAATCGTAAATG
Organism: Mesorhizobium sp. M0001; assembly: GCF_040324255.1. Lineage (NCBI taxonomy): Bacteria > Pseudomonadati > Pseudomonadota > Alphaproteobacteria > Hyphomicrobiales > Phyllobacteriaceae > Mesorhizobium > Mesorhizobium sp. M0001. Next base: position 270,081 of record NZ_JAMYVS010000005.1, read on the forward strand.
ACGACCTTCTCATGCAGGCCGCGCAGCCTGACGGACTGAGCCGCCAGCATTTCATGGTAGGGCACGAAATACGCTATGCGGCGTTGATCGATCTCCGACGGCGTCGGTTCCGCGCCGGGCAAATACAGCGGATCGCCGTCGAAGGTCTCGGTCGGGCATAGCGTCGTTGTCGTCTGCCCGGGATAGAGCGAGGCGCCGGAAGGATCGCGGTTGACGTCGATGACGGTGCGCGAGATCGACGTGTGCACGACAGTCGCGCCAAGGCCGGCGGCAAAATCGTAGAGATTGTCGATCCACCAGTCGCAATCGCGGCGGCCGAGCCAGGGCGAGACCAGCCGATTGTCGATGCCGGCGAGATCGATACCCGTGTGCGGGATGGACACCAACAGGGGTGCCGTGCCTTCCGTCACTGTCAGCCAGTCGGCCATGTCAGACTCCCGAAATCGAAGGCAGTGTCACCGCGCCGGCAGCCTTGATGGCAGCGCCGCTGCGCACCATGGCGATGGCCTTTTCCATATCGGGATGGAAATGTCGGTCGTTGTCGAGATGCGGCACTTCTGCGCGGACCAGTTTGCGCACGGCTTCAAGGGCCGCGCTCGACGCCAGCGGTGCATGGAAATCGCAGCCCTGCGCGGCGGCCAAGAGTTCGATGCCGATGACGGCTGTCGCATTCTCGACCATGCCGATCAGCCGGCGCGCGCCATGTGCGGCCATCGAGACGTGGTCTTCCTGGTTGGCCGAGGTCGGGATGGAATCGACGCTCGCGGGATAGGCCTTCTGCTTGTTTTCGGAAACGAGTGCCGCCGCCGTCACCTGCGGGATCATGAAGCCGGAGTTCAGGCCGGGCTTCGGCGTCAGGAATGCCGGCATGCCGGACAGCGCCGGGTCCACCAGCATGGCGATGCGGCGTTCCGACAGCGAGCCGATCTCGCAGACGGCGAGCGCGATCATGTCGGCGGCGAAAGCCACCGGCTCGGCGTGGAAATTGCCGCCTGAAAGCGCAGTATCGTCCTCGGCGAAGATCAGCGGATTGTCGGTGACGCCATTGGCCTCGGTGCCGAGCGTATCGGCAGCCTGGCGCAGCACGCTGAGTGCAGCACCCATCACCTGCGGCTGGCAGCGCAGGCAGTACGGATCCTGCACGCGCTCATCGCCGACGCGGTGCGATTCACGGATGGCGCTGCCGGACATCAGATTGCGCAGCGCTGCCGCCGTCTCGATCTGGCCCGGGTGTTTTCTGAGGAGATGGATGCGCGGATCGAAGGGTGCATCCGAGCCCTTGGCGGCGTCGGTCGACAGCGCCCCGGCGACCAGCGCCGACTGGTAAAGCACTTCGGCCTCGAAGAGAGCGGCCAACGCATAGGCGGTGGAGAACTGCGTGCCGTTGAGCAGCGCCAGGCCTTCCTTGGCGCCAAGCGTCACCGGCTCCAGGCCGTGCGAGACGAAAGCGACCTTGGCCGGGAAGCGGCCATGCGGTGTAAAGCATTCGCCGACGCCGATCATCACCGCCGTCATGTGCGACAGCGGCGCGAGATCTCCGGAGGCGCCGACCGAGCCCTGCGCCGGCACGACGGGGATGACGTCGTTGACCAGCATCGCTTCCAGCAATTCGATGGTTTGCGGCCGCACGCCCGACGCGCCCTGCGCCAGGCTGGCCAGCTTCAGCGCCATCATCAACCGAACCACAGCGACCGGCATCGGCTCGCCGACGCCGGCGGCATGCGACAAAACGATGTTGCGTTGCAGGGTTTCCAAATCGGCGGCCGGAATGCGGACGCTGGCCAGTTTGCCGAAGCCGGTGTTGATGCCATAGACCGGCTCACCCTTGGCGACAATACGGGCGACAGCCTCGGCGCTGGCCTTGATCTTCGGACGGCAGGCAGCGTCGAGCTTCGGCACGGCGCCACGATAGATGGTGCGCCAGTCGGCCAGCGATGCATTGCCGGGCTTCAGGTTAAGTTCGGTCATTGTCCTCTCCAGATGCGGGCGTGGAGCGGGTTGAAGCCCATGCGGTAGACGAGTTCGGCCGGACGCTCGATGTCCCAGATCGCCAGGTCGGCGGATTTCCCTGCTTCAAGCGTGCCGGTCTGGCCGAGCAATCCCAGCGCACGGGCAGCCTCGCGAGTGGTGCCGGCCAGGCACTCCTCGACGGTCAGGTCGAAAAGCGTCGCGGCCATGTTCATGGTCAGAAGCAGCGAGGTCAGCGGCGACGTCCCGGGATTGTTGTCGGTGGCGACCGCCATCTTGACGCCGTGCTGGCGAAACAGGCCGATCGGCGGCTTCCTGGTTTCGCGGATGAAATAGTAGGCGCCGGGTAGGATCGTCGCCACGGTGCCGGCCTTGGCCATGGCTGCGGCACCTGCTTCATCGGTGTATTCGAGATGGTCTGCCGACAGCGCACCATAACGGGCGGCGAGTTCGGCGCCATGCAAATTGGACAGCTGGTCGGCATGGAGTTTGACCGGCAGGCCAAGCGCCTTGGCCTTGTCGAAGACGCGGGCAATCTGTTCCGGCGAAAAGGCAATGCCCTCGCAAAAGCCGTCTACGGCGTCAGCCAGGCCCTCGGCGGCGATTGCGGGGAGGATGGTGTTGGCGACGAGATCGACAAAAGCGTCCTTGTCGCCTTTTGCTTCCGGCGGCAGCGCATGCGCGCCGAGGAAGGTGGTGCGGACCGTGACCCGGCGTTGCTTGTCCAGTTGCCGCGCGGCGCGAAGCGACTTCCGTTCATTTCCGAGATCGAGCCCGTAACCCGACTTTACCTCTACCGTGGTGACGCCCTCGGCCATCAGCGCGTCAAGGCGCGGGAGAGTCTGCGCAACCAGTTCGTCTTCGCTCGCGGCACGCAGGGATTTGACCGAGGAGACGATGCCGCCGCCGGCACGGGCGACTTCCTCATAGCTGGCGCCGGCCAGCCGCATCTCGAACTCGTTGGCACGGTTGCCGGCATGGATGAGATGGGTGTGGCAGTCGATCAGGCCGGGCGTAATCCAGCGGCCTTCGCAATCGGTAGTCTCGCCGCCCTGAGCCAACGCTGACGGCATCTCGGCTTCCGGACCGGCATAGACGATGACGCCGTCACGGGCGATGATCGCGCCCTTGTCGACAATGCCCAGTCCGGCAACGCCTTCGGCCATGGTCGCCAGGCGCGCATTACGCCAAAGCTGAAGGCCCCCTGCCCGGCTTTTGTCTTGTGCCGCCATCATCTTTTTCCGTTGCTTGGATGGCGATTATGTATATACATATTGAAACGCGCTGCAAGTGCATTGTTGATGGAATGCGGAGAAAAACGTGACGGCGATCTTTGCGGAACAGGTGCTGCTGGCCGATGGCTGGCATGACAAGGTGCGGATCTCGCTGAGCGGCGGTCAGATCGCGAAGGTGGAGCCAGGTTCTTCACCGCGGAGCGGTGACGAACGCCACGCCATTCTGGTGCCCGGCATGCCGAACCTGCACAGCCACGCCTTCCAGCGCGGCATGGCCGGGCTTGCCGAACTGCGCGGTCCCTCCGCCGACAGCTTCTGGAGCTGGCGCGAGGTGATGTACCGCTTCGCGCTGTCGATGACGCCGGACCAGGTCGAGGCGGTCGCCGCCCAGCTTTATGTCGAAATGCTGGAGGCGGGATTCTCGCGCGTCGGCGAATTTCATTATCTCCACCACGATCGCGACGGAAAACCCTATGCCAACCTTGCCGAGATGGCCGAGCGCATTGCCGCCGCGGCTGGCGAGACCGGTATCGGCCTGACGCTGCTGCCGGTGTTTTATGCCCATTCTTCCTTCGGCGGCGCTGCGCCCAACGAAGGCCAGCGGCGATTCATCAACGATGTGAATCGGTTCGAGCGCTTGCTTGAGAAAAGCCGCGAATCGGTTCGTGCGTTGAATCAGGCTGTCGTCGGCGTCGCCCCGCACAGCCTGCGCGCCGCGACGCCGGAGGAACTCAGCGCTATTGCCGCCATTGCGCCGGACGGACCGATCCACATCCACGTCGCCGAGCAGGTGAAGGAGGTCGAGGATTGCCTGGCGTGGTCGGGTGCGCGACCGGTCGAATGGCTGCTCGCCAATGCCGGGATCGACAAGCGTTGGTGCCTGATCCACGCCACCCACATGACCGAGGCTGAGACAACCGGCATGGCCAGAAGCGGCGCCATTGCCGGGCTTTGCCCGATCACCGAGGCCAATCTCGGCGACGGCACCTTTTCAGCACCTCTGTTCATCGAACATGGCGGCCGCTTCGGCGTCGGCTCGGATTCCAACGTGCTGATCGGCCTGCCGGATGAATTGCGCCAGCTCGAATATTCGCAGCGCCTCGCACACCGCGCCCGCAATGTGCTGGCGTTGGCCGGCGGCTCGACCGGGCGGGCTCTGTTCGACGCCGCCCTCGATGGCGGCAGCACCGCACTCGGCGCGGGCCCGTCGCGGATCGCCGCCGGCGCCGCGGCTGATTTCGTCTCCCTCGACGAAAACCATCCTTCGCTGGCCGGAAAAAGTGGCGATGCGATCCTCGACGCCTGGATCTTTGCCAATGGCGGCAAGGTCGATTGCGTCTGGGTGCACGGAAAAAAACAGGTCAGCGGCGGCCGGCATTCCAGGCGCGAGCCGATTGCAGAGCGCTTTCGCCAGGTGATGACGGCGCTTGCGGCATGAGCATGATTGAGACAGCGGCGTCGGAAGGCGGCGGCTCGCTGCACCAGCGCATCCTGTCCGACATCAGCGAGAAAATAATGTCTGGCGCCTGGGCGCCGGGCCACCGCATCCCGTTCGAGCACGAGCTGACGGCGCAGTATCATTGCTCGCGCATGACGGTGAACAAGGCGCTGTCGCAGCTGGCCAAGGCCGGGCTGATAGAGCGCCGCCGCCGTTCGGGCAGCTTTGTCCGCCAGCCGCAGTCGCAGGCCGCGGTGCTGGAAATCCAAGACATCAGGATCGAGGTTGAGTCGCTTGGCCTGGCTTATCGTTACGAGCGCTTGGCGCGGCAGAAAAGGCGCAGCAGCGCCGAGGATCGCGCCTTGCTGGAACTGGACGCAGCCGGACAGGTGCTGGCGCTTGAATGCCGGCATTTCGCCGGCAAGCGGCCGTTCGCGCACGAACAGCGGCTGATCAATCTCGCCGCCGTCGCGGAAGCCGCCGAGGAGGAGTTTCTCGACATCGCCCCCGGCCCTTGGCTGATCGGCCGCGTGCCGTGGAGCGAGGCAGAGCACCGTATCCGCGCGGTCGCGGCCGACAGACATATTGCCGAAGCGCTCGACATCGCAACCGGCGCGCCCTGCCTGGTGGTCGAGCGCCGGACCTGGAGCGCCGAGCACCCGGTGACGCAGGTGAGGTTCACCTACGCCGCGGAGAGCCACACGCTGGTGGCGCGGTTCAGGCCTTCGCAGGGGTAGCTCCTTTACCCTCCCCCTTGTGGGGAGGGTCGCTGCGAAGCAGCGGGGTGGGGGTCGGCGCCAGCCCCCCGCCCGGACCTTCGGTCCGACCTCCCCACAAGGGGGAGGTAGAAGGCTGCACTTTAAATCGCCGCCGTAACGATAATCTCGACGGTGTATTCCGGCCCTGCAAGCTTGGCCTCACCCGTGGCGCGGGCGGGCGTGTTGCCTTGCGGGACCCACTTGTCCCATTCCTTGTTCATCTCGGCGAAGGTGCCCATATCGGCCAGCCAGATGATCGCCTGCAGGATCTTGGTCTTGTCGGTGCCGGCCTTGGCCAGCAGTTCGTCGATAGATGCGAGGATCGACCTCGTCTGTTCGCCAACGCTGGCGCCGGGCGTTCCGACCTGGCCGGCGAGATAGACGGTGTTGCCGTGGATGACGATCTGGCTCATGCGCGGGCCAACATCGATGCGACGAATGCTCATGGGATGGTTCCTTCGTTTGTCGGTGCGCCTGTTTAGAGTCGCTGCCGGCTTCGGGCAAGGCCAACAGCGCGAAACCTCTTGAGCCTAGGTTGGATCTTGGGCCGCAAATGTCTATCTGCGCCGAGGGATTTCTTTCCGGCGCGGATTGCCGACCTCGTGTGAGAGTGGCAAGACTTTGCGCCAAACCAGATTGGAGGATGAGAGCCATGGAATATCGCGAAATCAGCGAGGACTATTCGGTCTCGGGCCAGATCCAGCCCGAAGATGCCGCCGCCATCAAGGAAGCCGGTTTCAAGAGCGTGATCTGCAACCGGCCGGATGACGAGCAGCCCGACCAGCCTTCGGCCGACAGCGTCAAGGCGGCGGTTGAAGCCGCGGGGCTGGCCTTCCGTTACATCCCGGTGATCAGCGGCCAGATCACAGCCGAGAATGTCGAAGATCAGGCCGAAGCGCTCGACGCGCTCGAAGGCCCGGTGTTTGCCTATTGCCGCTCCGGCGCGCGCTGCACCAATCTCTACGGGCTGATCCAGCAGTCCAAGGGGTGAGCATCCTGAGGCGCTGGCGATCCCTCACACCCTCCGCTGTCCTGCCGGACATCTCCCCCGCAAGGGGGGAGACCGGATGTCGCCTTCGCTTTTCGCCAATCGCCGACGTTGCAGGATGAGCGCTGTCGACAAAAGCTGCTGATCTCCCTCCTTGCGGGGGAGATGGCCGGCAGGCCAGGGGGGTGCTGTCCCGCCGACGTATCAACTGAAACTCTCTCAAACTAGATCGGCAGCGCCCCGGTTTCCTTGAGTGTTTCCAGCACGATCGCTGTCTTTACATGCTGGACCGATTCATGCGGCAGGAGCACGCCGTTGACGAACTCCGACAATGATTTGAGATCGGGTGTCACCACTTTCAGGATGTAATCCATCTCGCCGGTCAAAGCGTGCGCCTCCTGCACCTCGGGCAGCCGGGCCAGCAGTTCGCCAAAGCGCCTGGCATTGTCGCGGTTGTGGGTGGCGAGCGTCACCGAGATGACGTTAACCAGCGAGAATCCAAGCTTGTCGCGGTCGAGCACGGCGCGGTAGCCCTTGATGTAGCCGTCTTCCTCCAGCCGTTGGCGCCGGCGCGAGCATTGCGACGCCGACAGGTTGACGCGCTCCGAGAGATCGTTGTTGGTGAGCCGCGCGTCGCCCTGCAAGAGAGCCATTATCTTGCGGTCAAATTGATCGATGCGCGCGTCATTCATCGATTCATCTCCAATCATGCATGAATTACGCACGAGGTGATCATTTCAAGCGTTTGAACGCAAGCACCGTGCGGTCGCTTCGCACTATCATGCGTCATCTCGTGGTCCGATGCGGCCACCATCCGTTTGGAGGAATGCCATGGGTCCCTTCCCGCACGACGCCCCGCCCGCCAAGATCAGCAAGGAAAACCCCGCCGGCACCGACGGTTTCGAGTTCGTGGAGTTCGCGCACGCGGAGCCGCAGAAGCTCGCCGAGTTGTTCACCCGCATGGGCTATGTCGCGGTGGCCAAGCACCGCACGAAGGACATCACCGTCTGGCGCCAGGGCGACATCAACTATGTCGTCAATGCCGAGCCCGGCTCGCATGCGATGAAATTCGTCGACAAGCACGGCCCCTGTGCCGCCTCGATGGCCTGGCGCGTGGTCGATGCAAAGCATGCGTTCGAGCATGCGGTATCGAAAGGCGCCACGCCCTACGACGGCAACGACAAGGCGCTCGACGTGCCGGCCATTGTCGGCATTGGCGGCTCGCTGCTCTATTTTATCGAAGCCTACGGCAAGAAGGGCTCGGCCTATGATGCCGAGTTCGAGTGGCTGGGGGAACGCGACCCGCGGCCGCAAGGCGTCGGCTTCTATTTCCTCGACCACCTCACCCACAATGTCTATCGCGGCCAGATGGACAAATGGTGGTACTTTTATCGCGAACTGTTCGGCTTCAAGCAGATCCATTTCTTCGACATCGACGGCAAGATCACCGGCCTCGTCAGCCGCGCCATCACCTCGCCCTGCGGCAAGATCCGCATTCCGCTAAATGAATCCAAGGACGACACCAGCCAGATCGCCGAATACCTGAAGAAGTACAATGGCGAAGGCATCCAGCATATCGCCGTCGGGACCGACGACATCTACGCCGCCACCGACAAGCTTGCCGACAACGGGCTGAAGTTCATGCCCGGTCCGCCGGAGACCTACTACGACATGTCGTACAACAGGGTGAACGGGCATGACGAGCCGATCGAGCGGATGAAGAAGCACGGCATCCTGATCGACGGCGAAGGCGTGGTCGACGGCGGCATGACCAAGATCCTGCTGCAGATATTCTCCAAAACCGTGATCGGCCCGATCTTCTTCGAATTCATCCAGAGGAAGGGCGACGAAGGTTTTGGCGAAGGCAATTTCCGCGCGCTGTTCGAGTCGATCGAGCAGGACCAGATCAAGCGCGGCGTGATCAAGGTCGATGGCAAGGCGGCGTGAAAACCGTAAGCTCGTTTGCGGCTCGATCGGCTTTGATCTAAGTTCCGATCACAAGAGGTCGAGCCGTGAACGTCTCCATAACCGAAGCAAAGGCCAAACTGTCGGAACTCGTCGGCCGCGCGGAAGCCGGCGAGGAGATAGTCATCACTCGTCACGGCAAGATCGCGGCGCGGCTCGTGCCACCAGTTCGAGAAGACTTGTTGTCGCGCATAGGTGCCCTGAAGGGCAAGATTTGGATTTCTGACGATTTCGACAAACTCGGCCCTGAATGGAACGAGTACACCAGATAAAGGTCAGAGGCCCAGCCGCTCGACCTCTTCCTTCCTCACCTTCAAATCATAATCGAGCAAAAACTCGTCCAGCTGCGGCGGCGCGACCGAGCTGCCCGAGAGCATCGCGTGAACCTGGCCGCGATGGTGGATGTCGTGCAGGAAGACATGGGCGAGAATGTCGCCGATCTTTTCGGGGATCATGCCGTCCTCGCGCCGGTCCGTGATGACCCGACGGTCGAGATCCGCCTCCGACAGCTTCTCGCAAAAGGCGATCAGGCGCCGGTCGGCCGCGACCTGAGCGGCAAACAGCGCCTGCGGGTCATCGAACGGCACGTAATCGTCATGGGCGGCCGCGCCGACGCCGCCCTCCTCAAGGAAATCGAGATAGAGATGATCGACCGCAAGGATGTGGTTGAGCGTTGCCTTGATCGACGGGAAGAAGCTGGTGCGTTCGGCTTCGAATTCGCCGGGCTTCAGCGCAAGCACAGCGCGGTAGAGCCGGTCATTCGACCAGAGATTGTTGCCGGCCATGCGGCTGAAGTGGGTGAGAATATCCATGTTATGCGCTTGGCCAACCGACCAAGTCCACCAACTTCAGAATGACGAGTATGGCAGCTATCCCCAGAAGACGAACGTTCATACCGCGGCGCAGTTCTTGCGTTCCTGCATCGCTTGCGACTTCCCGGTTCAAAGCGACGTACACAAGCCTCGGCAGGCGCGCCTCGCTGCTGAAATTACGCAGCCTTTCAGACCGATCCTCGACCTGCCGGCAGAGCCGAATTGCGGAAATCAAAAGCCAGCCGGTTGCGACGCTGCAAAGCCCAAGAAACCAAAGATAAGAAGCGGTATAGGCCATCTGCCATTCACGCTCCCGTCGATCGCATCAGATACAAGCCTGCCGCCATCACCGCGAAGCCGGCGACAACAATCAGCAAAAGCCGGTTCATGCGCCGCCGCGTCGCCTGCGTCTCCTCGTCCCGCGCCACATTGGTGTTGGTGATGGTGTGGAACATCATCGCCTTGCGCGGGTAGCCGCTGCGGTTGGTCAGATCGGGCGAGCGCGCCTCGATGTGGTAGCTCAGCCGGATCGCCTGGATGAAGACCACCAGAATGGCCAACGCCCAGACGCCGGCCAGCAGGTAGAACGCCTCGCCCGTCATTGCATTGCCCCCTCTTATGCCTGGGACTTCTCGACCTTCTGCTCGATGGCGCCGAAGATCGAGTTTCCGCTTTTATTCTTCATCTCGATACGCACTGTATCGCCAAAGCGCAGGAACGGCGTCTTGGGCTCGCCAGACTCAATGGTCTCGATCATGCGCAGTTCAGCAATGCAGGAATAGCCGGCGCCGCCGGCCGCCACCGGTTTGCCCGGCCCGCCATCCAGCTTGTTGGAGACGGTGCCGGAGCCGATGATGGTGCCGGCAACCAGCGGCCGTGTCTTTGCGGCATGGGCAATCAGCGCCGGGAAGTCGAAGGTCATGTCGACGCCGGCATTGGCACGGCCGAACGGCTTGCCGTTGACGTCGGCGAGCAGAGGCAGGTTGACCTTGCCGCCATCCCAGGCGTCGCCGAGTTCGTCCGGCGTCACCGCCACCGGCGAAAAAGCCGAGGACGGCTTCGACTGGAAGAAGCCAAACCCCTTGGCGAGTTCGGGTCCGGTGAGCGCGCGCAGCGTCACATCATTGACCAGCATGACCAGCCGGATCGCAGCGCGCGCCTGGTCGAGGCTGGCGCCCATCGGCACATCGTCGACGACGACGGCGACCTCCGCCTCCATGTCGATGCCGAAGGCTTCGTCCGCCGCGCGGATCGGCTCGCGCGGCGCGATAAAGGAATCCGAGCCACCCTGATAGATCAGCGGATCGGTCCAGAAGCTTGCCGGCATCTCGGCGCCGCGGGCTTTGCGCACCAGCTCGACATGGTTCACGTAGGCCGAACCATCGGCCCATTGATAGGCGCGTGGCAGCGGCGAATGGGCATCATGCTCATGGAAGCGTGCCGACGGCACCGCATTGTTCTCCAGCGATTCGGCGATGGTCGCCAGATGCGGCGAAATCCGTTGCCAGTCGTCGAGCGCGGCCTGCAGCGTGCGCGCCAGGAACGAGGCGTCGGTGAAGCGCGTCAGGTCGCGCGAGACGACGACGAGTTTTCCGTCGCGCGTCCCGTCCCTCAATGTGGCAAGCTTCATGCGGTTTCCTCTCCTGATGCGGCTTTGGCGCCGTCTAAGTTCACAACAAGGCCGTCGCGGGCAATCGTCAAGTCACCCACCCACGATTTCCTGACAGCAGCCTCCCAGTCGGCCTCGCCGATCTCGGGATCATCGGCCGGAATGAGGTGGTTGAGCACCAGCCTCTTCACCCCGGCATCGCTGGCGATGCGGCCTGCCTGCTCGGCAAATGAGTGGCTGGCAAGCAGATGCTCTTTCAGCCGCGCGCCATTGCCGGTCCTGGCGACCAGCCGCTCGATGCCTTCTTCCAGCATGGCCTCATGGACGAGAATGTCGGCATTTCGGGCAAAGCCTGCGAGTGGCGGAAAGAAGGCTGTGTCGGCCGAGAACACGACGCTATTCGCACCATGCTCGAAGCGCAGCGCGAAACAGTCGGTCACCGGCGGATGGTCGACGCGCAGTGCCGAAACCTTCAGGCCGCGCTGCGCAAAAATCTCGCCATCGCCGAATTCCACGATCGAAGCCATTTCGCGAATGTCCGGCCTGCCCTCATCGACGATGCGAATTTCAATGTCGAACTCCATCGCCTGGCAGAAGCGGCGCCAGTATTGGCCGGTGCCGGGTGGTCCGAACAGCGTCACCGGGCTGGCGAGGCCGGCGGTCCAGGCGGTGTGGAGCAACGGACCCAGTTCCAGCACATGGTCGGAATGCAGGTGGGTGACGAAGATCAGGTCGAGCGCCTTCAGGCTGACGGCGGAATCGACCAGACCTCGCGTGACGCCGAGCCCGCAATCGACGACGATTGTTCGCCCGCCAAGCTCCAGCAGCGACGAACTCGGCCACGGCCCGCCCGGCCGCAGCGCCGGGCCGCCCTTGGAGCCGAGAAGCACCAGCCGGTCGTTCATTGGGCTGATCTCAAGACCAGTCGCCCTCCGGCGTGCCGTTGAAACGCTTCTTCAGATCGGTCCAGCAATCGATGTAATTGTCCTGCCTCGTTTCAAGCTCGGCGCCGTAGCGGGTGAGCATTTGCGGGAATCGGGTCTCGAACATGAAGGCCATGGTGTTGTCGAGCTTGACCGGTTTCAGCTCCGAGCGCGAGGCCTTTTCGAAGCCAGGCGCGTCTGGGCCGTGGGCCAGCATCAGATTGTGCAGGCTGATGCCGCCCGGGACAAAACCTTCTTCCTTGGCGTCGTACTGGCCGTGGATCAGGCCCATGAACTCGCTCATGATGTTTCGGTGGTACCAGGGCGGGCGGAACGTATCCTCCGCCACCAGCCAGCGCGGCGGGAAGATGACGAAGTCGATGTTGGCGGTGCCCTCCTCGCCGCTCGGCGCCGTCAGCACGGTGAAGATCGACGGATCGGGATGGTCGAACAGGATGGCGCCGACCGGAGAAAACGTCGCCAGATCATATTTGTAGGGCGCATAATTGCCGTGCCAGGCGACGACATCGAGCGGCGAATGGCCGATCTCGGTGACATGGAAATTGCCGCACCATTTCACCGTCAGCCGGCACGGCGTTTCCTTCTCCTCGAACCAGGCGCAAGGCGTCTTGAAATCGCGCGGATTGGCCAGGCAGTTGGCGCCGATCGGGCCGCGGTCGGGCAGCGTCAGCTTGGCGCCGTAGTTCTCGCAGACATAGCCGCGCACTTCCTCGTCGATGAGCTCGACCTTGAACACCAGCCCGCGCGGCAAAACGGCGATCTCACCGGGTCGCAGCTCGATGACACCCATCTCGGTGACGAAGCGCAAGGCGCCGACCTGGGGGACGATCAGCAACTCGCCATCGGCATTGAAGAAATGATCGTCGACCATCGATCGGTTGGCGACATAGACATGCGCGGCCATGCCGCTTTGGCCCAGCACATCTCCGGCAGTGGTGATGGTGCGCATGCCGGCGATGAAGTCGGTCGGCTCACTCGGCATCGGCACCGGGTTCCAGCGATACTGCCCGAGCGCCAGTTCGTGGTCGCCGACATTGGGTGCTGTCTTCCACAAGGGATAGCTCGCTGCCTTGAAGCGGCCGGTGTGTTTTACGCTCGGCCGGATGCGGTAGAGCCAGGAACGCTCATTGGTGCCGCGCGGGGCGGTGAAGGGCGAGCCCGAAAGCTGCTCGGCATAGAGCCCGTAGGCCGGCCGTTGCGGCGAGTTGCGCCCTTGCGGCAGCGAGCCGGGCAAGGTTTCGGTCTCAAAATCATTGCCGAAGCCCGGCATGTAGGAATAGGCCATCCGATCCTCCCTGATCCCGGCACCCTTGAAGAGCGGCTGCCAGCGATGTTGACCAAACTGGTTTCATTTGTAACCATCGAAAATGTAACTATCAACGGCTGATGCCGCATCCACGGTGCGCATATGGAAACCCTCGAACTCGAAAATTTCCTGCCCTATCGGCTCTACCGGCTGGCCGACGCCGTCAGCCGCGAATTTTCAAAAATCTACCGCGACCGCCACGGCCTGACGCGGCCGGAATGGCGCACGCTGTCAGGGCTCGGACAGCGCGGCACCATGACGGCGACAGCGCTTGGCGAGCAGTCGGCCATGCACAAGACAAAGGTGTCGCGCGCGGTGGGGGAACTGGAGCGAAGGCGCTGGCTGGTACGCACAACTGACGAGAATGATCGGCGCGTGGAGCATCTGGCGCTGACAAAGGCGGGGCTGGCGGCCTATGGCGAAATGGTGCCGCTGGCGAAGGCGTTTGAACGGGAGTTGCTGGAGAGGCTGAGCACAGAGGAGCGGACAGCGATTGTGAGCGGCGTGGCGGCGCTGGAGGGAGCGTTGGGTGAATAAAGAATCTGCTCCGCCGTGATCCTTCACACCCCCCTCTGTCCTGCCGGACATCTCCCCCGCAAGGGGGGAGATCAGATGTCGCGAAGGCTTTCGCCAATCTCCAATGTTGCAGAGGTTGGCGAGGCGTCAAAGCTGCCAATCTCCCTCCTTGCGGGGGAGATGGCCGGCAGGCCAGAGGGGGGTGCTGTCCCGCCGGCTTCTCCAGCTAGAACGTGCCTCTGCGCCTCACCAATCCATCACCACCTTGCCCGAACTGCCGCTCCGCATCGCGTCAAACCCCGTCTGGAAATCGTCGATCCCAATGCGGTGCGTAATCAGACCCGACACATCCAGCGGCCCCTGCACCAGGGCGATCATCTTGTACCAGGTCTCGAACATTTCGCGGCCGTAGATGCCCTTCAAGTGCAGCATCTTGAAGATGACCTTGTTCCAGTCGATTTCGAAGCCGGTCGGCGCGATGCCCAGAATGGCGATCTTGCCGCCATTGTTCATGGTGTCGATCATGTCGCGAAAGGCGGGCGCGGCGCCCGACATTTCGAGGCCGACGTCAAAACCCTCGGTCATGCCCAGCGCCGGCATAACGTCGCGCAGTTTTTCCTTCGAGGCATCGACGACATGCTGGACGCCGAGCTTTTTGGCCAGCGCCAGCCGCACCGGGTTGATGTCGGTGATGACGACTTTTCGCGCCCCCACACATTGGGCAACGAGCGCGCCCATGATGCCGATCGGCCCGGCGCCGGTGACCAGAACGTCCTCGCCGACCAGGTCGAAGGACAGAGCGGTGTGGACCGCATTGCCCAGGGGATCGAAGATCGCGGCGATCTCGTCGGGCACATCGTCGGGGATCGGCACGACATTGTGTTGCGGGATCGCCAGATATTCGCCGAAGGCGCCGGGGCGGTTGACGCCGACGCCGAGCGTGTTGCGGCAGAGATGCCCCCTGCCGGCGCGGCAATTGCGGCAATGGCCGCAGACGATGTGACCTTCGCCGGAGACACGCTGGCCGACCTTGTATTCGGTGACCGCAGCGCCGAAATCGGCCACCGTGCCGACGAATTCATGGCCGGTCACCATCGGCACCGGCACCGTCTTTTGCGCCCACTGGTCCCAATTGTAGATGTGCACGTCGGTGCCGCAGATCGCCGTCTTCTTGACCTTGATCAGCACGTCGTTGGGGCCGATCTCCGGCACCGGCACCTCTTCCATCCAGATACCCGGCTCGGCCTTGGCCTTCACCAGCGCCTTCATCATGTTCGACATGCTACAACTCCTTACCCTCCCCCTTGTGGGGAGGGTGGCCCGAAGGGCCGGGTGGGGGTCAAAAACTGGCGGAGGTCGTGACCCTGCAGACCCCCACCCCGCCTCCCGCCCGCTTGCTTCGCAAGCGGTCGAAAGTCGACCCTCCCCACAAAGGGGGAGGGTAAAACTCTCAGCCAATCACGCCCAGTTCCTTGCCGACCGCCGCGAACGCTGCCACGGCGCGGTCGATGTCGGCGCTGGAATGCGCCGCCGACATCTGCGTGCGGATGCGCGCCTGGCCTTTCGGCACCACCGGGAAGGAAAAGCCGATGACATAGATGCCGCGCTTCAGCATGCGCGCCGCCATTTCCTGCGCCAGGCTGGCATCGCCCAGCATCACCGGGATGATCGGGTGATCGGCGCCGGCCAACGTGAAGCCGAGCTTGCCCATCTCGGACCGGAAGCGCGCCGCATTGGCATAGAGGCGCTGGCGCAGGGCGTCGCCATTGCGGATCAGCTCGAACACCTTGATCGAGGCGCCGGCGATCGCCGGCATCAGCGTGTTGGAGAAGAGATAGGGCCGCGAGCGCTGGCGCAGCCAGTCGACCACCTGACTTTTGCCCGAGGTGTAGCCGCCCGAGGCGCCGCCCAGCGCCTTGCCGAGCGTGCCGGTGATGATGTCCACCCTGCCCTCGACGCCGCAATGTTCGGCCGAGCCGCGGCCGTTTTTGCCGACGAAGCCGACGGCATGGCTGTCGTCGACCATGACCATGGCGTCGTATTTGTCGGCGAGGTCGCAGACGCCTTTCAGATTGGCGATGATGCCGTCCATGGAGAACACGCCGTCGGTGGCGATCAGGCGGAAGCGGCTGTCTTTCGCCTCCTTCAGCCGGGCTTCGAGATCGGCCATGTCGTTGTTGGCGTAGCGGAAACGCTTGGCCTTCGACAGTCGCACGCCGTCGATGATCGAGGCATGGTTCAGCGCATCGGAAATGATCGCATCCTCCTCGCCGAGCAGTGTCTCGAACAGGCCGCCATTGGCGTCGAAGCAGGAGCCGTAAAGGATGGTGTCGTCCATGCCGAGGAATGATGAAATCGTTGATTCAAGCTGCTTGTGCTCTTCCTGCGTGCCGCAGATGAAACGCACCGAAGCCATGCCGTAGCCATAGCGGTCCAGCGCGCCTTTGGCTGCGTTACGCAATTCAGCGCTGTCGGCGAGGCCGAGATAGTTGTTGGCGCAGAAGTTCAGCACCTTGTCGCCGCCGACTTCGATCTCAGCCGACTGGGTCGAGGTGATCACCCGCTCGGATTTGTAGAGCCCGGCGGATTTCAGCCCTTGCAGTTCGTTGTCGATATGGGAGAGGAATGCCGCGCTCATGATCAAGTCCTGTTGAGATTGGCGCGACTGTCGCGCTACGCGCACTAAAAATCCATCGCAAAAGCGACCGTTTCGGTGGCACGGCGGGCTCAACCCTGGCGCGACCCGATCGCATGGCCCGCATGCTGGAGTAGCAGGCACGCGAATACGGCCATGCCGCGAAAGAACATGATAACCATCTCGGCAGCTTTCGTTTACTGCCGAAGCAACAGTTCCGCCGGCTTCCAGACCTGTTAACCCTTTCAAGCCAATGGTCTTCTCGCCACGAATCGGTGGCAGAATCAATTCGACCGAGGGGTCACCTAGAATATGTCGCAGCAGCCGGCGCAAACCGTCTCGGGCAAACTCATCCTGCTGATCAAGAGCGGCTATTGGCTGGCGCTGCTGATCATCGCCGCCATGGTGATGGCCTCCTTCATCCTGCTGCAGCAGATGATGGCGGCGCAACAGCACAACCATACTCTGCTCGACATCGTCAGCACCCAGAAGGCGCTGTCGCAGCGCATCGTCTTTTTGACCAGCGCAACCGGCTCCGCCGCGCGTGACAAGCAGCCGGCCCTGGTTGCCGCGCTGAAACAGGCGACCGCCGAGTTCGAGACGAACTACGACCTGCTCCTCAAACAGACGGGAGCCGACCCGCTGTCGCCGGCATTGTCCGACCCAAGGTCGATCGAGAGCGTGCTCTACGGCAAGCCGTTCCACCTCGACTATTTCTCGGTCGGGCTGGTCGCCAATGGCGAAAGGCTGATCTCGTCCTTCGAATCCCAGCTCTCCGGCAATGCCGCCTACAAGGGCGGCGGCGAGCGCGTCAATCTCGATGCTTCCGTCGCCAATGCGACGCTGTCGGGTTATGCCGCGCTCGGCCAACGCATCGCCGCATTCGCCGACGAGCGGTCGGAAAAGCTCCTCGATCTCCACCGCACCTTGTTCTACGCCACCATCGGCGTCATCGTGCTGGTGGCGCTTTTCATCTTCCGGCCGATGTCGAAGGCGATCCTGCGCAAGACCCATGAGCTTGTCGATGCCCGCAACTCGATGGCCTTCATCGCCGTACATGACGGGCTGACCGGCCTGCACAACCGCACCTTCCTGACCGATCACTTCGAGACGCTGATCAAGGGCGCGCATCGCCGGCGTGAGAGGCTGGCGGTGATCCAGCTCGACCTCGACCGGTTCAAGCAGATCAACGACACACTCGGCCACGCCGCCGGCGACTATGTTCTGGTCGTCACCGCGCAGCGCATGCGCGATTCCTGCCGCGCGTCGGATCTGTGCGCGCGCCTTGGCGGCGACGAATTCGTGATGATCCTCAATGGCGCCGGCGGCCCCGAGGACATCAACATGCTGGCCCGGCGCATCCTGGAGGAGATCAACGAGCCGATTACCTTCCAGGGCACGACCATCCTTCCAGGGGCCAGCGCCGGCGTTGCCGTCTATCCCATCGACGCCGACAATGCCGAGGATCTGCTCGTCCACGCCGACCTCGCGCTCTATTCCGCCAAAAAGCTCGGCGGCGGCAGCTTCTCGTTCTTCTCCGAGGAACTCAGGCGCGAGCTAGACTACCGCAAGCAGCTCGAGCACGACATCAAGGTCGCGATTTCGGAGAACGCCTTCCAAGTCTATTTCCAGCCGCAGGTGTCGCTGAGCAACGGCGCCATCAGCGGCATCGAGGCGCTGGTGCGCTGGAAGCATGCCGAGCGCGGCATGATTGCGCCGGGCGAGTTCATTCCGGTCGCCGAAAAATGCGGCTTCATGCCCGAGATCGGCCGCATCGTCTTTACCAAGGCGATCGAGCAAGCAGCCGAATGGGATCGCGCCGGCATTGCCTTCGGCCGGCTCGCCGTGAACGTGTCCGGCACCGAGCTGCGCGAACCCGACTTCGACCGCTTCCTGTTCGCGACGCTGGAAAAGGCCGGCCTTGCTCCGCAGAAACTGTCGCTGGAAATCGTCGAATCCGTCATTCTCGACGACGAGAAGACGGGCATCGCGGCGAAGCTGCGCCACATCCGCGCTGCCGGCGTCCATCTTGAGCTCGACGATTTCGGCACCGGCTATGCCTCGCTCAGCCACGTCAATCCCAACGAGATCGACCGGCTGAAGATCGACCGCCGCTTCGTCCAGAACATCAACGAGAATGGCGACAACACCAAGATCGTGCGCGCCATCACCGAGCTGGCGCGCGGTCTCGGCATTTCGATCGTCGCCGAGGGCGCGGAAACCGAAGCCGAGCTCGATTCGCTGATGGCAATCGGCTGCGACCAGGTGCAGGGCTATTCCATCGCCTTCCCGATGCCGCAGGACAAAGCGCGCGAATGGCTGCTGGCGCGCAGCCCGAAGAAAGCCAAGCTGAAGGTGCTTCAGGGCAATTTAGCCTAGACTATTGCCCACCGGTGCCGGTCATTTGGCCGGCGCGACATTCGCCCGCAATGCCGCCAGCACCTCGGCGAACTCCGCCAGCCTGTCGTCCGGCAATCCCGCGCGCAGCCGCTTGTCGAAGATGAGAGCCGCCGCCCGCAGCTTCAGGAACATCGTTTCGCCCGCCTGCGTCAGCTCGACCAGATGAACCCGGCGGTTGTCCGGATCGCGGCGGCGCGTCAGCAAGCCTTGCGCCTCCATGGCGTTGAGATGGTGGGTGAGCGTGGCGCCCTGGATGCCGATCATGCCGGCAAGTTCGCGCTGGTTGGCAAGCTCGCTCGACTTGACCGAAAGCAAGGTCAGCCACACCGGCAGCGTGCCGCCGGCCTCGACCAAAGCGGCGTCAAAGGCCTGCGCCACCAGCTTGGAGGTGCGCGCGAGATTCATGCCGATTGGCGGACGGTCAAAGGGAGTCATGCGCCGACAGTAGAACAAGGCGCCGAGCGATGGAACGCGGCATTATACATTGACATCGAACCATTTGATATCTAACTATCATGCGTGTCGATCTACCGAGTTCGTATTATCCCGCATTCGACAGGGATCCGAGGACGGGCGGCGGGCAAGGAGGAAGCGGTCATGCAATATGTCTACATCGTCGTTATCGGCCTTCACGTCATGGCCGGTGTGTTCTGGGCCGGCACCACCATCACGCTTGCCCGCGACCCCGAGATCAGGGCGGAGCGCTTTATCGGACCGCAAATGGGCTCGGCCGGTATGGTGTTCGTGACCGGCGCCCTGCTCTGGTATTTCTTCCACGGCGCCTATTTCGGCTCGATGGAAATGGTGCTGGCGCTGGGCATCCTGGCCGCCTTCGCCGCTGCCGGCGTTCTCAGCGTCGTCGTCCGCAAGACCAGCCGGCAGCTTGCCGGCGCGGACGCCGCAACGGAAGCGGCGCTGCGCACCAAAATGGCCCGCGGCGAGCGCATCGCCGCCTGGCTTCTGGTACTCACCGTACTTTGCATGGCGACGGCCAGGATGATTTGAGCCCTGCCGCGCGTTGCCTCCCGGTTGAAAAGCATTCCGCATGGTGCGTCGCCTGGCTCTCGGCTGGTGGCGTACGCGGCGCGCAGTTCGGACGGATGTGCAAGGTGGCTCTCCGCACAGAGGTTTGGCTGCGCGCCACCCATCACTTTGATCGATCGAGTTGCGCCCGCCGGAAGGGTGAGATCGAGCTTTGGAACAAGCCGTAGGCCGGCTTGTAGGCTCAAACCCGCAAGCCGAACCTGATGCCGTCATAGATGGCGGCATGGATGTTGCGCGAGGCGACTGCATCGCCGATGCGCAACAGCACGAAGCCGCCTTCGGGATTGCGTGAAGGAAAAATATCGCCGCCGCCGACCAGCCGCTCATAGTCGACCGCGCCACCATTCTTCGACAGCGGTTTCAGCTGGAGATAGAGATCGTCGAGCGGCGCCGTGCCGTGCTCGACCACCACCTGGTCGACCCGCCTCTCGCCGCGCCAGCCGTCGGCAAAGTCGGAGGCGAGTTCGGCGACCAGCTGGTTGCCCTCGCGCCGTACCGAGCGCAGCCTGGTGTTGATGGTGATGGTGACGCCCTTCTCCTGGAAGGCGCGCATATAGGGCACGTGGTTCATGCCGCCCATTTCGGGGGCGAAGAAGCGCTCCGGCGAAACCAGCTCCAGCTTCGAACCGGCATTGGCGATCAGCTCCGCCGCGCCCATGCCCTGATGGCCGCCATTGTCGTCGAAGAGCAGCACGTTCTCCGCCGGCTTGACGCTGCCGGCCATGATGTCCCAGCTCGACGTGACGAGATTGTCGCCTGATGTCAGCGGCGGGTTCTGCGGCAGGCCGCCGGTGGCGATCACCACCACATCGGGCGACAGCGCCAGCACATCGTCCTGCTCGGCCCATGTATCGTAGCGGATCCCGACGCCGAGCCGGTCGAGTTCGGCCAGCCGCCAGTCGATGATGCCGATCAGTTCCTTGCGGCGCGGGTTCTGCGTCGCCAGCCGGACCTGGCCGCCGGCCTGACCGGAGGCTTCAAGCACCGTGACATGATGGCCACGTTCGGCCATGACGCGAGCTGCCTCGAGCCCGCCAGCGCCAGCGCCAACGACGACGACGTTCCGCCTGGGCCCTTCGGTCTTCAGGATGATATGCGGAATCTCGGCCTCGCGGCCGGTCGCGGCATTGTGGACGCACAGCGCCTCGCCGCCTTCATAGATACGATCGAGGCAATAGGTGGCGCCGACGCAAGGCCGGATCTCGTGCTCGCGGCCTTCCATGACCTTCTTGATGATGTGCGGGTCGGCGATATGGGCGCGGGTCATGCCGACCATGTCGAGCTTGCCGGTCGCGATGGCGTGGCGCGCCGTGGCGACATCGGAAATCCGCGCCGCATGGAAGGTCGGAAATTTCGTTGCCGCCCTCACCTCGCCGGCGAAATCGAGATGCGGGGAAGAGCGCATGCCGGTCACCGGGATAACCTTGGTGAGCGCCGCGTCGCTTTCGATCGAGCCGCGGATGATGTTCAGGAAATCGACCTTGCCGGAATTCGCGAGCCGTCTGGCGATCTCGACGCCCTCGGCCTTCGACAGGCCTTTGTCAAAATCCTCATCGGCGACCATACGGATGCCGACGATGAACTTTTCACCGACGGCAGCCCGCACGGCATCCAGCACCATGTCGGTGAAGCGCAGCCGGTTGTCGAGCGAACCCCCGAACTCGTCGTCGCGATGGTTTGTGGCCGGCGACCAGAAGCCGTCCATCAGATGGCCGTAGGATTCGAACTCGATGCCGTCGAGGCCGGCCGCCTGGCAGCGCTGCGCAGCGGACGCATAGTCGGCGACGATGCGCTCGATGTCCCAGTCCTCGATAGTTTTCGGGAACGCGCGGTGCGCCGGCTCACGCACCGGCGAGGCCGACAGCACCGGCAGCCAGTCTGCCTTGTTCCAGCCGGTGCGGCGACCAAGATGGGTGATCTGGATCATCACCTTGCAGTCATGCTCGTGGCAGGCGTCCGCCAGTTCGGCCAGCCACGGCACGATGCGGTCGTCATAGACATGCAGATTGCCAAAGGCGGCCGGGCTGTCGCGCGAGACGATCGCCGAGCCCGCCGTCATGGTCAGCGCCATGCCGCCCTTGGCCTTTTCGGCATGGTAGAGCCGGTAGCGCTGTTTCGGCATGCCGTCCTCTGAATAGGCCGGCTCGTGGCTGGTCGACATCACCCTGTTCTTCAGCGTCAGGTGTTTGAGCTGGTAAGGCTGGAGAAGCGGGTCGTTGCTGGTCATCATCTTCCTGCCATTCCAGTTTGTGTCGGAGCAGCGCGCGCTGCTCCAGTTCTTGTCTTGAGCATCGAATTTATCCGAAAATCGCTGCACACTTTTTGATCCGATGCTAATGAGCGCGGAAAATCCCCAGGAAAACCACGATGATCGATACCAAAACCCTCACCCAGCTCGGCGCCCACGTCGAGACGCCACAGAGCCCGGAGACCGCGGTCCTGGAGACCGTGCCGTTCCAGCGCGGCGACGGACCGCCGGCGATCGTGCGCTTCACCTGCCCGGAATTCACCTCGCTCTGCCCGGTAACCGGACAGCCGGATTTCGCTCATATCGTCATCGACTACGCACCCGATGCCACGCTCGTGGAATCGAAGTCGCTCAAACTGTTCATGACCTCGTTTCGCAACCATGGCGCTTTCCATGAAGACTGCACGGTGATGATCGGCCGCCGCATTGTGGCGGCAACGAAGCCGCTGTGGTTGCGCATAGGCGGCTATTGGTATCCGCGCGGCGGCATTCCGATCGATGTCTTCTGGCAGACCGGCGCTCCGCCCGAAGGCGCCTGGTTGCCCGACACCGGCGTTGCCCCCTATCGCGGAAGGGGCTGAAGCTATTTTGCGGACCTTTAGCGGGACAGCGCCCCCCTCTGTCCTGCCGGACATCTCCCGCACACGGGGGGAGATTGGCCGCCACATAGGCTTTCGCTAATCTCAAATCTTGCGAAGCGGGCGAGACGCTGGAACTGCTGATCTCCCCACCCGTGGGGGAGATGTCCGGCAGGACAGAGGGGGGCGCGAAGGATCGCAGGCGCTGACCCTCAATCAACATTATTCGCACTGATACTGGCTGAGCGCCCATTCACCGGTCACCGAAAGCAGATCGGATATCTTCCAGTCGCCGTCGACTTTCCTGAATTTCCATTCAAGGCGATGCGGGTTGCCGGCGACGACGAAGGCGACAATGACCTTGGCCTGGTCGCCATTGATCGCTTCGAGCGTCTTCAGGCTCTTATCGATCTCGGCCTTGTCATAGGCGGCATTGTCGAGCGCCATGTTGGGGTCGAGGCATTCGCCCTGCCCGGATTTGCGCAACGCGTCGCTCTTGTCGAGTACGGTCTTGGCCGGGTCGACGAAGTTTTTGCGCTGGGTCGGATCGAGCTCCAGTCCCACCTGATCGTAAAATGGCCGCACCACCGCCGTCGGGGATCCCGGCAGAATGGGTGCGGCCCGTGCGGCGTCGGCCGGCGGCCACCCAACCGGCGGTGTCGCCGGTTCCACCGCTGTCCCGGGTGGATTTGCGGGCGGTGCTGCGCCGGCCGGTGCCGCCACGGCCGGCGCATTGGCTGGCGGCGGGCCCAACAGGCCTTGTGCTGCGGCTGCGCTCATACCCACCGCCAGCACGCACATGGGCGACAGCACCAGGGCAAGACGCCGGAGCACGGGATCACTCCGGCGCTTTGTCGGGCATGCATTCCAGCGCGCTTAGCGTCCAGTTGCTGGTCTTGGAGGTGATGTCGGCGACCTTCCATTTGCCGTCGATTTGCTTCAGCGACCACAGCATTTCGCGTTTAGAATCATCGCCTTCCGCAAAAAGGCTGAAGGTGGCGGTGACTTCGGCCGTATCGCCATTGACGGTCTCGGCCAGCTTCAATGTCTTGGCAATCGACTTCTGGTCGAAATCCTGGGCGTCGAGGCCGGGATCGAAGTCGAGGCAGGCGACTTCGTCGGGCTTGTTCTTCGTTGCCTGGTCGTTGAGATCGAACAGCTTGGTCACCGGCTCGGTGAAGCGGTCGCGGTACTTTGCATCTCCCTCGAATTTCACCTCGGGCACATAAAAGAACTTCACGGCGTTGGAAGCCGGCCCGGCCAGCACCGTCGCTGGCAAGGCAATCGAAAAGACAGCGGCAAGCACTATCGGTTTCATGCAGGATCTCCGGAAGTTTGGCGGCAAGGCGGCAATACCAGACATCCTGCATATCGGCTTTTTTGCGGCTCATGAAGCCCCGGCTGCACCGTCTCAGCCATCCAGCCAGACGTTCTGCAGGTCCATCTCGAAGGTCTGGTGGACGCCGTAGTTTTTCACCTTCTTGTTCATGTGGCTGTAGAGCTTCTGCCAGAAGGGTTGAATGATGACGCCGGAATCCTGCAGGATCTGCTCGACATCCTTCATCACCTCACGCCGCTTCTCCACGTCGATCAGCGACAGCGCCTGCTTCAGCTTGGCGTCGAAGTCCGGGTTGGAATAGGCCGATTCATTCCAGGCCTCGCCGGTGCGATAACCAAGCGCCAGGACCTGGACGCCAAGCGGGCGCATGTACCAGATGGTCATCGAATAGGGATATTTCGTCCAGTCGTTCCAGAAGGTCGAGCCCGGCAGCACCGTGCGCTTGACCTTGATGCCGGCGTCGCGCAGTTGGCCGGCAATCGCGTCGCCGGTGTTCTTCTGCCAATCGTCCTCGACGGTGATCAGCTCGTGCTCGAAATCGGCCTGCCCAGCGTCGGCCATCAGTTTCTTGGCGCCGGCCGCGTCGCGCGTCTTCTTGGGCAGCGCGAAATATTCAGGATGGATAGGGCTGACATGGTGGTTTTCACCGACCGTCCCTCGCCCGGCATAGCCGAGTTCCAGCACCGCATTGTTGTCGACCGCCATCTGCAGCGCGTTGCGCACCCGCTGGTCGTCGTAGGGCTTGTGGGTAACGTTCGTGCGGGCAACCAGCGTGGTTGCCGTCGCAACCTCGGACTTCTCCAGCCCCATCTTATCCAGGATGTCGATGAAGTCGGCCGGCGTCTCGAAATTGAGGTCTATCTCGCCGGATTCGAAGGCGTTGATCGAAGCGTTGAAGTCGGTGCCGTAGTCGATGAACTCGACGCTGTCGAGCGGCGCTTCACCACCCCACCACTTGCCGTTTTCACGACGCTTGACCACCGCCTTCTGGCCGACATCGTAGGAGACCAGTTCGAACGGGCCCGTGCCGATCGGCTTCTTGACCGGGTCGGCGCCTTCGGCGTCGAAATTGCGGTGGACGACGAGCGCGGGATAATCGGTGAGGTTCGGGATCAGCGAAATGTCGGGCGCGCTGAGCGTCAGCTTGACCGTATTGTCGTCGACCTTGGCGATCGCGCCTTCCCTGGCCTTGCCCGACTTTTCGTCGATCAGCCCGCCGACGCGAGCGGCCATGGAGTTGCCGGCGACCTTCTTCTCGCACCAGCGGGTAACATTGAAGACCACGTCATCGGCGTTGAAAGCATCGCCATTGTTCCAGGTGATGCCCTTGCGCACATGCAACGTGTATTCCGTGGCGTCGTCATTGATGTCCCAGCTTTCGAGCAGCACTGGCTCGAAGGTGAATTCCCTGGTGTAGCGGACCAGCGGCTCCAGCCAGCAGCGCGAGATGTTGGCGAGTTCCACCCAGTCATAGGTGCGCGGATCTTTTTGGGCCTTGACCGACATCGATATGTGCAGCGTGCCGCCCTTCTTCGGCTCCTCGGCAAAAGCCTGTCCCGGCGCGGCAAGGCCGATCATGCCGTAGGCCAGCGCCGTCGATGCGCCGAACGCACTTGCCAATGCAAGAAACTCGCGCCGGTCCATACGGCCAGCACGCGTCTCTTGCGCCATCGCCTCGATGGCCGTTGGCACGCGATCGCCATTGCTTTTGAAAACTGTCATGTCTCTCTCCCTTGCGGTTCCCATCGGGTCTTCGCCCGTTATCAACTCATTCGTCGTTCTCTTAGCTAACGCTGTCGGGCAGCCTCTCTTCGCGCTGCGCGATAAAGTCCCTGAGGCCCTCGGCAATGCCCTCATCGAGTTTCGGCTCTTCATAGTCGGCCAGCATGTTGCGGGCTTTCTCGCGGCCGCGCGTGTCGTGGTCCTTCGCCCCTCCAGCCTTCCATTGTTCGTAGGAGTTGAAATCCATGATGGTGGGCATGAAGAATGCCGACTCGTAATGATCGAGCGTGTGCTGGGTGCCGAGGAAATGGCCCTGCGGCCCGACTTCGCGGATCGCCGCCATGGCCTCCTTGAAATCGTCGAACGGCAGGCCGCCGGCATATTTATACCAGCCGACAAGCTGCTCGCAGTCGGTGGCGAATTTCGAATAGCCGCAGGTCAGCCCGGCCTCCAACCAGCCGGCGGAGTGCCAGATATAATTGGCGCCGGCGAGGATGGCGGCATGCATCAGCATGTTGGATTCATAGCCGGCCTGGGCGTCGTTGAGCTTGGAGCCGACATGGAAGCCGGAGGTTCGCCAGGGCAGTTTGTATTTCCGCGCCAGCGCGCCCATCAGATACATCATCTGGGCGGCTTCCGGCGTGCCGCCCATCGGCGCGCCGGTCTTCATGTCGACCGTCACCATGAACTGGCCGTAGATTTGCGGCGAACCCGGGCGCAGCAGTTGGGTGAAAGCGACGCCGGCCAGTGCTTCGGCATTGACCTGCGCCACCGCGCCGACGGCCGAGGCCGAAGTCGATGCGCCGCACAGCGCAAAGGGAGCCAGGATCAGCGGCTGATTGCTGCGCGCATAGACCTTCATCGCGTCCAGCATGGTGGCGTCCCACACCAGCGGCGAGTTGCAGTTGGTAATCGACACCAGCACCGGGTTGTCGCGAACGAAATCTTCGCCAAAGACGATGCCCGCCATCGCCATCGTGTCTTCGGCGCGGTCTTTGGAAGTAACGATGCCCATGAACGGCTTGTCGGAATGCTTCAGCGCCGAATGGATGATGTGGAGATGCCGTTTCGGCACCGCGATCTCCATCGGCTCGCAGATGATCGAACTCGACGAATGCAGCGCCGGGGCCATGTAGGCGAGCTTGTGGAAATTGTTGAGGTCTTCAAGCGTGCCATAACGCCGGTTGTTGTCGAGGTCGCGCACGTAAGGCGCGCCATACATCGGCGCGAAGATGGAGTTCTTGCCGCCGACGCGCACGGTGCGCTCGGGATTACGCGCATTGAGGGTGAATTCGGACGGAACCTTCGCGACCAGTTCCATCAGCAGGCCGCGGTCGATGCGGACGCGTGTCTCGGACACGTCGGCGCCCGCCGCCTTCCACATGGCGATCGCCTCGTCGTCGCGGAACTCGCAACCGACCTCTTCGAGGATGGCGAGTGACTCCTGGTGGATCAGTTCCACCGCCTCGTCCGGGACCATCTGGTAGGTGGGGATCTCGCGGACCAGCGTCGGGAACGAGGTGACGGGGGCGCTCCTCAGCGCCTTGCGTCCGAGGCGACCGCCGCCGCGGCGGTGGGTTTGCTCGGTCAGTTCAGTGGCCGGTGCGTTCATGGAGCCTCCTCATTCCGTCCAACCAAGTTAGCGAGAGGAAATATGGATGTGATGCTGGAAAATCCTGATCTCTTGTATAAGCTCAGCTTATGCGTAGCCTGCGCCACCTCCTGCCCTCGGCCGGCAGCCTGATCGTCTTCGAGGCGGCGGGCCGGCTGTCGAGCTTCACCGCTGCCGGGCGCGAGCTCGGCATGACGCAGGCCGCCGTCTCTTATGCGGTGCGCGGGTTGGAGGAACAGCTTAGCGCGCAGCTGTTCCAGCGCCGCCACCGCCAGGTCGTCCTGACAGAAGCGGGCGAACGCTTCCATGCCGACGTCTCGCTCGGTCTGTCGCATATCCGCAAATCGGCCGAGGATCTGCGCCTGCAGGCGAGCGGCGGCCATGTCACGCTGGCGGCGTCGACCGCCTTCGGCTCGTTCTGGATGATGCCGCGCCTGCAGCAGTTCCGCGATGAACTGCCGGGCATCGACTTGCGCATCCAGACCGCCGACCGTGATCTCGACATCATCGCCGAGGGCATCCCGCTCGCCGTTCGCGGCGGCGAACCGCGCGACTGGGCCGATTATCATTCGCTGCCGCTGGCCGACGAGGAGATTTTTCCGGTGGTTGGCGCCAGCTATCTCGCGAAATTCGGCATGCCAAGGAGCGTCGCGGAGCTGGCGACGCATCGCCTGATCCACCTCGAGGAGCCCTACCGCGAGGCGGCTAGCTGGGACGAATGGTTCCAGTCTGCGGGCGGCAGGCTCGACAACACCGCGCGCGGCCTGCGCATCAACGATTACGGCCTCGTGATCCAGGGCGTCATGGAGGGCCAGGGCATCGCGCTCGGCTGGCGGCATCTGGCCGAACGGCTCCTGGCGTCGGGGCTGCTGGTGCCGGTGACCGACCATGTGCTGAGAACCGGCAAGGCGTTCTATGTGGTTTGGCCGAAGAACCGGGAGTTGAGCGAGAATGCGCGGAAAGTCAGGGACTGGCTGGCGGCGCAGGCTTGAAATCGGTTGCAGCGTAGTCACTATCGCGGAGTTCCTTCACACCCCCCTCTGTCCTGCCGGACATCTCCCCCGCAAGGGGGGAGATTGGCAGTTCATATGTCGCGTCACCCTTCAAGCATTGGAGATTGGCGAAAGCCGTCGTGACATCGGATCTCCCTCCTTGCGGGGGAGATGGCCGGCAGGCCAGAGGGGGGTGCTGTCCCGCTGGCGTCTCCAATGTCCGGCATTCATTGAAGCCTTCCGCACACCCTTCGAATCCGCCTATAATACCCCCATGCCCATTCGCCAGCTTTCCGAAACGATGATCAACCAGATCGCCGCCGGCGAAGTCATCGAGCGTCCGGCGAGCGTGGTGAAGGA
The DNA here is from genome assembly GCF_040324255.1 of Mesorhizobium sp. M0001. Lineage (NCBI taxonomy): Bacteria > Pseudomonadati > Pseudomonadota > Alphaproteobacteria > Hyphomicrobiales > Phyllobacteriaceae > Mesorhizobium > Mesorhizobium sp. M0001. The sequence continues at coordinate 298,550 of NZ_JAMYVS010000005.1, forward strand.
ACTGGTCGAAAACGCGCTCGACGCCGGCGCCTCCCGCGTCGAGGTCGCCACTGCCGGCGGCGGGCTGAACCTGATCCGCGTCACCGATGACGGCTCCGGTATCCCCGAACAGGAACTGGCGCTGGCCATTGCGCGCCACTGCACCTCGAAACTTGCCGACAACATTCATGATATCCGCTCGCTCGGCTTCCGTGGCGAGGCGCTGCCGTCGATCGGTTCGGTGGCGCGGCTGTCGATCCGTTCGCGCACGACCGCAGGCGACGCTGCCGCCGAGATCGCCATCGAAGGCGGCCGCGTTTCGGCGGTCAAACCGGCGGCGGCCAATCGCGGCACAACGGTCGAGGTGCGCGACCTGTTCTTTGCCACGCCGGCGCGGCTCAAATTCATGAAGGGCGAGCGGGCCGAAAGCTCGGCCACCAGCGACGTGGTCAAGCGCATCGCCATCGCCTTCCCCGCCGTGCGCTTCACGCTGGCCGGCTCGGACCGCTCGACGCTGGAATTGCCGGCGACCGATGACAGTACCGAGGGCAGCCTGCGCCGCGTCGCCCAGGTGATGGGCGCCGAGTTTCCCGACAATTCCATCGCTATCGACGCCAGCCGGGACGGCGTGCACCTGACCGGCCACGTCTCGATCCCGTCCTTCACCCGCGCCAACGCGCTGCAGCAATATGCCTATGTCAACGGCCGTCCGGTGCGCGACAAGCTGATTGCCGGCGCCATTCGCGGCGCTTTCGCCGATGTGCTGCCGCGCGACCGGCACGCGGTGACCGTGCTGTTCCTGACGCTCGATCCGGCGACCGTCGACGTCAACGTCCACCCGGCCAAGGCCGATGTGCGCTTTCGCGACCCCGGCCTGGTGCGCGGGCTGATCGTCGGCGCCATTCGCGAGGCGCTGGCCAATGCCGGCATCCGCGCCGCCACCAGCGGGGCCGCCGGGATGGTGGCGGCGTTCCGGCCGGGAGCCGCCTCCTACGCCCATGCGGGTCCTGCCAACGGTCATCGCAGTTATGACGCGGCCTACCGGGCCTCGGGCTTTTCGGGCTTTGACCGCTCGCCACAGCGGCCGCTGGATATGGGATTTGACGGCGCCGGCTTCCGCGAAAACGACCAGGCTGCATTCGACGCCGGTCCGCTCGCCAGCGCCGATGCGCGTGCCGGCTTAGCCGAGCCGGCCGAGACGCTGCTCGGCACCGCGCTGGGCGCCGCCCGCGCGCAGGTCCACGAGAACTACATCGTCGCCCAGACCAGGGATTCGCTTGTCATCGTCGACCAGCACGCGGCGCATGAGCGGCTGGTCTACGAGGCGCTGAAGAATGCCCTGCACTCGCGCGCGGTGCCCTCGCAGATGCTGCTTCTGCCGGAGATCGTCGACCTGCCGGAGGAGGACGCCGAGCGGCTGGCCATGCATTCCGAAACGCTGGCCCGGTTCGGCCTCGGCATCGAGCGTTTCGGCCCCGGTGCGGTGGCGGTGCGTGAGACGCCGTCCATGCTCGGCGAAACCAATGTCCAGCAATTGGTGCGCGACCTTGCCGATGAGATCGCCGACAACGATACCGTCGAGACGCTGAAAGAGCGGCTGGACAAGATCGCCGCCACCATGGCCTGCCATGGCTCGGTGCGCTCCGGCCGGCTGCTCAAACCCGAGGAGATGAACGCACTGCTGCGACAGATGGAGGCGACTCCCGGCTCCGGCACCTGCAACCACGGCCGCCCGACCTATATCGAACTCAAGCTCGCCGATATCGAGCGGTTGTTCGGAAGGCGGTGAGCACAAGCCAGGTCAGGCCACACGCTCAATTCACCAACAGGCGATAATCCTTGAACCTATGAGAGAAAACGTAATCCCTTGAGTAACCGGCGCCACCGCCGCGAAAATTCACGGAGATTATCTCGAAGCTTCTCCCAACCTGTTTTTGAACATTCATGTAGATGGGAGTCATCAGCATGCCGGCATCACAATCGTCGTCATCGAAAGCGATCTCCTGAACGACCTTCTTTTTCTTCTTATCGATGACCCGCAGCTTATTCATGCAGACGAGAAAGCCCGCTTTCTCGTAGACCCCGGCAAATCTGTGGGTGGCTGTCTGCGCCCAGAAGGGAATCTCGACGGTGCCGTCAACCTTCGCCTCACCGGTATCGTCGAGGCTTGCGACCTTCTTCAGCGTGATCGGGAACTTGTCCGAGCCCTTGCTCCAAGTCCCTGTTGCGCCGCTTTCGCCAAGGTCGAGAGAAAACGGACATCCGGCGGTGCCAACGGGCGTTTTCGATCCCATGACCAGCACCCGGTCGAACTCCCTGTCGTCCGCAATCTCGCAAAGGAAGACGCTGGTGCCACTGATCTTGCCGTACACCGCTATCGGGCTTTGCTTCGCGTCGTGGAAATAGCTCCCCTCGACCGTAATCCCGCTGCCGAAACTGTCATATCTCTGCAGCGATAGGTGGACGGGGTTAGGTCCGATGGAGCCTTCGTAGTTTTCGACCTGATACCAGCCCGCGGCGGCTTTCCCGGTCAGCAGCAAAACGCAAAACATTGCCGATATGAACAGTCTTCCCATTCCGTCCCCCAGTGAAGGCAGCGTACCATAGCTGTCCTTCCTCTGGGTGTCTGCGTTCTGATGGAAGCGGTTCCCGGTTTGAGTCCGAAAACAGCTCCAATCATTTGTTTTAACGCATCAAATTCACGACGATGACGCCGCCGAGCGCCAGCGCACCGCCGATTATGCCGAGCAGCGTCGGCACTTCGCCCAGCCAGAAGAAGCCGATCAGGGCTGACATGGGCGAGACCAGATAGAGGAAGTTCGAGGCGCGCGCTGCCGGAAGACGCGACAGAGCGGTTGCCCATGCGGCATAGGCGATCAGGCTGGGCACGATGCCAAGAAAGATCACGGCACCGATACCGGCCGTGTTGGCGACCGCGGCCTGCGCAAAGCCGCTCGGCAGAAAGGGTGCCAGGCAAAGCGCGCCAAGGATCATGTTGGAGGCCGAAATGGTCAGCGGGTGATGGCGGGCAAAGAGCGGCTTCTGCACGATCGTATTGACGGCCGAGCACAGCGCGGAGCCAAGAACCAGCAGCGCGCCGGTGTCGAAACTCAAGCCATTCTCGTCGGCCACGGCGATGATGCCGATGCCGGCGATAGAAATCGCCGTGCCGAACCAGGCCCAGCTTGAGAAGCGCTCGCCGAGCAATGCCATTGCCATGATGGCGGTGAAGATCGGGCTGACATTGATGATGAAACCGGCGGCACCCGCCGAAAGCGTCAATTCGCCGAAATTGAGCATGACAGTGTAGAGCGCGACGAAGATGGCGCCGCCAAAGACCAGGCGCCACACTTCGTCGAGCCTCGGCAGCGCCGGGCGCTTGACGGCAAGAAAGATCGCCGCCGGCACCGCGGCAATGGCAAAGCGCAACGCACCGAGTTCCAGCGGCCCGAAAGCGGCGAGGCCGGCACGGATCGCGGGAAAGGCCGAGGCCCAGCCAACCACCGTCAACGCCACGGCGATGGCCGCCGTGGTGTCCATCCGCTGTGTCGGATTCGACGTGCTGGTCGTTGCGCTCATCTGCCTGTCCTCGGGTTCCCAGAGTGTTGAAAGGCAGAAAGCGCCTTTTCGGCGCCGTTGACAAACGATCAAATCGAGGATCACCTGTGACTATGGATCACAGCTCAGACACAATGGTGCCGCTCGAGACCCTGCGCGCCTTCGATGCGGCGGCGAGAACGGGGAGCTTTTCGGCCGCGGCCGAGAAGCTCAACATCACCCACGGCGCCGTCAGCCGGCAGATCGCCAAGCTGGAAGACTGGCTGGGCCTGAAAGTGTTCGACCGCGGCGCGCGCGGCGTCTCGCTGACCATCGAGGGCAACCGCCTGCATCTGCGCACGGCGGAAGCCTTTGCGCTGATCTCCAGCCATTCCGACCGCTGGGTCGAGCCGCGCGGCACCGCCGTGGTGCGGCTGACCTCGATACCCTCCGTCAGCGGGCTGTGGCTGATGCCACGCATGGCGGCGCTGGAGAACAATCCCACCAAGCTGCGCATCGTGCTCGACGTCGACATCCGCCAGGCCGACCTTGCCGATGAAGGCATCGACCTGTCGGTCCGCTGCGGGCGCGGCGGCATTCCGGGCCGGATCTCGGTGAAGCTGTTCGAGGAACATGTCTTTCCCGTCGCCGCGCCTGGCCTTGCCCGCGAGATCGGTCGCGGCGACCCGGCCCGGCTGCTCAAATTTCCACTGATCAACGATTCCGACGCCTCCGGATGGCGTGCCTGGTTTGCCGCGCAAGGCATGGACTACCGCCCGCGCCCGCAGGACCGCCGCTTCGAGGACTATAATCTGGTGCTCGACGCTGCCGCCTATGGGCTCGGCATCGCGCTGGCGCGGCCGCCATTGACCCGACATCAGCTGGAGTCGGGCCGCATCGTTGCCGTCGATGAGCGCACGGCGCTGAACCCGGTGTCGTACTGGCTCGACCGGCCGCTGGGGCGGCCGCGCACGGCTGCCGCCGAGCTTTCGCGCCGCATCGCAATTGAGGCTGGGCTGGCGATGGAAAAGATGGAAGCGTTCCTCGAAGCCGAGCGATAGCGGCGATTGTTCGGTGCTCAGCCAAGCACCAGCAAGGCGAGCCCGACAATGGCGACGGCCAGAAACCCGGCTGCCAGCGCCATCAGGCCGACACGCATCTGCTGCCGGCCTTCGGGCTGGACCGTGTCATTCGACCCAGACATCGCCTGCCCCCGCTTCGCCGCCGCGTCGGTGGCGGAGGCGCGGCGCGGCGGCGAAACCTCCGGTGCGAGAAGCGCAAACCAGGGCAGTCCTGCCGGCTTTGCGGCAGCGCCATCATCGGCCCTGGCCGGCGGCACCGGCAGACCGCGCTGTGCTTCGTCGTTGGCTGGCGTCGCCTTGCCTGTCGCAGCCGTTGTCGGCCCGAAATCGTCGGGCGCCGCGTCACCCGGTTCGGCAAGCGCCAGATAGGCCTGCAGGATCTCGGCTGAACCCGTCTGCTGCCCCTTTGCGACGGCTGCGGACAACAGCGCCTGCAGCGCCGGCGCCGCTGCCGGCTGCAAAGGCGCACCGGATGGCGTCGGCGGCTGCACCAGCGCCTTTATAAGTGCTGCTTTCGCCGGATCGGCCTTCGCCGACGGCACCGCTGCCAATATCATGGCCTCGCGCAGCAGCGCAGTCAGGCGGGCGGATGAAATGTCCATGCCGGTCCCATAAGAATGGTTTGGAGCCGACAATAGCGCCTCAGCATTGCGTCAAGCTTGACCTTGCCGGCAATTTATGGCGATGAAATCAGCATGAACTCTGGCACCACCCCATGATGAACCGCTTCGAAGGCCCTGGCGGCAAGGAAGCCCGGATCCGCTATCTCGACGGCGACTTCCAGGTCACCAGCCCCGGCGCATTCGTGCGCTGCGCTGTGACCGGTGAGAGCATTCCGCTGGACGAGCTCAAATATTGGAGCGTCGCCAGGCAGGAGCCCTATGTCAGCGCCGCCGCCTCGCTGCGCCGCGAGATCGAAACGCATCCGGACCTGCGCAGCCGGGGCTAGATCGGCACACCGGAAAGCAAGGCTCACCGTCGATCTGATTTTCCTGGAACGCCTGCGGGACTATGCTTTGAGGATGCCGGCGCGTTTTCGACCGAAAAGTCGAATTTATGAACAAGCCGATCTCCGACAAGCACTTTGATGGAATACGGCCCGATCGGATCACCCTCGGCCATGCACCACCCATGCGAGATCCATCCGTCCTGCGGTTTGTAGAACATGGTGGTCTCGGAGACCCTTCGATCGCCCGATAGCTTGCTCAAGCTGTATTCGTTTCCGTCGATACCACCCCACTGCCTGGGCTCCGCGGGAAGCGCGAACACCTCGGTGACCGATACCAGTCTGTCGCCTTGCGCCAGACGTACGCGCCATTCAAAGCAGGCGCTATCGGGGATAAGCGGTACAATGTTTGAGGGCCGAACGTGGGTAGCACCGTCCGCTTCGGTGACCGAGACCAGAAATTCGCTGTCGGTCGCGGTGGGTGCCTGCGCCGAAGATGGGTTCGCCATCGCCACAAGAACAAAGCCCACAAAGAGTGCCCGCAACCTAACCATTCCACCCCCCGCGCTGAAGCCGGTCTGACTTATAATTGTGATAAGCGGCGAGAAATATCCTGTGTCAACGCGGGAGCGCCCTACCCTCGCAGCCGGCGCTGTCTCCAGGCATCCAGCGTCTCATCGATGATCCGCTCCGGCACATTGTCGAGCTCGAACGTGGCGTCTATCTCCAGCACGTCGAGTTGACCAAGGAATTCAGCCGAGGCTGCGCCATGGCGCAGCCGGGCTGCGTCCTTGGCGGTGGTCACGAGGCCCAGTCCCTCACGGCGCGCGGTTGCCGCCAGTTCGGCGAGTTCGTCGGGGGCATAAAAATGATGGTCCGGAAACGACCGGCTCAGCGCCACTTCCGCGCCCGTGCCGCGCAGCGTCTCGAAGAATTTTTCGGGATGGCCGATGCCGGCAAAGGCGAGGAACCGCCGGCCGGCGAACCGCTCCTTGCCGCCCGGTTCAGCATGCGCCTCGAAGATCGGCCGGCCGGCGCGCGCCGCCTGGCGCACGACCTGGTCGGCGGCGGTGCCCTCGCCCATCTTCAACAGCCCATCGGTGAACACCAGTTGGTCGACGACGTTGGCGCGCAGCGGCCCACCCGGAATGACGCGGCCATTGCCGATGCCGTAGCGGGCGTCGACGACGACCAGCGCATAATCAATATGGATGCGCGCGCTCTGAAAACCGTCATCCATGATCAGGAAATCGCAGCCATGGGCTTCCATGAGCAGCTTGGCGCCGGCGGCGCGGTTCGGGCTTACCGCAACCGGCGCATGCTCGGCCAGAAGCAGCGGCTCGTCGCCGACATGCTTGGCGGCGTCGTGACTGGCATCGACAACATGCGGCTGCGCAAACGAGCCGCCATGGCCGCGCGACAGGAATCCGGGATTGAGCTGCATGCGCCTGGCCTGCTTGGCCAGCGCGATGGCGACCGGCGTCTTGCCGCTGCCGCCGACGGTGAAGTTGCCGACGCAAAGCACTGGTGCGTCGATCTTTTCACGTACCGCCCGGTGCATACGGCGGCCGGCGACCATGCCATAAATCGCTGATAGCGGCGACAGCGCAAAGACCCGCCAGTCCGGCGCTTCCCACCAGAAAGGTGGTGCTTCGGACGCCACCTATCGCCCGTCGGCGCCCTTCAGGCGCGACTTGACGATCAATGGCTGGATATAAGGCTCAAGCGATTTCAGCGTGTGCGCCAGCGCACCGCGCATCTGGTCGACGGTGGCGGCACCGGCCGCCATCATCTCATGGCGCGCGACTTCATTGCTCAGCAGGAAATTGACGGCGCCGGCCAGCATGTCGCGGTCACGCACCAGCTTGGCGCCGCCGCTGTCGAGCAGACGCTGATAGGCTTCACGGAAATTCTGGACGTTGCGGCCGGCAAGCACGGCGGTGTCGAGCATGGCCGGCTCCAGCGGGTTCTGGCCGCCTTCCGAGGTCAGCGAGCGGCCGACAAAGGCGATTTCCGTCAGCCGGAGATAAAGCCCCATCTCGCCGATCGTATCGCCGAGCAGGATATCGGTGTCGGCGGTGATCCGCTCGCCCTTGCTGCGCCGCGCCAGCTTCAGCCCCATTCCGGAAATCTGCGCGGCAAGGGCTTCGGCGCGGTCGGGATGGCGCGGGACGATGATCGTCAGCAGGCCATGGTGGCGCTTGTAGAGCGTGGCGTGAACTTCCGCCGCGACCACCTCCTCGCCGTCATGGGTCGAAATTGCCGCCCAGGTCGGGCGGCCGGCGATCTGTCGCTTCAGCGTCGCCAGCGCCCGTTCGTCGACGGGCGGCGGCAAGGTGTCGACCTTGAGGTTGCCGGACACGGTGACCGGCCGGGCGCCAAGCGCGCGAAACCGTTCGCCGTCGACATCCGACTGGGCAACGACATGTGCAAGGTTCTCGAACAGCGCCTCGGCGATGTTGGCGCGCTTCTTCCAGGATTTGAACGAACGGTCGGAGAGCCGGCCGTTGACCAGCACCTGCGGCACGTGGCGGGCGCCGAGCTCGAGGATCGTCATCGGCCATATCTCGGATTCGGCGATGATAGCCAGGTCCGGCCGCCAGTGATCGAGAAAGCGGCTGACGGCCGGCTTGAGGTCGAGCGGAACATATTGGTGGATGATGCGGTCGCCCAGCCGTTCGTCGGCAACCTGCGCCGAAGTGACTGTGCCCGTCGTCAGCACGATGTTGACACCGTAGTCGAGGATGCTTTGCACCAGCGGCACGACCGCAAGGGTCTCGCCGACGCTTGCCGCATGGATCCAGATCACCGGCCCTTCGGGGCGCGGCCGCCCGGCAACGCCGTAGCGCTCACGGCTGCGGCTGCGGTCTTCCTTGCCCTGCGATGTGCGCCAGGCGACATAGGGACCCATCAGCGGATAGGCGGCTGCACCGGCAAGGCGGTAGGCCGCCAGGAAGGCGCGCGCCCAGCCGACGCTCATGGCCTGCCGTCCACGAGCCGATAGGCCTCGGCGGTTGCGGCATTGAGCGCGGCCGTGACTTCCTGGCGCTTGCGCTCCATTTCGGCCTCGTCGGCATTGGCCGGCACGAAAACCGGCGTTCCGATGACGATCGAGGAGCGGCCGAACGGCAGGTTGATGGTGGTCTTGTCCCAGCTCCTTTCCAGCACCTTGCGGCGGCTGGTGGCGATGGCGGCAGGCATGATCGGCCGGCCGGAAAGGCGTGCCAGCAGAACGATACCAAGCCCCGCGTCGCGCGGCGTGCCGTGGGGAATGTCGGCGATCATGGCGACGTTCTTGCCGGCCACGAGTGACTTTTTCAGGGCGATGAGCGCCTTGGCGCCGCCCTTGTCGAGATGCTTCGTGCTTTCACGCCCGCCGGAGCCGCGCACCGCCTCGATGCCGAATTTTTCGATCATCAGCGCGTTGAGTTCGGCGTCCGCGCTGCGCGAGACCATGGCGACCAGCGGCCGTCCCTTGGGATAATAGGCTGGGGTCAGCAGATGCTGGCCATGCCAGAGCGCGATGATGCCGGGTTCGAATTCGGCGTAGTCGCCGCCTGAAAATTTAGCCGAGCCTTCGACCACGCGGTTGGTCAGGCGCACCAGGCGGACGAACTGGGCGAGCAGGCTGACGATCATGCTCTTGACGATTCGCGACTGCGCCAACGGCTCGCGGATCTTGCGCCAGAATGTCTTCGAACTGCCGCCGCGTCTTCTTCGGACCGCGGCGCCGGTGGGCTGCCCTTTCACCGCTTCATGCTCCATCGCTGTCAACCGGCGGCCTTGCTTTCAGGGTCGAGCAGCCGGTGCAGATGGACGACGAAATAGCGCATATGGGCATTGTCCACGCTGGCTTGCGCCTTTGCCTTCCACGCGGTGTGCGCGGTTTGATAGTCCGGATAAACGCCAACGATGTCGAGCGCGTCGAGATCGCGGAACTCGGTGCCTCCCAGCTTCTTCAGCTCGCCGCCGAACACCAGGTGCAAAAGCTGTTTCTTTCCGTCTTCCGCGGCCATTTCGGTCCTTCACATATTGTGAGTTTGCGACAGGTCTAGCCCAAAGCTGCCGACTTTGGAACCTTCGATCACGCTTCCGTATCGGCAATGACGCCGGCAAGCACGGTCAGCAACTGCCCGCTGCCGGCGACCAGCGCGCCGTGACGGATGATCTCCCCGGCATAAAGCGGCGCGCGGCCATGGCCGTCGAGCACGGCGCCGCCAGCCTCGCGCAAGATGAGATCGGCGGCGGCGATATCCCAGTCATGCGCGTTGGGCTTGACGAAGGTTGCGTCGAGCGTGCCGTTGGCGACCATCGCCAGCCGGTAGGCGAGAGAGGGAATGTGCGCCGCCCGCCGCACCCGGCCCTGCCATTGCGCCGGCATCAGGTCGATCAACTGCTTCAGCCCGCCGATCTCGACCGTCTTACCCAGGCCGCGCACGGCAATCGGCTTGCCGTTGCGGAAAGCTCCATGGCCAGGCAGCGCCCAATAGGTTTCGCCCTTGGCCGGACATTCGAGCACACCGGTGAGCGTGCGGCCATTCTCGACCACCGCGACGCTGACGCACCACGAGCGCAGACCTTCGAGGAAGCCGCGGGTGCCGTCTATGGGGTCGACGACAAAGGTGCGCCGCGCCAGAAGCCGCGCCGGATCGTCAGTCGTTTCCTCTGATAGCCAGCCATAGTCCGGCCGCGCCGCAAGCAGGGTCTCGCGCAGATAGGCGTCCGCCGCGTGGTCGGCTTCGCTGACCGGCGAGGTGCCGCCCTTCATCCACACTTGCGGGTTCTTGCCGAAATAGCGCATGGCGATCGCGCCCGCCTCGCGGGCGGCGTCGCGCAGCAGATCGAGGTCTTCCGAGGCCCCGGCCGATATGACCGGGTCACGCTCCGGCAAGGGTCATTCCTTCGATCAGCAGCGTCGGTGCGGCAGTGCCGAAATCGCGGTCAAGATCGCTCGCCGGAACCATATTGAGGAACATCGTCTTCAAATTCGAGGCGATGGTCACCTCGGCCACCGGATAGGCAAGCTCACCATTGTCGATCCAGAAGCCGGATGCGCCACGGCTGTATTCGCCGGTCACCATGTCGACGCCCTGGCCGAACACTTCAGTGACATAAAAGCCGGATTTTAGCGACCTGATCAGGTCTTCCGGCGTCCTGTCGCCCGGCTCGATGGCGAGATTGGTCGAAGACGGCGATACCGACGAGCCGCTGCGCGCGCCGCGTCCGTTGGTGGTCAGCCCCAATTCCCGCGCGGCGGACGTCGACAGGAACCAGTGCTTCAGCACGCCGTTCTCGACCATCAACAGCTTTTCGCCCTCGACGCCTTCGCCGTCGAACGGGCGCGAGGCCTGGCCGCGACGCCGTAGCGGCTCGTCGGTGACGGTGATGGCAGCCGACGCAACCTGCTTGCCCATCATCTCGCGCAAAAAACTGGTCTTGCGCGCCACCGAAGCGCCGTTGATGGCGCCGGCGAGATGACCGGCAATGCCGCGCGCGACGCGCGGATCGAACACCACGTTGACCGGACCGGTCGCCGCCTTGCGGGCGCCGAGGCGGCGCACGGCGCGCTCGCCGGCCTTGCGGCCGATCAATTCCGGTGCGTCCAGATCGGAAAAATGCTGGTTCGAAGAGTATTCGTAGTCGCGCTCCATGCCGGTGCCTTCACCCGCAATCACGCTGGCCGAACGCGAAAAGCGCGACGCGACATAGTGGCCGACGAAGCCGTTCGACGTGGCAAGCACCAGCCCGCCGAGGCCTGCGCTGGCGCCGCTGCCGGCCGAATTGGTGACACCCTTGACTGCAAGGGCCGCTTCCTCGGCGGCAAGGGCCGCTTCCTTCAACTGATCGGCCGAAACCTCGGTGGCGTCGAACAGATCGAGGTCGCGCACCTTGCCAACCAGCAAAGCCGGATCGGCGAGACCCTGATAGGGGTCCTCGGGCGAGACTTTGGCCATGGCCACGGCGCGCTCAGCCAGCGCCTTGGGGTCCGATGCCGCCGTCGCCGAGACGCTCGCCACCCGGTTGCCGACGAAGACGCGCAGCGAGACATCGTCGCCCTCGGACGCTTCGGTGTGCTCGACCTTTCCCAGCCGCACCGACACGCCGATCGAACGGCCGCGCACGGCAACCGCGTCGGCGGCGTCGGCGCCGGCCCGCTTGGCAGCCTCGACCAGTGCCGCGACGCGGTCGGTCAATTTCGCTGCCTCTGATGTATCGGTCATGCGCGTGGTCCTGGCTGAAGCCGCGCCGGGCGGTAGCGGCTGCTGCACCATCTATTGTCCCAATGCGGCTTGTGCAATGGCGCACGGGCAATTGTCCCGCTGCGGCATAGCGCCCAAGCGGCCCGCAAAGCCATCCGCGGCGGCGCCACAGACGCGCGGCTTGACCGGTTTGTGAGTTTAACCGAGGCCGATTCCGTCAAGGAGTGGCGACCGGCGTCCAGATCACGTCATCGATCCTCGTCGCGCCCGTTGCCAGCATCACCAGCCGGTCGAAGCCAAGCGCCGAGCCGCTGGCTTGCGGCATGATGGCGAGGGCGGCGAGAAAATCCTCATCCAGCGGATAGCGCTCGCCATAGACGCGCTCCTTCTCGTCCATCTCGGCGGCAAAGCGCCGGCGCTGCTCGGCCGGATCGGTCAGTTCGCCAAAAGCATTGGCGAGCTCGACGCCGCAGCAATAGAGCTCGAAGCGCTCGGCCACGCGCTGGTCCTCCGCGCTCGGCCGGGCCAAGGCGGCCTCGGAGATCGGATAGCCATAGAGGATTGTGGCCCGCCCCTGCCCCAGCATCGGTTCGACCTTTTCCACCATCACGCGGCTGAACAAATCGGCCCAGTTGTCATCGTCGGCCGTGCGCAGGCCGGCCTTGACCAGAGCATCATGAAGTGCGGCGCGGTCTGTGCCGCCATCGGCAGAAACGGTGGCAAGAAGATCGATGCCGGCGTAACGCGCAAAAGCTTCCGCCACGCTCACGCGTTCCGGCTCGGCAAACGGATCGGCCTCGCGGCCGCGAAAGCGGAAGGTTTTGGCGCCGGCCCGCTCAGCCGCGAGCTTCAGCAGTTCGGCGCAATCAGCCATCAGGCTCTCATAGGTTTCGCCGACTCGGTACCATTCGAGCATGGTGAACTCCGGGTGATGCAAAGGACCGCGCTCGCGGTTGCGCCAGACGGCGCCCAGGCTGAAGATGCGCCGTTCGCCGGCGGCAAGCAGCTTCTTGCAGGCGAATTCCGGTGAGGTGTGGAGGTAAAGCGGCCGGCGCGCACCGTCGGCGCCGATAGCCTCGGTGGCAAAGGCGGAGAGATGCGCCTCATTGCCCGGTGATATCTGCAGCGCCGCCGTCTCGACCTCGATGAAGTCGCGCTCGCCAAACCAGCTGCGCATTGCGGCAGCTATGGCGTTACGCGCCATCAGCCGCGGCCGGCGGTCGGCGTGAACATCCGGCGTCCACCAGGGCGAAGCGCCAGTCATGGGTTTGCCGGGCAACGGAATTGCTGACAGGGCTGGCGGTTCGGGCCAAGATGCGCTACGGCGACGGCTCTCGCAGCCGATTTGCGCCGAACGATCGTTTCAGGCCAACGAAGTCTAGGATTGAAAACCGTGGTGAAGGTCATCGCCAGTTCGCTCCGTAAAGGCAATGTCGTCGACAAGGACGGCAAGCTTTACGTGATCCTCTTTGCCGAAAACATCCACCCTGGCAAGGGTACGCCGGTCACCCAGCTCGACATGCGCCGCATCTCCGACGGGGTGAAGGTTTCGGAGCGCTACCGCACCACCGAGCAGGTCGAGCGCGCCTATGTCGAGGAGCGCGAGCACACCTTCCTCTACGCCGACGCCGAGGGGTATCACTTCATGAACCCGGAAAGCTACGACCAGGTCGCGGTGCCGGAAAGCGTGGTCGGCGACATGGCGCCCTACCTGCTCGAAGGCATGGCGGTGCAGATCTCGCAGTTCAACGGCATCGCCATAGCCCTGGTGCTGCCGCAGCGCGCTACTTTCGAAGTGGTCGAGACGGAGCCGACGACCAAAGGCCAGACGGCGTCCTCGTCATACAAGCCGGCCGTGCTTTCCAACGGCGTGCGCACGCTGGTGCCGCCGCACATCGCGCCGGGTACCCGCGTGGTGGTGATGACGGCCGATGGCGCTTATGTGGAGCGGGCGAAGGACTGAGGCGCGAGCGCCTCCGTCCTGGTTGATCCGTTGCATTGCCTTCTGCGGCCGCTGGCTCGATAGTCCTGCCGATGTGGCAGACCTTTGTGACCTACTGGCCTCTAATCCTTGTGATCATTCCGATGCTGATGGCCGCCATCGGCATCGTCCACGCAATCATGACCAAGGAAGACGTGCGCGCCGCCACCGGCTGGGTCGGCGTGATGATCTTGTCGCCGTTCCTTGGCGCGATCATCTATGCCATTGCCGGCATCAACCGCATCCGCCGCGCCACGATCAGCGCCATGCGGCCCGTCGCCGGTGAAGCCGAGACAGCCAAACACGACCACGACATTGCGCTCGAAACACTCATCTCAGCCGAATTCGGCCAGCGCTTTGCCGGCCTGAAGACGCTAGGCGACAGGGTGGCGCGGCGCGGCCTGCTTTCGGGAAATGCAATCACCATCCTGAGGACCGGCGACGAAGCCTACGCGGCAATGTGCGGGGCGATCGACGGCGCACGGCGCAGCATCCTGCTCGAGACCTACATCTTCGACAATGACGAGATCGGACGACGTTTTGTCGGATCGCTGGCCGGAGCGGTCCGGCGCGGTGTGACGGTTCGCGTGCTGATCGATGCGGTGGGCGTGCGTTATTCCGTGCCCAGCATCCTTGGGACACTCCGGGAAGCCGGCGTCACCGTCGATCTGTTCAACGGCAACATCGTCATGGGCCTGAGACTTCCCTATGCGAATTTGAGGACGCACAGGAAAATCCTGATCGTCGACGGTGTGGTGGCGTTCACGGGAGGCATGAACATCCGCAAGGGATTTTCGGCCGAATTCGCCGGCAGCGCCAGTTCCGCGGATACGCATTTCCAGGTGACGGGGCTGGTCGTGGCCGACCTGTTCGCGGTTGCCGCCGAAGACTGGCGTTTTGCCGGCAACGAGGCCCTCAAGGACGAGGTCTGGCACGTAGAAAGGCCCTCGCCGCCTCCCGGTCAGCCGATCCTGGTGCGGGCGGTGGCGTCGGGGCCGGACGCCAGCATCGAAACCAACCACAAATTGCTGACGGGGGCATTTTCCGTCGCCCGCAAATCGATCCGCATCATGTCGCCCTATTTCCTGCCGGACCGGGAATTTGTCAGCGCGCTGGTCACGGCGGCCCGGCGCGGCGTCGAGATCGACATCGTCGTGCCCGCGGTCAACAATCTCTTCCTGGTCGGCCGCGCCATGACGGCGCAATACGACCAGGTGCTGAAGCACTATTGCCGCGTCTGGCGGCATGAGGGGTCGTTCGACCATTCGAAGCTGTTGTCGGTCGATGGCGTCTGGGCCTATGTCGGCTCCTCCAACCTCGACGCCCGCTCGCTGCGGCTGAATTTCGAAATCGACCTGGAGGTGCTGGATACCGGCTTTGCCGCCGAGATCGAGGGGCGCATCGGAGCGGCAATCGCTTCCGCCAAACCCGTCACACTCGCAACCCTAAGAGCGCGGCCATTTGTCATCCGGGTTTTTGACCGGTTGTTATGGCTGGGATCGCCCTATCTTTAGAATCAGGACAGATTGAACGCAGGCCTATGGATATAAACGGACGCAGCCTTCCTGAAACAGTGCTCCTGTCGATCCGCGGCAGGAAAGCGCGCAAGGCGAATGCGACGCCGCGCAAGCACATTGAAGGCGCCCAGATGGTGGTCGCCTCCTACAACGTCCACAAATGCATCGGCACCGACCGCAGGTTCGACCCCGAACGCACCGCCCGCGTCATCCGCGAGATCGGCCCCGACGTCATCGCGCTGCAGGAGGCCGACAACCGCTTCGGCGATCGCGCCGGGCTGCTCGATCTTGCCCGGATCGAACACGAAACCGGGCTTGTGCCGGTGCCGGTTTCCGGAAGCGGCAAGGGCCATGGCTGGCGCGGCAATGTGCTTTTGTTCAAGCGCGGCACCGTGCGCGACGTCCATCAGATCAAGCTTCCGGGACTGGAGCCCCGCGGAGCGCTGGTTGCCGAGATCGACCTCGACGAAACGCGCACTCTGCGCGTCATCGCCGCGCATCTCGGCCTGTTGCGCCGCTCGCGTTCGGAGCAGGCCCGCGTCGTGCTCGACATCATGAGCAACCAGGATGAAAGGCCGACCTTGCTGCTCGGCGACCTCAACGAATGGCGGCTGGGCAACCGCTCGGCGCTCAAGACGCTGCACGCCACCTTTGGTTTCACGCCGGCGGCGGTGCCGACTTTCCCCTCAGGCCTGCCGGTGCTGGCGCTCGACCGGATCATGGCCAACCGGCACGGCATGGTCTCGTCGGTGGAAGCCCATGACACGCCGCTGTCGCGGGTTGCGTCGGATCATTTGCCGCTGACGGCGTTCGTCAGCCTCTAACTCATCCGTCCCGCAGCCAGACCAGCATCTCGCCGGGTTTACGGTTGTCCCAGGCAAAGTACGGGACGGCGGTGATTTTCGTTTCGCTCACCGCCGGCGGATCGGTGCGATAGAGCCCGGTTTCCCAGTTTTCCTGGGCTTCCTTGCTGGCAAGTGCCGAAAGCGTGACGATGCCGCCGAGCAGGTTCGGCTCGGCATGCGCCTCGATTGTTGCCGTTCGCGGCAGAGCGATCCGATGCAACTGGCCGGCATTGTCGGTCTCCTCGACGCAATAGATCAGCGGACCGCGCGCAAGTGCGACGCGGCCGATGTCCTGACGCACCTCCGGATTGGCGAACAGACGGGCGATCGACATTTCGAGATCGAGTTCGACCCGGTCGCCCTGGCGCCACTCGCGCCGGATCGCGGCATAGCCGTCGCTGGTGATGCCGTCCAGACCGACCGCGGCGCCGTTGACCTTGAGCGCCGCCTTGCCGCACCAGGAGGGGACGCGCAGGTGCAAGGTGAACTCGACCGGCGCGTCGGCTTCGATCCGGATCGAGACCGCGCCATCCCAAGGATAATTGCTGGTCTGAATCAGACTGACCGCCCGGTTCGATATGTCGAAGCGCGCGGTGCTGTCGCCGTAGAGATGAACGGCGAGCGCGTCGTCCGACAGGCTGTAGAAATAGCTGCCGATGGAGGCGACCATGCGGCCGATATTCGGCGGGCAACAGGGGCAGCGATGCCATTTCCAGCGATTGTGCCTGCCCCGGCTCTCCAACGGGTTCTCGTAGAAGAACAGCGAGCCGTCGAGCGACAGGCCGGAGATCGAGCCGTTGTAGAGTGCCCGCTCCATCATGTCGGCGTAGCGGGCGTTGGGACCCATGCCGAGCATGCGGCTGGCCCAGAACACGAGGCCGACCGAGGCACAGGTCTCGGCATAGGCGGTTTCGTTGGGCAGGTCGTAGTCGCTGGTAAAGCCCTCATTGTGCGCCGATGGCCCGAGGCCGCCGGTGACATAGAGGTTCTTGGTGGTGAGATCGTTCCACAGACGGTCGAGCGCTACCCTGAGCGTGTCGTCGCCATATTCGGTGGCGATGTCGGCCATGCCGGAATAGAGGTACATCGCCCTGACCGCATGGCCGACGACCTTGTCCTGCTCGCGCACCGGCTTGTGCGACTGGTTGTACTCATAGGTCTTGAAATGATAGGCCTTCGGGTCGGCGCCGCGCGCACGCGCCTCCTCGTCGAAATAATGCGGCTGTTGCCCGCGCTGGTCGATGAAATACCTGGCCAGGTCCATGTATTTCTGCTCGCCGGTCGCCCGCGCCAGCTTGACCAGCGCCAGCTCGATCTCCTCATGGCCGCAATAGCCCTTCTTCTTGCCCGGCTCCGGACCGAAGGTGTCGGCGATATGGTCGACATAGCGGCACATGATATCCAGCAGCTTGCGCTTGCCGGTGGCCTGGTAGTAGGCGACCGCGCCTTCGATCAGATGGCCGGCGCAATAGAGCTCGTGGCAATCGCGCAGATTGGTCCAGCGCTTGCCGGGCTGGATACGCTGGTACCAGCTGGAGAGATAACCGTCTTCCTGCTGCAGTCTGCCGTAGAGGTCGATGACGGCATCGATCTTCTTCTCGAGTGCCGCGTTCTTGCGCCGGTAGAGCGAATAGGCCGCGGTCTCGATGGTCTTGCCCCAATCGGAGTCCCAGAACATCTGCGTCGTCACCGTCGAGCCGGTGAAGCCGGGGCTGGCAGCCTCGTCGGGCGACGGCGAATGGAACGGAATGACGACGCCCGGCGAGGGCCGGTCCGGGTCGATCTGCTCCAGCATGCGCGCCTCGACGCAGCGCTCGTAGAGGATGTCGGCGGTGCGCGACGCCACGGCATCGACACGGTCGCCCCAGAAGCCGCGGACATCGACCTGCGGCACCGGCAGTGGGCGGAAGGCGAGTTTGCCGGGCTTGGCGGATGGTTGAACGGTCATCGTGTCACTCCGTTGGATATTGGTCATTCACGGCGGGTCATTTCACCGCGCCGGCCATCAGGCCGCGGATGTAGAAGCGCTGCAGCAGCAGGAAGAGCACCAGGCACGGCACCATCATCACGGTGACGCCCGCCTGCACGGCGCCCCAGTCGATGGCGCCGAAGCGGCCCGACTGAAGTGCGGTCATCATGATAGGCAGCGTGAATTTGGACTGGTCGGTCATCAGCACGAGGGCGGCCAGGAATTCGTTCCAGGCTCCGAGGAAGGCAAACAGCGCGATGGTGACGATGCCCGGCCAGACCAGCGGCAGCATCACCTTGAGCAGCATGGTGACGTTGTTGGCGCCATCCATGCGCGCGGCCTCCTCGATCTCGCGCGGCACCGCGTCGAAGGCGTTGCGCATCATGAAGATCGAGAACGGCAATTGCAGCGTGGTGTAGACCAGGACCAGCCCGGTCAGCGTGTTGTGCAGGCCGACCTTGGTCAGCACCAGGAAGATCGGCGTCAGGATCGACTGGAACGGGATCATGATCGTCGACAGGATCACGATGAAGAGCACATCCTTCATCGGAAACCGGAAGCGCGAAAAGCCGTAGCCGGCCAGCACGCTGACGATCACCGACAGCACCACCGTCATCGATGCGACATAGAGGCTGTTTTGCGCCGGCAGCCAGAGGCCGTCGCCAAAGGTGTCGAGCGTGCGATAGTTCTCGACCGAGAAGCCTGTCGTCGGCCATGGCGGCAGCGGCGGCTGGCGCGCCTCCTGCGCCGGCTTGAAGGTCGACAGCACGGCCCAGACGATCGGCGCGATGAACAGCACTGAGGCGATCATGCCGGTCGAATGCTCGGCGATCCTGAGCCAGAGGCGGCTGCTGCGGCTTCTTGCCTGCGCCATCAGTCGATGCCCTCCGGCTTGCGCAGCAGCCACAGCTGCACCAGGCTGAGCGCCACCAGTATGGCCAGCAGGATCATCGACAAAGCTGCGCCATAGCCGAGCTTGAACGAAACGAAGGACTGGTTGAAGATCCAGTAGACGGCGGTCAGCGTCTGGTTGCGCGGGCCGCCGCGCAGGATGATGTAGAACTGGTCGAAGGCCAGGATCGAGCCGGCGATCGACAGGATCAGCGCCAGCGCCAGCGTGCGGCGCATCAGCGGCAGGGTGATGGCGCGAAAGCGCGCGAACGGCCCTGCCCCGTCGATCATCGCGGCTTCCTGCAGATCGGTCGGGATCGACTGCAGGCCGGTCATCAGGATGATCATGGTGAAGCCCGCCACCTTCCAGACGACCATGGCGATGATCGACCAGAAGGCCGGCTGGAAGGTCGCCAGAAGGTTGAACTTTTTCGCCGTCAGGCCGAAATCGTAGGCGGCAGGGCTGAACAGGCCGGAATCGACATTGAGCAGCCACGACCACAGCAGGCTGGCCGAGGCGAAGCCGACGACCGCCGGCATGAAGAAGGATGTCCGGTAAAAACCGGTCAGACGCCTGGGCTTTTCGATGAACAGCGCCAGCGGAAAGGCGACGGCGAAGATCACGATGGTGACGATCACGGTGTAGTAGGCGGTGAAGCTCAGCGCGTTCCAGAAACGGTTGTCGCGCAGGATCGCCCGGTAATTGTCGAAGCCGATGTAAAAATGCTCGCCCATCAGCGGCCAGTTGTGCAGCGACATCCAGGCCGTCATGCCGAGCGGAATGATGAAGAAGACGACGACCAGCGCCACGGCCGGCGCGACATAGAGCAGGCCGATCCACTGCCGGCGGCCGGCACCGACCAGTTTTCTGGCGCGTGGCGGGGTGGTGGTGGTGATGGTCATTTACCCTCCCCCTTGTGGGGAGGGTCGCTGCGCAGCAGCGGGGTGGGGGTGCGGCGCCGGCCTCCCACCCGGACCTGCGGTCCGACCTCCCCGCAAGGGGGAGGTAGGGCGTCGGTGCCATGATTGAGAATGCCAGGGGTCATGCT
Organism: Mesorhizobium sp. M0001; assembly: GCF_040324255.1. Taxonomy (NCBI): domain Bacteria; kingdom Pseudomonadati; phylum Pseudomonadota; class Alphaproteobacteria; order Hyphomicrobiales; family Phyllobacteriaceae; genus Mesorhizobium; species Mesorhizobium sp. M0001. Next base: position 318,546 of record NZ_JAMYVS010000005.1, read on the forward strand.
GCTCTTCCGTTGGATCTCGTAGGGCGTGGGACACACCTCCCCACCCCGCTGCTTCGCAGCGACCCTCCCCACAAGGGGGAGGGTAAGGAGCGCCGGCCGCCCGTCCAGGGAGACGGACCGGGCGGCCGGATCAGGACCCGCGGCGGCAAGGGCGTTGCACCGCCCTCGCCGCCGGCCAGTCCTTATTTCTGCGCCTGGTCGATGATCGACTGCATGGTCTCCTGTGCATTGGCGATGGCGCCGTCGACGTCGTCGCCGAAGACGACCTCGTTGATCATCTGCGTCCACGGACCGTTGGCCGAGTTGATCAGGTCGTTGAACACCACGGAATAGGGCGTGCGGCCCTTGGCCATGGCTTCGGCGGCGATCTGGTAGCGCGGATCGAGATCTTTCAGCGCCTCCTTGGCGATGTCGCCGCGCACCGGCAGGCTGCCGTATTTGGCCAGGATGGTCTGGCCTTCGAGCGAATAGGCGAAGTCGAGAAACTCCTTCACCACGGCGAGCTTCTTGGTGCCCTTGGTGACGACGAAATTGTCGCCGCCGGCAAACGAAGACCAGCCGCTGTCCTTGCCCGGCAGGAAGGTGACGCCATAGTCGATATCCGGATACTGCGTGTTGAGCGCACCGATGGCGAAGGCGCCGGACGGCGAAATGCCGATATTGCCGGTGGCGAAGGCGGCAAAGAAGTTGGCGCCGGTGTCGGTCTGCGCGCCGGCCGGCACCAGATCCTTCTTGACCATCGAGCGGTAGAGGTCGATGGCGCCACGCAGCTGCGGGCTGTCCAGCGTCGCCTTCGAGCCGTCCTCGGAGAGGATGTCGCCGCCCGAGGCCCAGATCAGCGGCGTGAAGGTGAAGATGTTGCAGCCGCCGCAATTGCCGGAGAAGTAGAAGCCCTTGATGTCGCCGCCGAGCGCGTTGACCTTTTCGGCATCGGCCTCGATCTCGGCCCAGTTGGCCGGCCCCTTGTCGGGATCGAGCCCCGCCTGCTTGAACAGCTTCTTGTTCCAGATCAGCACCGAGGCGTCGGCCGAGAACGGCAGCCCGTAAATGTGGTCCTTGTAGGTGCCGGTCTTGACATGCGCCGGCGACAGGCTGGCGAAATAGGGCAGCGATTTCGCCCAGTCGGTGATGTCTTCGAGCTGGCCGGCGGCGGCAAAGGACGGCGTGTAGATCAGGTCGAGCGACAGCGCGTCGGGCGCCGTGCCGCCGGCGGCGGCGGCGCCATATTTCGGGATGATCTCGGCATTGGGAATGATGTCCAGCTTGACCTGGTTCTCATGGCCCTTGTTGAAGGCATCGACGATGCGCGGCATGAAGTTCGAGCCGTCGGCGCGAACCCAGATGTTGGCGGTGTCGGCGGCCATTGCAGGCAAGGCAATGATGCTCGCGGCGAGCGCGAACCCGGTAATCACGGTTTTCATGGTTTTCCTCCTCATGGTTCTGTTCTCCTCCCTGTTGCGGCGCAGATCGCGCCGCGCGTTCTCCTAGCCGCCCAATGGACGGCCGCATGACTGACGCACCACCAGCCGGCACGGCAGTTTTCGAATGCCCGGCGCGGCGGGTTGGCCGCCGACGAGCGAAAGCAGTGTGAGGCCGGCCTCGCGGCCGAGCGCTGCCAGGTTCATGTCGACCGAGGTCAGCGGCGGGCGGGTCGCCTCGGCCACGATCTCCCAATTGTCGAAGCCGATGACGCCGACATCGCCAGGCACGCCTAAGCCGCGCTCGCGCAGCGCATCGATCACGCCGCGCGCGATCTGGTCGTTGCCGCAGAACACGGCGTCGGGTTTCTCCCCCTTGTTGTTGAAGAGCGTTGGGCCGTCGAACAGCTTTCCGACGGCTTCATGCCCCCAGGCTTCCGACCACGAGCCGAGCAAGGGCTCGGTCACCGGCAGGCCGTGCGCGGCCAGCACATCGCGAAAAGCCTGTGCCCGCTCATTCACCACGGCAAAACTTTCGGGACCGCTGACATGGGCGATGCGCCGCCGCCCGAGGCGGCAAAAATGCTCGACCGCCAGCCGCGCGCCGCCGGCATCGTCGGAGACGAAGGCGATGGCATCGGGATCGGGCTGGCTGAAGGCGTAGATGACGGGCACGCCGAGATTGGCGAGGTCGACCGGCAAATGGCGGTCGATGCGCTTGCCGCTGGCGATGATGCCGTCGATGCGCTTGTCCAGCATCGCCTCGACATGCAGCTGCGCCAGCCGCGGGTCGTCCTCGACATTGCACATGAACACCGAAACGCCGGCATCGACCAGCGCGTCGGAAATGCCCGACATGACCGGCAGCGAAAAGCGGCCATAGGTATCGTTGGTCAACAGGCCGACGGTGAAGGAGCGCCGCCGAAGCAGGCTCTGCGCCAGGCTGTTGGGGCGAAAGCCCAGCCGCTGCGCCGTCTCGCGAATGCGCTGGCGCGTCTCGGCAGTCATCCGCCCCTGCCCATTCAGCGCCTTGGAGGCCGTGGCCACACTGACACCAGCCATCGCCGCGACTTCACGCAGGGTGACGGGGGTCTTGGCGGGTGTTGGCGTGTCGGAGGCCATGTTTCGGGTGTGGGTCCTCGAGTTGGGAAAAGGTTTTCTCTTACTTGGCCATTGCGTGTCGATGTGGATGATCGACGGATGCTGCGGGAGTTGGGAAAAGGTTTTCTCAGGGAGATTAGGATGAGAATTTGGGTATGGCAAGGGGGGAAGGAGTGAGATCGAAGGGTTGAAGCCTGCCTCTTGGTCACGCTTGCATGCCCATTGAGATGTTGCCAATTCATCAGGTTGCGTCTTTACAAACGCATAGATACCGTCGTTCCTTGGTAGAAATGACCGGTACTAACTTAGGGCATCGAACTTAATGGCCAAATCAAGCATGCCACGCCAGTCTAGCACTGCGGATGTCGATTGGAGCCTGGTCTCTGACCACGCTTGGCGGTACTTCGAGCTCCACGCCAACCAGCGAATGGCTGTGTTTAATTTCTTCACGGTATTGTCTGGAGCTGTCGTTGCCGGCATTGCTGCGACCCAAGGCGCGCCACGGTTCGGAGTGGCGCTTGGCCTCGCCCTGACGATATTGTCCTTTATATTCTGGAAGCTTGATCAGCGAGCCGCGTTTCTTATTAAACATGCGGAGGAGGTGCATGTCATCGCGGAAGCCCAACTCTGCCCTACTGCGACACGTCTTTTCACTCTCGAGCCGGCCAAGCAGGGGACCGCGCATGCTCACCAGAATATTCTGCAGCGCCCTTGGACCTTCGGAAGATCGTTCCGGACTACCTTCTTTGTGATGGGGCTAATCGGGGTTGGATCAACTATCCTATCGGCCTTTGGCTTCTAACAAAATGCGATTCCACCCAAGCTAATCTGGTATCTCCTGGGAGATGCTTTTCTGCGCCTGCTAACACTGTTGGAACACTGAACCGGAAGCATAAGGTGCACTTGGGACTCCCTCGCAGTTTTACTTGCGTTTACTGGGTATCCATGTCAATGTCCTCAAAATAGCAGTCAAAAATAAGTTCTGCCGGGCAGGCTTCTTTGTTAAATTTAAGCCCGGCACTAGGGGGGAGCTTGGGTAAGGTCATTTATCTGACGGGCGCGCCAGCGTCCGGCAAAAGCTCTACAGCACGGTTGTTGGCCGATGCCATACCGGGATTGCTTGTATGGGAGTATGGCGCAAGATTAACAGACCACGTGAGGTCACGTTCAGCAAAAGTGTCGAGCCAAGACAACCTCAGGGAGCATTCATCCGCAGTTGTGACGCCGGAAGATGTTGCGCAGGTTGACTTGGCATTGCTTGACTTTGTCGCGGCCAATCGAGCATCGAAGAATATTATAATAGACAGCCACCCGGTTACCAAAGAGCGCTATGGGTTTCGCATCACGCCATTTTCGCTAGAGCAGTTCAATCAGCTAGACCCTGACGAGATTTGGCTGCTCTACGCATCTCCTGAAGTCACTATCGCCCGCATTGAGAAAGATGCTGCGGGAAGGCCGATGATCTCCGAAGAGGAAGCGCGGATGCACACGGCTCTTCAATCCTCCGTGGCCGCGACATATGGCATGTCTGCCGGCGCTGCCATCTATCTCTTCGACACATCGGCGCCAGACAGGGCAAGCCTAATTTCGCTATTGGGAAGGCGACTAACTTGATGTCGCCGCTCGCCGTAGCGCGCAGGTTGCTGACCTGCCGCCCGAAAAGGCCCAAACAGCGAGGACTAGCGAAATCCGAACCCTCTCAGCGGAACCGGATCGACCTACGCGCAGCATTGAACGCAGTCTCAGACGTCGTCCAGAACAGGCCGAGACCGCTTCGAGTCTTTGATCAGATCCATATGAAGTCCGGTGACATGGTCATGCAGAGCGAAATTGTAGCAGATTGGGCTGACGGGAAGCGGCTGGCGTTCATTGGTGATGGCGACGCAATCAGTGTTTGCGTCGCCTACCTCCAGGCGAAGGACGTGCTCCAATTCGGCCCATCGCACATCACCGTCTTCGACTTCGACCAGCGGACCGTGAACGCGGTAAATCGCTTCGCGGACAAGGAGCGAATTAGTAACTTGGATGCTCGGCTTTACAACGTGCTTGACGCGTTGGACCCGGCTGTGAACTACGATCTATTTTACACCAATCCTCCTTGGGGCGCCTCGAACAAGGGTGAGAGCGTAAACATTTTCGTTGAACGGGGCATTGAGGCCACGCGATATGTTGGAGAGGGTATGGTTGTCATCGCGGACGATGACGAACTTGAGTGGCCAAAGCGGGTGTTGGCGAGCGTGCAGGCCTTCGCGGCGCGCAGCGGTTTTTATGTTTCGAGGATGCAACGCAAGTTGCACGAGTACCATCTTGATGACGCTCCTGAATTAAAATCCTGCAACCTCTACCTCAGCGCTTTGCCGGACAACGGACGAGATCGCGCCAAAAGCAGCCCGATCAAGGATGTAGAAAGGCTCGCGAATTTCTATGGCCGATCAAAGGAGCCGCGGGTAAGGTACGTGATGGAGCGCAACCGGCTCGACTATGGCGTGGCTCACGAGGATGAGTACGAACTCGTTATGCTGGAGAAAGACGTTGAATGACATCTTAAGGCCCGGCGAAGGCCTTCTTTTCATGAAGATCGGGACGCATGCCCGCGAAAGTCTTGCGGATATCATCGAGCGAAAGTCGCGTGAAATAAAGGAGACGGGCTATGGAATGTGGGGGTACGGTGGCAACACCTGCCATCCGTCCTCTATGGTTCAACCGTTCGCACAAGCGTTTGCCGAGAAAGGGCGTGTAATTCATTTGTGCATGGAAGAGATGGAGTCCGGTCATCTGGCTGAGCCACTCTGCGCAGCCGAATACTCTGCTGATGGGATAAAGTGGAGCACAATACCTAAGACAATCGAAGTGCGCGGCTCAAAGTACGCGCTTGTAATAGACCAGCTTCATCGTGAGCAATTTAAACTACCCCTTGATCAAACCCGCGTACCAGTTGGCCGTAGCACGGGCCGCCTGGGTAGCCGGTATGTGAAAGGCCGGGTTGATAAAGCCTGCCTTGAATTTCTTGAGCGACCGGAGCTCAACAATGAAATACCACCGCGCGATATAGATATCGGCTTGGTAGCAACATTATTGGAGCCCTATGCAGTTTTCTTAAGAGGTCAACGCTGAAAGGTCAGCGGATTTCAAGAGAGTACCTGCACCGTCTGCTCTAAGATGGTTTGTGTAGCTCTCTAGTCCTTCAATAATCTTCGCACGGCTTACCGACACCTTGCTTGAGCAGCTAAAGCAAATGGATGCGGCCATGTCAGCCTTCGGCGCACGACAAATTTTCTGACGCATTTCCTCGATGTCAGATCGGCTGGCAATGTCTGATAGAACCTGCTCTAAACAAGCTAGCTTTCCCTGAGCTAGAGCAGTGGCAATGCCTGCGATCGCCCGGATCGCTCTTTTGTCACCTGTAAGAAGCACTTTGCACTCACGAACCAGCAAGATCGTCAGAAGCTGACTTTCTCCGCCGTCCAATTCAAGGTTTCGCCGTGTTGCTGCACTTTCAAATTCCGCAGCAATTGCGAGTTCGTCCTGGGTTGGTTCCAAGAGCACTAGCGATGAAAGAAGTGCCTCAAATGCCACCAAGGCAGCCTTGGGATCAGGAATCCAACCAGCTCGTGCAAGCCTATCGCGGACGACAAACCGCCCTACTCCCAGCATTGCTGGTGGACCAGCAGCGGTCCCCGTCACCGCTTTCTGCAGCTCGTCGCCTAATCCGTACGCGGAAATCTTGATGATTACGTCATTGTCAATGAGCGACGCTTGGGTCATCGGCCAGTCATTACGTTGCGTAGATATTGGGCCGCTTCATCGCTGAGTTGATCCCAACCAATTTCGCTTTCGGCTATCCCGTTGACTTCGCGCCACACAGGTTTGGGCTCGGTGTATATGAATCGAAGAGCGGCGTTGGCTATTGGCCAAGCCTCGCGTTGAAAAGCCAAGCACAAAGCGAGAGTCCCTGGCTCAATATTGTAGAGAGGGCCGGCGTTCAGGACCGCTGAGGCTAAGCTGGGTGCGTTAAATTTGTCGACATTCGTTTCTATGTCGGGTTTCGGCGAGCCCGTAAGCAGCGTCAAGGCATAGGCATCCGCCTCGTCTTCTTGCTTATCTCCGTCTTGGGCCGTGGCCGGATCTTTCAGATCAATGAGCGCGGGCGCATCGCCCAGATGGCGACGAAAGATGTGGCCTAACTCATGAGCTAGCGTGAAGGCGACCGGTGCAGGATAGGAAGCATCGCGCCCCAACAAGATCGCGAACCTTCCGTCAACCGCAACCACCATTGCGTGCATTGCCTTGGTTTCCAGGGGGAACACACGCAGGTGGATAACCGGAATGCCAAGCGCCCAGCATGTCGTGAGCAGTGATCTCAGATCCACGTATGGGGCGCCAGCCAGTATCGCCTCGCGAAGTTCCTCAGGTGTCGCGTTAAGTGCTTCCCCTGGATCTGGCGTAGCGTGTAACAGCAAACGACCAAGCGAAATTCCATAGGACGTAAGGGCAGATCGCTCCGCCGCATCTTCCGTCGAAAGATGCTTGAACCGAGCCTCATCATTCCAAACGAATTCAACTCGTTCGCCGAGCAACGGCTTGGGATCTAGGCCGAGCCGTCGCGCCAAAGCAAAGCGCAATTCGGCACGCCCAGAGGGAGACTCATTGATTTCCTCAGTCCACCACGTCGGCCACGCTGCTTCAATCGCGGCCCGGCTAATCCCGGCTTCCCGTAGCTTGTCGACTAATTTCTCGTTGTCGGTGGCCACCTATCACCCTGCCTTCGCTACCCAAGCTACTAAAGCCGGTAAGCAAGATGAGGACCTTGCTTAGAGCAGCGTTCCGGTCGTCTGCGTCGAGGATAACCCAAAACTCGGCCCTTCGCGCACGGCCTTGCTGAGATCAACCCAATCAGCCTCGCTCGATTTGGTGGCACGCTCGATCAGTTTTCGATTAGCGGCGGTGAGCAAAACCGCATCGGTTAGCCGAACCCAATATGCGCCAGTTAGCCAAGCGCTCAAGTTAACCTCATAGTCCGATCCGCCGTGGAGGCGATCCACTCTTCGGAGCAGTGCGGTCACCTGCGAATTGCCGACTGGTGCACCTTTCCCGCTGGCATTGCGGAATGCGGCCGGATCAAAAGACTCAATCCCTCTGCGCAATACCAACGGCTCAGGGGAATAGCACATGAGAGCGTAGTGTGACTTCTTCGGACCAGAGGCACTATCGGCTCGGCTTGTAACCAAAGCATTTGGCGGCAGCGTGCGTTCAGCACCATAGGCATCAATGTAACGGCGCCACACAACCGTCCTCTCGGGGGCGACATCAACCGCCTTGGGGCGCGATTTCATGATGGAGAAGATAGCCCTTACTGGCATCCCAGAGCGAGCGAGAGCGCTTGCAATCACTGCTGGCGGATTTCCTACCCCCCAAAAGAAGGTGCCATTGCCTGCGCGCCGCTCCTGCTCCTTCCGCTCTACAATCGCTTCGAGTGGTTGCCCCGCCTCCGCCTGCATTCGTGACCAGCAAATGAATTCGTCCACACGCGAGGCGGTGGCCGACGTATCAAGTGCCAATGACGCGTTCATAGTTTGTTTCCCGGCGGAAGGTTTCTCACGGCGGTATCTTTCACCTCAATCGCCCCGGCACAACTGCGCTTGCAGGTTTCGGTCGTCATAGCTGTGGAGCCCCAAGTGCATAGCCGGTGGATAGTCATTGGATAACATTGGTATCTGTCCTCAGCCTGACCTCGTGAATGGGCTGCCTATCGCACTTGTTCCCTATTTGTTCCTATTCGTCAAGATGGCGTCGCAAGCGAGTTGGCTGCCGGCCATTGCCGCATATTAGATGCCCAAAACCAGGCCGCACCCTGGAGAACCAATTCTCGCGGGAACGCTGGTCACCCCGCCTAGCATCACTTGTCGGAGTGCCTTCAGCCGACGCCAAAGAGCAAGTAAGGCGCGCGCCCGCAAGGTCAACAAGGGGCGGGCAATACCCGCACCCCCAGACACACTCCAGAAACAAAATTCAACAGTTCGGAAAAACCGGCGAAAAGATCGGGTGGCATAAGCTTCCCAGTCGGGATTCCGCGTTCTTCCTTTTTGGACCACCAACAAATTCGCAGCGGCGGCGCAGCGCCTGCTGCAGCGGCGGCATGAACAGCCTGGCCAGGTAGAACCTGCCATCTACCAAGCTCAGCCTCTATGATCCAAACAGTCTCGGGTCAGATGCGATGGCGGAGCGCGTCGATGATCACCGCCATGGCAGGGGAGAGCTGCCGCCTGCTCGGATAGTAGAGGTGATAGCCGGCAAATGGCGGGCTCCAGTCGTCAAGCACGAGCCTGAGGCGTCCCTCGACGATGTGGTGGCTGACGAGGTTTTCCGGGACGTAGGCGATCCCGAAGCCGCTTGTCGCAGCCTCGATCATGGGAATGGACGAATTGAAGGTAAGTTGGCCTTCCACCCGCACACGTAGGTCGCGGCCATCCCTGGCGAATTCCCAGGCATACAATCCGCCGAACGTCGCCTGCCGCATATTGATGCAGTCATGGTCGACCAGGTCCTGAGGCGCGGTCGGAACCGGATGGCGGGAAAAGTAGTCGGGCGACGCCACGGCCACGAGCCTCCAATCGGGCCCGATGCGCACTGCGATCATATCCCTGTCGATGCTCTCGCCAAGCCGCACGCCTGCGTCGAAGCGCTCCTCCACAATGTTCTTCATGCCGTTGTCGCCGTAGAGCTCGACGCGCACGTCAGGATTGTCGTTGAGCAAGGGCTGGAGCTTCGGCCAGACGGTCGTCTGGAGCGCATGGTCGGACAGGGTGATGCGGACCGTTCCGGAGGGCTTGTCGCGAAACGCCACCAGGCTTGCGAGGTCGGATTCGATTTCCTCGAAGCGGGGAACGAGAGATTGGAAAAGTCGCTCGCCGGCCTCGGTCGGAGAGACGCTCCGCGTGGTACGCGTCAGCAGGCGGACGCCAAGGCGAGCTTCAAGCTCCTTGATTGTCGAACTCAGGGTCGACTGCGAGGTTCCCAGCTTGGCCGCTGCCCTGGTGAAACTGCGCTCGCGGGCGACCGCCACGAACCATAGCAGATCCTTCATGCCATCGCGCTGCATAGGGCACCTCCCATCGGACATTCATATCATGAGCAGATAAGTCCATGCGGATTACTTAGTCTACTTAAATGGGTTCCCCTGCAATATCTTCTGGCAGCGACGGCGGCTGATCCGTCCGGTCGCTTTGCCAGGATGCCAATCATGGAAACCACATACGACACAAGGCTTGTTGAAAACCGCGCCGCATGGGGCGCGGTGTTGTCGATGGCGCTGTGTGTTTTCGTGCTCATCGCGTCGGAATTCATGCCGGTCAGCCTGCTGTCGCCGCTAGCGGCCGATCTCGGCATCACCGAGGGCCGCGCGGGACAGGCGATCTCGATTTCGGGCGCTTTCGCGGTCGTGACCAGCCTGCTGGTCGCCGGCCTCACGCGCCACATCGACCGCCGACTGGTCGTGACCGGCTTCACCCTCCTCCTCATCGTGTCCGGTCTGGCTGTCACCTTCGCGCCGAACTACGCGTTGCTCATGGTCGGCCGGGCGCTGCTCGGCATCGCGATCGGCGGGTTCTGGTCGATGTCGACCGCGATCGTCATGCGCCTCGTGCCGCAAGACATGGTTCCGAAGGGTCTCGCCATGCTGAACGCCGGCAATGCCATTGCGGCCACCATCGCCGCGCCGCTGGGCAGTTTTCTCGGCGCCTATGTCGGCTGGCGCGGCGCTTTCTTCCTCGTCGTGCCATTTGGTCTCCTGGCGCTGGCCTGGCAGTGGACAAGCCTGCCGGCGCTGCCGCCGCGCCGCAGGAATCGTGCCGGCAACCCGCTGGCGCTGCTCGGCCGTCTTCCTGTCGCCACCGGCATGGCGTCGATCATGATGCTGTTCATGGGTCAGTTCGCGCTCTTCACCTATCTGCGGCCCTTCCTCGAGAACGTCACCCGGCTCGATATCGCCGCCCTCTCGGCGGTCCTGCTGGCGATGGGGCTGGCCGGGGTGCTCGGCACATGGTGCGTCGGCCGGCTTTTGCGCACGCGTCTGTTCAGCATTCTCACCGTCATCCCGCTGGTCATGGCTGCACTGGCCGCCGCGCTCATCGCCTTCGGTGCACTCCCGGGTCCCACAGCGCTGCTGCTCGTTGCCTGGGGCTTCTTCGGCATGGCCGCGCCGGTCGGTTGGGGCACGTGGCTCAGCCGAACGTTGCCGAACGACGCGGAGGCCGGCGGCGGGTTGCAGGTAGCCGTCATCCAGCTCGCCATCACCGGCGGCGCCGCGATCGGCGGCACGCTGTTCGATACGGTCGGCTGGCGGGGGCCGTTCACTCTGAGCGCGGTGCTGCTCTGCGGATCGGCGCTCGCCGCCCTTGCCGCAGCGCATATGGCCCGGAGGTCTTTGCCGTGACGAACGAACATGCGCCGCTCAGCCGCCGGACATTGCTCGGCGTCGCGCTCGCGGTGGCGGCCCTGCCTCGCACAGCCGCCAGCCAGGAAAGCCAATCTCCCGTCAGCCAGGAGCCCACCGGCATGAAGATCAGGATGGTTTTCAACGGCCGCACCATGACCGCCACGCTCTACGACAATCCCTCGGCGCGCGACTTCTTCTCCATGCTGCCGCTCGACGTCGAGATCGATGACTACGCCCATAACGAGAAGATCGCCTATCTGCCACGCAAGCTGACCGAGGAGGGAAGCGGTCCGTTCGCCGACGAGCAGCCCTATGACCTGTGCTATTTCATGCCCTGGGGCAACCTGGCCATGTTCTACGCCGACTACCGCCACCCCGGGCTGATCAGGCTTGGCCGCTTCGACGAGGGCGAGCAGGCCCTGCACGTTCGCGGCAAATTCCCGCTTCGCATCGAACGCATTTGAGGACGCAAAGGAGATCACCATGGACATTCTTCGCGCCGGCACCAGGCCTTCCGGCAAGGGACCGCCTGACTGGTTCACCGGAACGGTGCGGATCGATCCGCTCTTCAATCCCTTCGACGCCGAGCGGGTTCAAGGCGCACAGGTAACCTTCGAGCCCGGCGCCCGCACCGCCTGGCACACGCATCCGCTCGGCCAGACGCTGATCGTCGTCTCGGGCCTCGGCCGAGTTCAGCGCGAAGGTGGCCCGGTCGAGGAAATCCATCCGGGCGACGTCGTCTGGTTCGCGCCCGGCGAAAAGCACTGGCACGGCGCGTCGCCTCAGACCGCCATGACCCACATCGCCCTCCAGGAGGTCAAGGATGGCAAGGTCGTGGACTGGCTGGAACATGTCAGCGACGCCGACTACGGCGCCTGATCTCTCCTCGAAAGGAACCAACATGCTTGCAACCGTTCTTCACAAACCGGGCGACATCCGCTGCGAGGAAATCGCCGATCCGAAAATCATGCGGCCGACGGACGCCATCATCAAGCTGTCGGCAAGCTGCATCTGCGGCTCGGACCTGTGGCCTTATCGCGGGCTGCAGCCGGTCGCCGGGCCGATGCATATGGGCCACGAATATTGCGGCATCGTCGTCGAGGTCGGCGCAGAGGTGCGCACCGTCCGTCCCGGCCAGTTCGTCGTCGGGTCGTTCTGCCTCTCCGACAATACCTGCCCGCATTGCCGCTTCGGCTTCCAGTCGTCTTGTGTGCAGCGCGAGTTCATGTCGGGCGCGCAGGCGCCTTACGCCCGTGTACCGTTGGCGGATGGCACACTGGTCGCCACCGCCGAAGTGCCGCCGGCCGAACTCATCCCTGACCTGCTGGCGGTGTCCGATGTGCTCGGCACCGGCTGGTATGCGGCCGACGCAGCCGAGGTCCGCGAAGGATCGACGGTGGTGGTGGTCGGCGATGGTGCGGTCGGCCTGATGGGCGTGCTTGCGGCCAAGGCGATGGGCGCCGAGCGCATCATCGCCATGAGCCGGCACGCCAGCCGCCAAAAACTCGCCCGCGAGTTCGGCGCCACCGACATCGTCGCCGAGCGCGGCGAGGAAGGCGTGGCCCTCATCAAGGAACTCACCAAGGGCGTCGGCGCGGACTCCGTGCTGGAATGCGTCGGCACGGGAGAATCCTTCGACCAGGCGCTGGCCTGCTCCCGCCCCGGCGGCACCATCGGCTATGTCGGCGTGCCGCATGGCGTGAACTTCGACGGCCAAAAACTATTCTTCGGCCAGAAACGCATGCTGGGCGGCCCGGCGCCGGTGCGCCGCTTCCTGCCCGACCTGATGGACCGTGTGCTGCAAGGTCGGATCAAGCCCGGCAAGGTCTTCGACCTCAAGCTGCCGCTGGCCGAGGTCGCTGAAGGCTACCGCGCCATGGACGAGCGTCGCGCCATCAAGGTCATGCTTTCGGTGTGAGCAAAGATCGAGGACCGCCTGTGCGTACCCACAACTCAGAAAAGGAACAACGACATATGACTATGAGATTGAAGATTGCCGCGCTTGCGCTTGCGCTTTCGGTCGCCACGCCGGCTTTCTCGCAAGAATCCGCGATCATCGGCGCATGGCGCATGATTTCGCTCGAGGCCGGCGCCGAGGGAAACCTCAAGCCCGTGTCCTATTCCGGCCAGGTCATCTTCACCGAGGCCGGCACCCTCTCTGTGCAGGCGCAGAACCCCGACCCCAAGGCGCCGGACACGCCTTACACGGCGAATGGCTACGAAGCCTATTACGGGCCGGTCGCCATCAACGACCAGGACAAGACCTTCGTCATCACGATCGAGTCCTCCCTGGTCCGCAACCTTGTCGGCAAGAGCATGAAACGCAAATTCGAGGTCTCGGGCAACAAACTGGTCCTCACGCCTGACAACCCGGCCGAAGGCTGGCGCGTAACCTACGAACGCTACTGATCCGAACAGTTGGGTTACCGAAGGCCAAAATGGCGCGGATGTCAGACCGAAATGGCGTCATCGCGGAACTGGTGCCAATCATGGCGGCTGTCTTCGCCGGCTTCCTGCTGATCGGACTGGCGCTACCCGTCCTGCCGCTGCATCTTCACCAGCAGCTCGGCTTCGGCCCCTTCGCAGTCGGGCTGGTGACGGGCAGCCAGTTCGTCGCCTCGATGCTGTCGCGCATCGGGGCTGGAAACTATGCCGATGGACGCGGCGGCAAGCGCGCCGTCGTCGTCGGCCTCATTGCCGCTGCCCTTGCCGGGTTATTTTACCTCGGCTCGCTGGCATTGCTCGACCGGCCGGTAGCGTCCGCATCGGCGCTGTTCGCCGGACGGGCGGTACTGGGCGCGTCCGAGAGCTTCATCATAACCGGCGGCGTCGCCTGGGGCCTCTCCGTTGCGGGCGGACAGAACTCCGGAAAAGTCATAGCCTGGGTGGGCACGGCGATGTTTGCGGCGCTCGCGCTAGGGGCGCCGGCCGGATCTGCGCTTTATGCAGCGAGCGGTTTCACCGCGATCGCACTCGCGACGATCATCCTGCCGCTGGCGACGCTGCTTGCCATCCTGCCGATGCGCGGCACCAGCGCTGTCGCGAGCAGCGCGCCGCAATCATGGAGGAGCGTGGCGAAAGCGGTCTGGCTTCCTGGCGTCGGAGCTGCTTTCAGCAGCCTCGGCTATGGTGCTATTCTGGGCTTCGGCGCCCTGCTCTTCGCCGAGCGGGGCTGGCAGCCGGTCTGGCTTCCTTTCACGGCCTATGCTGCGTCGCTGATCGTGGCAAGGCTGTGCTTCGGCCACCTGCCCGACAGGCTTGGGGGCGCACGCGTCGCTGTGATCTTCGTTGTGGTCGAGGCGGCAGGGCTGATGCTGGTCTGGCTTGCGACCGGGCCTGTTGTCGCCGCGATCGGAGCGGGCCTGACTGGCCTCGGCTACTCGCTGGTCTATCCCGGTCTCGGCGCCGAGGCCGTAAGCCGTCTTCCGTCGCGCAGCCGCGGCCTGGCCATGGGACTCTACACCGTCTTCCTCGACGTGGCGCTCGGCTTCGGCAGTCCGGCGCTCGGCCTGGTCGCCGCGTCGACCGGGCTGCAATTCGTCTTCTTGGCCGTCGCGGCGGCGACGCTTCCGGCGTTGGGCATCGCTCTGCTGCTGGGTCGCCGTAGCGCTCCAAGATAGACAGCTCGCCGGCGTCGTCCGCATGAGGTTCGCTCATATTCTGTTTCCGGGTTGCCACCAACGCTGAAGCCCTCCCCCGCAAGGTGCAGCGAGCGGCCGGCCAAGCTCCCCGCCCAGACACACTCCAGAAACAAAATTCAACAGTTCGGAAAAACCGGCGAAAAGATCGGGTGGCATAAGCTTCCCCGTCGGGATTCCGGGCACTTCCTTTTTGGAAGCCCTCCACCAACAAAATCGCAGCGGCGGCGCAGTGCCTCCTCCAGCGGCGGCACGAACAGCCGGGCGATGCCCGGCGAGGACGAGAAAGTATGGACATGGACTACGATATCGCCGAACTGGACAGCGACGCGGCAACACCGATCGGCGGCCTGCCAGGCATCGATGCGCTGGCACGGATCGCTCGCGGCCCGACAAGGAACGGCCAGGTCCTGACGGGCGCCGACTTTGCCCGGCAGCCGGGTGAGCGGCTCGATACGGTGTTCGAGCAGCTCGCCGTAACGTTTGCCGCACTGCCGGCGGTGATCTCCGAAGGGCGCGTGTGGACCTATCAGGAGCTGAACAGCCGCGCCAACCAGTTCGCCCGCATGCTGATCAAGCACGGCGTGCGGCCGGGCCACCGGGTCGGGCTCATTCTCGACCGATCGGCGGAAACCTATGTCGCGTTGCTGGCGGTGATGAAGGCGGGGGCTGCCTTCGTGCCGCTGGCCACCGCGTTTCCGCAGGAGCGGATGGCGCTGATCATCGAAGACGCCGCCGTCAGCATGATCGTCACCATCGCCGCCTATGCGTCGCGCTCCGGTCAACTGCCCGTTCCGCATGTGCTGATCGACAGCGCCGCCGCCGAGATTTCCGCGCAGTCGCCCGCGCCGCTGAAGCCGCAGGCGGCCGACGACATTTGCTACATCCTCTATACCTCGGGCACCACTGGCAAGCCCAAGGGCGTGGTCATCACGCACCAGAGCTTCGTCAATTTCATACACGTCGCGGCCGCCTCCTACGGCTACCGGCCGGGCGACCGGGCGTATCAGGGCATGACCATTGCCTTCGACTTTTCCTCCGAAGAGATCTGGGTGCCGTTCGTCGCCGGCGCGACGGTGGTGCCGGCACCTGGCCAGATGCCGCTGGTGGGCGAGGAACTGGCGGATTTCCTGCGCCTCCATGACATCACCTGCATGGCCTGCAGCCCGACATTGTTGTCATCGATGACATCGGACGTTCCCAGCCTGCGCACGCTTTTGGTGGGCGGCGAGGCCTGCCCGCACAATCTGGTGGTGCGCTGGTCGAAGCCGGGCCGGCAGATCCTCAACACCTACGGGCCGACCGAGGCGACCGTCACCGCAACGATGGGGGCGCTGACGCCGGACCGTCCCGTCACAATCGGCGCGCCGTTGCCGACTTACTCGATCGTCATTCTCGACGCTTCGCTGCCGCAACTTGCCGAGCCCGGTGAACTGGGCGAGATCGGCATTGCCGGCATCGGGCTCGCCGTCGGTTATCTGAACCGGCCGGACCTGACCGACCAGAAATTCATCGCCGATTTCGTCGGCCTGCCGAACAACCCGTCGCAGCGCATCTACCGCACCGGCGATCTTGGCCGGATCAACGATAGCGGCGAGATCGAGTATGCCGGGCGCATCGACACGCAGGTGAAGATTCGCGGATATCGCATCGAACTCGGCGAGATCGAGGCGGTGCTGCTCGACCAGCCCGAGATCGCCCAGGCCGCCGTGACCACCTGGGAGATCGAGCCCGGCCGCGTCGAACTCGTTGCCTATTACGCGCTTAAAACCGGCGTAGCGGCGGTTTCCCGTGCGGATCTCGCCCAGACGATGAAGCGGCGGCTGCCCGACTACATGGTGCCCGCCTATCTGGAGGAACTGCCTGCCATCCCGATGACCGTCTCCAACAAGGTAGACCTGCGCCAGCTGCCGAAGCCGACGAGCATCCGGCTTTCGGCCGATCGCACGATGGTGCCGCCCGCCAATGAGGACGAGCGTTTCCTGGCGGAAGCGCTGGCCACGGTGCTGAAATTCGACGCGGTGTCGGTCGAGGATCACTTCTTCGACGATCTCGGCGCCAACTCCTTGCTGATGGCGCATTTCTGCGCGCGCGTGCGCACCAGGAAGGAATGGGCGACGACGTCGATGCGCGACATCTATCTCTATCCCACAGTGGCGCGCCTGGCGCTGCATCTGGGGGTAGCGGAGGAGATGACGACGGCAACCAACGAGCCGGTCCTCACCCGCCGGGCCTCGAATTTCGCCTACTGGACCTGCGGCGCGGCGCAGCTTTCGTTCTACGGCCTCTACAGCTACGTGGCGCTCTGGGCGATCAATGACGGCCTCAACTGGATGTATGACGCGCTCGACGATCCGCTGCAGCTCTATATCCGGTGCGTGGCGCTCTCGGCCGCCGTGTTCTTCGGCATGTCGGGCTTTGCAGTCCTGGCGAAATGGGTGCTCATCGGCCGCTGGAAGGCCGAGGCGTTTCCGATCTGGGGCGTGCGCTACTTCCGCTTCTGGGTGGTCAAGACGTTGATCCGCACCGCACCCGTCGTGCTGTTCCGCGGCAGCCCGCTCTACAGCCTCTATCTGCAGCTGCTCGGCACCAAACTCGGGAAAAACGCCGTCATCGAATCGAAGTCCGTGCCCGTCTGCACGGATCTTATTTCCATCGGCGCCAACACCATCCTGCGCAAGGAATCGATGATCCTCGGCTTCAGGGCCCAGTCCGGTTATATCCACACCGGGCCGCTGACCATCGGCCGCGATGCCTTCGTCGGCGTCGGCTCCACGCTCGACATCGACACCAGGATCGGCAACGGCGCCCAGCTCGGCCATTCGTCCTCGCTGCATCGCGGGCAAAGCATTCCCGACGGCGAGCACTGGCATGGATCGCCGGCGGTGCCGACCACGGCGGACTATTGCAAGGTGCGCAATGTCAATCCTTACCAGGTCCGGCGCTTCCTCTATGAAGCGCTGCAGCTGGTCGGCCTGTTTGGCCTCGTCACCCCGCTGCCGCTCCTGTTCCACAGCTACTGGGAATATGTCGGCGACGACTATCAGGAGACGATCGGCCTTGTCGCAATCGGCACCACGGTCACGCTTTTCGGCTATATCGCGGCGGCTTTCCTGGCAGCGACGCTGGTGCCGCGCCTGACGAGCCTGATCTTGAAGCCGGGCCGCACCTACACGCTTTACGGTTTCCGCTACTGGCTGCAGACCGTCGCCGAATTCGCCAGCAATTCCCGCGTGCTCGGGCTCCTGGCCGGCGACAGCTCGGCGATCGTGCACTACATGCGCGCCATCGGCTGGAACCTCAACAGAGTGGTGCAGACCGGTTCCAATTTCGGCTCCAACCAGCAGCACGAAAACCCGCTTCTGTGCGAGATCGGCACCGAGACCATGGTGTCGGACGGGCTGTTCATGATCAACATGCACAAGTCCGCCTCGGCCTTCAGGCTCGAGCCGACGCGCATCGGCGAGCGCAACTATCTCGGCAACAACATCTATTATCCGCCGGACGGGCGCACGGGCGACAACGTCCTGCTCGGCACCAAGGTGATGATCCCCATCGACGGGCCGTTGCGCGAGAATGTCGGCCTTCTCGGTTCGCCCGCCTTTGAAATCCCGCGCATGGTGAACCGCGACAAGGAGCTTATCGCGGGCGTCGACGAGGCAGACCGGCGCCGGCGCATCCCGTTCAAGAACCGCCACAACCTGGTGACCATTCTTCTGTTCCTGGCAACGCAATGGGTCATGCTGTTCGTCACGCTGGCGATCTGGGACCGGGCGCTGAACTACTATACGGAATGGGCGGAGGTGGCGCTGTTCGCCGCCGTCATCTTGACCTCGGCGATCACCATTCCGTTCTACATTCTGGTCGAGCGGGCAAGTCTTGGTTTCCGCGGCTTGAAGCCGCAGATGACGACCATCTACGACGTCGCCTTCTGGCGCCACGAGCGCCACTGGAAGCTGGCGGATTCGCCCATCGTGCGCCTGTTCGCCGGCACGCCGTTCCGGCCGATGATCCTGCGCCTGCTCGGCGTCAAGGTCGGCAGCCGGGTCTATGACGGCGGCAGCAATTTGACCGAGCGTTCGCTGGTCGAGATCGGCGACGACGTCACGCTCAACGAGGGCTGCGTGATCCAGGCCCATTCGCTGGAAGAAGGCGCGTTCAAGTCCGATTTCATCCGCATCTGCGATGGCTGCACGCTCGGGCCTTCCGCCTTTGTCCACTACGGCGTGGTGATGGGCAAAGGCTCGATGGTCGACGCGGACTCCTTCGTGATGAAGGGCGAAGAGCTGGAGCCCAACTCGATCTGGCGGGGCAACCCGGCCAAGCTGCATCGCTTCGTCGAGCCGCTGCCGGAGGATAGCGTCAAGGCAACGGCTTGATGGGCGCAGACGTCCGTCTCGTTTCGGTGACTGCGGCCAACCGGGCCCTGGTCGCGGCTCTGGAACTGGCCGCGGATCAGATCGATTTTGTCGCCAGCAATGCGGAGTCGCTGGACGAAGCCGAAACCGACGGGGACGCACGGCCGCGCGTCGTCATGGCAGGGGATCGCGTCGTCGGTTTCCTGATGTATGAGGCGCCAGAGGACGACGACGAGGCGCGGATCTACCGCTTCATGATCGATCGCGTCCATCAGGGCCAAGGCTACGGCAAGGCCGCTTTGCGCGAAGTGCTGGATGAAATCATGCGGCTCGGCCACATCAGCCACGTTTCGATCTGCTACGAACCTGGGAATGAAGCGGCACGCCGCCTCTATCGCGCTGCCGGTTTCGTCGAAGAAGGGCCCGACGAGGACGGGGAAATGATCGCCGACCTCGCTCTGCGGGGCGAACAGCCATGACGCGCCCGCTCGATGCCGGCGCCAGCCTGTCGGCGCAGTTGCTGGCGGCGATGGCCGCCATGGCACCCGCCGGCGTTCGGATCGGATGCCGCACGATCCGCGAAGGCGATGAGAACCATTTGCTGCCGCAGGAAGCACGCTCCATCCCGTCACGCCTGCCGCTGATGCGGCGGGCGAGTGGCGCGGCGCGGTGGATCGCGCACGAGTTGCTGGCGGATATGGGCTTGAACGACGTCGCTATCCTCCGCGGCTCCTCCGGCGCACCGGTATGGCCTCATGGAGTAACGGGGTCGCTGGCTCACGACGACGAGATGGCCGTGGCGGCCGTCGCGCCGCTCTCCCACGTCGCCTCGCTCGGCATCGATATCGAGCCCGCTTTGCCCCTGCCCGACGACATCTTCGCGCTGGTTGCAGCCCCCGCTGACCGGATCGACGCAACCGACTTGTATCTTGCCGGTCGCATCCTTTTTGCCGCCAAGGAAGCTGTCTACAAGGCCGCCTACCCGCTTGATGGCGAAGTGCTGGGCTATGAGGACATCACCGTCGATCTCGACGCAAGCGACGCTGTGACGAAGACGGGCCGCAGAGCGAGACTGGTTTACTGCGTTGCTCCGTGTGTGGTCGTTCTGGCGTTTGTCGATGGTGTCCGAAGCGCCCCCCTTTAAGCGCGATGGGCCAGCGCCCGACAGCAACGCCTGCTCAACAAAGCGCTTTTTTTTCGCAGAGCGGTCGCAAAAGGCTCACACGGTTCGTCCTTTGACAGAAGAAGGAGAGCGCCATGAGAAACCTTATTGTCACCGAATTCATCAGCATCGATGGCATCGCCGAGGTCGAGAAGCTGCCCAGCGTGACCTGGAACGATGAGATGCAAAGGTTCAAGGAGGACGAGCTTGCCGACAGCGGGGCCATGCTTCTGGGGCGCACGACCTACGAGATTTTTGCCGGCTCTTGGCCCAAGGAAACCGGAGACTTCGCCGACCGGTTCAATGCGCTGCCGAAATATGTCGCGTCGACAAGCCCGAAGGCACTCGACTGGAAACCGGCCGAGTTGCTGAAGGGTGTGTTGCCGGAAGCGGTTCGGGCGCTGAAGCAAGGCAGCGGCGGCAACATCTATGTGCATGGCAGCCTGAGCGTCGCGCGGGAATTGCTGCGCCATGGTCTGGTCGATCGCGTCAGGCTGCTGAGCTACCCTGGCTCCGTCGGGGAGGGCAAGAAGCTGTTCCCGCCCGATATGCCGGTGGCGTTGGAGCCGATCTCGACCGTACAGTTCAGCAATGGCGTGGTGGCGCTGGAATATGCGGCTGGGAGGGTGTGAGACGCTGGTGGGGTAATCTCCCCTTTAGGGGAGATGTCGCCGAAGGCGACAGAGGCGGTCGGTCCGTCCTGACGCAACCTCCTATCGACAGTAGGAGGTCTAGCTTCACGCGAGACGACCCCCTCTGGCCTGCCGACCATCTCCCCCTCGAGGGGGGAGATCGGCAGCTCACCCTACTTTCTTCCCCCGCTTGCCCTTGGCACGCGCCTCGACCACTCTTTCCACCTCGCGCTTCAGTTCGTCCTTGACCTCCTGCGTCTCGGCCATCAGCGTGTCGATCTTCATGAAATCGAGCACGCGGTATTTCGACACTGGCGGGCGGATCAATATGTCTGGTGGGCGCTGGTTCAGCTTGTGGGCGATGATCGACTGCATCATCAATTGCGTCGCGCCGTACATCAGGTCGACCGTGGTCGGGTGCTTGCGCTCGGCCTCGCTCGGCGCGCCGACGACGTCGATGGCGATGATGATGTCGGCGTCGTTTTCGATGAGGTCGAACGGCACCGGATTGTAGATGCCGCCGTCGATCAGCACGCGGTCGTCGCGCGTCACCGGGCGGAACACGGCGGGAATGGCAGCCGAGGCGGCGAGCGCCGAATGCAGGTCGCCCTCGTCGAAGACGGCCAGCTTGTGACCGAAATAGTCCGTCGCCGTCACCTTCAGCGGGATTTTCAGCTCGGCGAAGGTTTCCGGGATGGCTTCCGGCAGGAACGCCTTCAAGATGCGCTCTATGTTGAACTGGCTGACTCGGATGCCGCCCTGCATCGCCTCGGCGATGGTGCCGGGACGCGAGCGCCACATGCGCGCCGCCACCTCGGCGCGGCGGCCGAGGATCGAGCGGGCGTAGTCCTCGATGTCCTTGCCGCTCATGCCCGAGGCCATGCCGGCGCCCATGATGGCGCCGATCGAGGAGCCGGCGATGGCCACGGGCTTGATGCCGAGCTCGTCCAGCGCCTCGACGATGTGGATATGGGCGAGGCCGCGCGCGCCGCCGCCGCCAAAGGCGATACCGAAAGTCGGACCTGTCATTTGGCCTCCAGCTTCGGCCCGATGCTCATGATCGCGGGCGCCGGCGTCAGCAGCTTCTTCGCCGCTGCCTTGACCTGATCGAGCGTCACGCCGTTGATGAGCGCCGCGCGGCGCTGCACGTAGTCGATGCCGAGATTGTCGAGCTGCAATTCCACCAGGGTCGCGGCAATGGCGCTGGAAGAATCCAGATTGCTGATAGCATAGGAGCCGACCATGTATTTCTTGGTCGCGTCCAGCTCGGCCTCGGTCGGCCCCTCCTGCGCCATCTTCTTGACCACCTCCTTGACGATGCCGAGCGTCTCGGCGGCGCGGTCGGAACGCGTCGCCGTGGTGATGATCAGCGCATTGGAATGCTGGTGGTCGACCAGGTTGGAATCGACGGAGTAGGCCAAGCCGCGCTTTTCCCGCACCTCGTCATAGAGGCGCGAGGTGAAGGTGCCGCCGCCGAGAATCTGGTTCATCAGCACCGCAGGGAAGAAATCCGGCGCATCGCGCTTCACACCGGGGTAGGCAAACTGCAGCGAGGTCTGCGGCAGGTCGTAGTCGACCTCGAGCTGCTGGCCGAGCTTCAGCTCCGTATCGGCAACCGGTTGCAGCACCTGCTTTTCCGGCAGATCGCCGAAGACCTCATCGAGCTTCCGTTTCAGCGTCGCGGCATCTATGTCGCCGACCACCGCAACATGCAGGCCGCTGCGGGCGAAATTGGCCTTGTGGAAGGCAGCCAGATCCGCTGCCGTGATGGTGGCGATGCTGTCCTTGGTGCCCTGGTCGGGCCTGGAATACGGATGTTCGCCATAGATCGCGCGCAGCCATTTGGTTTGCGCGACGGTGTTGGGGTCACGCTCATTGGCGATGATGCCGGACAGGATCTGGGCGCGGATGCGGTCGATCGGCGCCTGGTCGAAGCGCGGGCTGGTGACCGCCAGCCTGAGCAGGTCGAAGGCCGCATCCTTCTGCTCGGCCAGCATCCGCATCGCGCCATAGGTGCCGTCGCGCGCCGCTTCGAAGCCCATCTCTGCGCCGGCATCGTCAAGCTTGATCTGGAAGGCCTCGCTGTCGAGGTCGCCGGCGCCCTCGTCGAACAGGCCGGTCATCAGATTGACCAACCCTTCCCGCCCCGCCGGATCCTGCGTCGAGCCGCCATCGAAGACGAAGCGGATGGCGATGATCGGAATGGAGTGGTCCTCGACCAGCCAGGCATTGACGCCCTTTGACGAGGTCACCGGTTGGATGTCCATCGCGTGCGCGGCAAGCGCCGGCAGGATGAGGAAGAAGATGCCGAGGAACAGTGTGGCGAGGGCGTGGAGAACCGCGATGCGCCTATGAGTAATCGCATCAGGCCATTGATCGCCAAGGTCAGCTCCGCCCCTCATCCCGCTGCCGGGCACTTCTCCCCGTATAGTGACGGGGAGAAGGGGTCTCGCCGCGACGCTGGCGCTCTTCTTACGACGCTGATGGTTGGCGAAATCGACGATGACAGCGCCCCTCTCCCCGTCACTATAGGGGGAGAGGATGCCGGCAGGCAGGTGAGGGACAGCGCTAACGCTCAATCTCGTCATCATCAATTCCCCGCCTGTTGCTGCGGCAAGAGATAGCCGGTCGTCGTACGATCGAGCAGCAGATAGCGTGCGGCGACCGCCTTGATCTTATCGGCGGTGACCTTGCGAATGCGGTCCGGCCATTCCTCGATATCCCTGACGTTGCCGCCGGTGGCGAGCTCGGCGCCGTAGAGATTGGCCATCTCGTCCTGCTTGTCGCGGGCGAAGATCATGGCCCTGATATAGCGGGCCTTGGCCTTCTCCAGCTCGTCCGCGGTGACGCCGTCCTTGACGATGCGGGCGATCTCGGCCTCGACGGCCGCCTCGACGTCGCTCAGCTTGGCGTCGCCGCGCGGCGCGCCATAGACGGTGAAATTGGTGGCGTCGAGCATCGTACCCTGGAAGAAGGCGCCGGTCGCCGATGCGATGCCTTGCTTGACCACGAGTTGCTGGTAGAGCCTGCTGCGGCTGCCGCCGCCAAGGATCTCTCCCAGCAGGTCGAGCGCCTCGGCCTCGCCGGGTTTTGCCGTGTGGTAGGACGGAACCACCCATTGCGTCGAAAAGCTCGGCACCGAAACGCGCCCATCGGTGAGCGTCACCGTGCGCTTGGTGTTCTGCTCCGGCTCGACCGGGCGGATGCGCGGGGGCAGGTCGGGACCGCGCGCGACCTTGCCATAGGTTTTTTCGGCCAGCGCCTTCACGACCTCCGGCTCGACATCGCCGGCCACGATCAGCACCGCATTATTGGGGCGGTAGTATTTGTCATAGAAGGCAACCGCATCGGTGCGGTTCAACTGCTCCATCTCCTGCATCCAGCCGATCACCGGAATGCGGTAGGGCTGGTTCTGCCAGAGCGTCGCGTCGACCTCTTCGTCGAGCACCGCCTGCGGATTGCTGTCGATGCGCGCGCGGCGCTCTTCCAGGATCACGTCGCGCTCGGTCTTGATGACCTC
Source organism: Mesorhizobium sp. M0001 (assembly GCF_040324255.1). NCBI lineage: Bacteria > Pseudomonadati > Pseudomonadota > Alphaproteobacteria > Hyphomicrobiales > Phyllobacteriaceae > Mesorhizobium > Mesorhizobium sp. M0001. The sequence continues at coordinate 342,809 of NZ_JAMYVS010000005.1, forward strand.
GTCGGTCAAGATGAGGTTGCGCATGCGATCGGCCTCGAAGCTCATCATCTCACCAAGTGCCGAGGGCGCCACCGTCTCGTGGAAGGCAGTGTAGTCATATGAGGTGAAGGCGTTGTTGGAGCCGCCGATGGCCGATATGGCGCGGTCGAACTCGCCCGCGGCGTGGTTGGTCGTGGCCTTGAACATCAGGTGTTCGAAGAAGTGCGCTATGCCGGACTTGCCTGGCGGCTCGTCGGCGCTGCCGATCTTGTACCACACCATATGGGTGACGATGGGGGCGCGATGATCGGGAATGACCACCACCTCCATGCCATTGTCGAGCAGGAAGTTGGCCACCTTGCCATCATCCGCGGCCAGGGCCGGGCCGGCCATGGTCAGCGCGGTGGCGAGCAAGGCTCTCCGCAGCCATTCAGTATGAAATGTCATTGATGGCTCCGGTTGTTATCGCGCGACGATAGGCAAGGTTAGCCGCGGAGGCAAAGTGAATTGTGCGTCATTTTGAAGGCGCCGATCGCCCCACCCTTACGCAAGCTCGATGAACCGGACCACCGTCTCGCCGTAGTTTCGTTCATCAACCACCGAGAATTCCGGCCCAATCTCGAAGGGCGCCGAGGCGGCTTCCTCGACCACGCAGAGCGCACCGGGCAGCAACCAGCCGCCATCCCTGGCCGAGCGCAGGGCGCGCTCGCCAAGGCCCTTGCCATAGGGCGGATCGGCGAAGACCAGGCCGAATGCCGCAAGCGTACCGGCCTCACCCAGGGCGGTCGCGTCGCGGCGGAAGATCTTGGTGCGGCCGGTAAGGCCAAAAGCTTCGACATTGGTGCGGATCAGGCCGCGTCCTTCGGCCGATTCTTCGATAAAGACGCCATAGGAAGCGCCGCGCGACAGCGCTTCGAGGCCGAGAGCGCCGGTGCCGGCGAAAAGGTCGAGCACACGCGCGCCGTCGAGCTTGTCGGCAAAGCGGTGCGCCAGCACGTTGAAGACGGCCTCGCGGGCGCGGTCGGTCGTCGGGCGGATGGCATGGTCGCGCGGCGTCGCCAGCGGACGCCCGCGAAATTGGCCGCCGACGATTCTCATTTATGCCCGGGTCTCATTTAAGGCCGGATCTCATTTAAGTCCCGGCATCATCTGGTCCTCGGGCCCTTGGGACCGTTGCGTGGCCGCTCGCCGCCCCGACCGCCATCCGGACGCTCGCCACCCGGCTTGCCGAACGGCTTGGCTCCGCCCGGCTTGCCATAGGCCGGCTTGCCATAGGACGGCTTGAATGACGCCTTGCGCGCCTTGGCCTCGGCCGCCTTGGCGGCATCGGCTTCCGCCCTGCCCTTGCCGATCGGACGCGCGCCCGGCGCCATCCAGACATTAGCCTTGCGCTGGCCCGGCGGATCGATCGGCCGCTGCTCGCGCTCGGGCTTCTTGCCGCCGCGCGGTTTGTCACCAAAGGCGCCGCGCGGCTTGTCGCCGAAGCCTCCACGGGGCTTGTCGCCAAAATCGCCGCGCGGCTTTTCGCGAAACTCGCTGCGCGGCTTGTCCGAAAACTCGCTGCGCTCGGGTCTCGGGCCGCGTTCGCCAAAGCTCTTTTCCGGCCTCGCGCCCCTTTCGGGACTGGTCGACAGCTTGCCGAGCGCTTCGTCGCGGCTGCCTTCGCGGCGCTTGCGGTTCTTGATCAGACCGCCCTCGCCGATCGGCCGATGGTCACCCTCGCGGGTGACTTTCGGCCGTTCCGGCTCCGCGTCACGCTCTCGCCGCACCGGCTGGTTGGAAAACGGCTTGATGATCTCGGCGTCGAAATTGGCGCCGGATTCCTCGACCAGTCGCTCGCCGAGCTGGTCGCGCAAGACGCGGCCCTTGATCTCCAGCACATGGCCTTCGGCGAGATAGTCGAGCTGGAACGGTCCGTAGGAGATACGGATCAGCCGCGTCACGTCGAGGCCGAGCGATCCAAGGATGTTCTTCACTTCGCGGTTCTTGCCTTCGCGCAGGCCGATCGTCAGCCAGGCGTTGGTGCCTTGCTCACGGTCGAGCGTCGCTTCGATGGCGCCGTAGAAGACGCCGTCGACGGCAATGCCTTCACGCAGGCCTGCGAGCATGCTTTCCTCGACCTTGCCATGGACGCGCACGCGGTAACGGCGCAGCCAGCCAGTGGCAGGCAGTTCGAGCACGCGCGACAGACCGCCATCATTGGTGAGCAGCAGCAGGCCTTCGGTGTTGATGTCGAGGCGGCCGATGGTCATCAGCCGCGGCAATTCGGCCGGCAGCACGTCGAACACGGTCTTGCGGCCCTCGGGGTCGCGGTTGGTGGTAACGACGCCGGCCGGCTTGTGAAACAGGAACAGGCGGGTGCGCTCGATCGGCGGGATCTCCATGCCGTCGAGATGGATGATGTCGCCCGGCATGACGTTGAAGGCCGGCGAGGTCAAAGCCCGGTTGTTGACCTTGACACGGCCCGCCGCGATCAGGTCTTCGGCGTCGCGGCGCGACGCCAGGCCGGCGCGGGCCAGCCGCTTGGCGATACGCTCGCCGGCTTCTTCCGCATCTGCCGGACGCGGGCGCGGCTTGAAGGCGCCGCCAGATGCTTGCGGCCGGTCACCACCGAAATCGCGCTTGGGGCGATCGCTGAAGTCACGCTTGGGACGATCTCCGGCGTCGCGCTGCGGGCGATCGCCAAAATCGCGCTTTGGCCGGTCAAAACGCTTTTCGCCCTCGGCGGAAGCAGGCCGATCGCCACGCGGTGCGTAGGGCTTGCGCGGCCCTTCACGCTTTTCGAAAGGCTTGCCTTCGGGACGCGGCCCCTTGCTGAATGGCCGATCGCCGCCCTTGAAATCGCGCTTTGGCCGCTCGCCATCGGCCGCAACCGGCCGATCGCCGCGCGGTGCATAAGGCTTGCGCGGCCCCTCGCGCTTTTCATACGGCTTGCGTTCACCCTCGGCCGGCATAGGGCGATCCCCACGCGGCGCATAGGGTTTGCGCGGCCCTTCGCGCTTTTCATACGGCTTGCGCTCGCCTTCGGCTGCCATCGGCCGGTCACCGCGTGGTGCATATGGCTTGCGCGGTCCCTCGCGCTTTTCGAAGGGCTTGCCTTCGGAACGCGGACCTTTGCTGAATGGCCGGTCGCCACTTTTGAAATCGCGCTTGGGCCGCTCGCCCTCAGCCGCTGCGGGCCGGGCGCCTCGCGGTGAATAGGGTTTCTTGGCCCCGAAGGAGGGTTTGCCGCTTTTGCCGGCGGCGCCATCGCGGCGCGGCCCCGCGGCTCCAGGGCCGCTTTTGCCCGGGCCTTTGTGGCGCGGAGATTTCTTGTCGTTGTCGTCCATGTGGCCTTTGCCTTGTTGCGCTGCTACAGCGTGGCGCATCCTTTCGGACGCGCAAAGGACGCTATAGCACTTTGATTTGGCGCATGATCATTTCCGAAAATCTGTTCCGATATTCGGGTTGACGCGCTCCATAACAGGATCACCGCCAAGTGGCGAGGAGATAATCGGAATGGAAACCGCGTGAAGCGGCCGGATTTCATGGCGCTGGCGCTGAAAGAGGCGCAAGCCGCCGCCTTGCGCGGAGAAGTTCCGGTTGGCGCCGTCATCGCCAGCGGCGACACGGTGGTGGCATCCGCCGGTAACCGCACCCGCGAACTTGCCGATCCGACGGCGCATGCCGAAATGCTGGCCATCCGCGCGGCCTGCCAAACGCTCTCCAGCGAGCGGCTGACCGGCCACGACCTCTATGTGACGCTGGAACCCTGCGCCATGTGCGCCGGCGCCATTTCCTTCGCCAGGCTGCGCCGGCTCTATTTCGGCGCGGCCGACGAGAAGGGCGGCGCGGTGGTCAACGGCGTGCGCTTCTTCGCTTCGCCGACCTGCCACCATACGCCCGACATCTATCCGGGCATGGCCGAGGCCGATGCGGCGCTGCTGCTCAGGGAATTCTTTCGGGAAAGACGCGAAACGTAGAGCCTTCAGCTACCGAAGGCGGCGTTCCTACCAGGAGGGCAGCCAGTCGAAGAGCCCGCCGCTCTTGCCTTTGGCGGCCGCTTCCTTCTTGAGGCGGCGTTCCTTCTTGTATTCATCCTCGCCGAGTTCGCCCTGCGGCGCCGTGTCGGAGGCAGCTCGGTAGGCCAGAGGCGGCTCGCTCAGATATCTGCGAGTGTTGGGATCGCCCTGCTTTTGCTCTGCGGTGCGGCGCTGGATCTCCGCGGCGCGGCCCTTGTCTGAATCCTTCGGCGACCAGGCCGGCGGGTGGCTGGAGCCCGAATCCGCCAGCGCCTTCTTCACGGAAGCCGGATCGGTCTGCACGTCATCGACGATCCCCGATTGATAGGACGGGTCGTCCTGGTGGGCAGTGGCGTCGGCACGCAGACGGGCGCGGCGCTGCTCGGGCGATTCGGGCCAATCGGTGCTCGCCGTCTCGATGCTTTCCTGAGGCGGCGGCAGCACTTCCTTCTGCCCCGGCGCCGGCTTTACCAGCTCCGGACGCGGCCTGTAGTCGATCTGTTCCTTGTGCTTGGGCGTGATCGCGAAGGCGCCGGAAAGGTCTCCGGCAAGCTGCTCGCCAGCCGTCTTGTCGGTGCCGTAGGTCGGCGAACCCATGCAGCCGGACAGAGCGAGGCCGGACGCGACAAACGGCGCCAGCAGCGCAACGCGCGCATAAGTTCTCTTGGTCATGCCAAAAAGTCCCACTCTAGACAGCCTCTCGATCGTCACCGGCCGAAGGCCCGGTCCCCATCGTCCACGCTCTTGCGACGGAATTCCGGCGACAATTTGTCTTCCGGAGTTTCGCGTGTTTATCTCAACCACTCGTTAAGGGCAACGCGCGGGCGCTTTTCACCCGCCCGCCGTGGCATTTGTGCACCGGCTTTGAGCACTCACAAACGTCCCAGAGCCTTGAGTTCATGCAGCACGGCGGCATCGCGGGCAGACACGTCGGGGAATTCCACGTCCTGCCCGACATCGGCGGTATAGCGCCACGAACGCGCGCATTTGACCAAGCCGCGGTCCTCGGCCTTTTCGACCACCACCGAGACACCTTTGACATCGTCGAGCGCAAAGGCGCCTTCCGGCGCCTTGCCATGGGCGATGACGAGATCGCTGGTGATCGCCATCTCGGCCATGTCGACATCGGCGATCGCGGCTTCAAGCGCGGCATCGTCGAGGGTCACGACCGGCACGGCTTCCAGAGAGGCACCGATGACCTTCTGAGCGCGTGCGATCTCGAGCGCGCCGGTGACGACACGGCGAACCTGCCGCACCTTGCGCCATTTCTCAGCCAGTGCCTCGTTCTTCCAGTCGGCCGGAATCTCGGGGAACTGGTCGAGATGCAGCGAGACAGCATCCGGATGACGGTCGAGCCAGGCTTCTTCCGTGGTGAAGGGCAGCATCGGCGCCAGCCATTTCACCAGGCAGTCGAAGAGGTGGCGCACCACTTGTACCGAGGCCTTGCGCTTCACGCTGGCGGGTCCCTCGCAATAGAGCGCGTCCTTCCTGATGTCGAAATAGAAGGCCGACAGCTCGACCACCATGAAGTCGAGCAAAGTGCGGGTGATGCGTTTGAACTCGAACGCGTCGTAGCCCGAGCGCACGACCTCATCGAGTTCGGCCAGCCGATGCAGCATCAGCCGCTCCAGTTCCGGCATCTTGTCCAGCGGCACCTCCTCGCCATCATCATGGGCGAGCGTGCCCAGCATCCAGCGGATGGTGTTGCGAAGCTTGCGGTAGGCGTCGATGTTGGTCTGCAGCACGTTCTTGCCGAGACGCTGGTCTTCCCAATAATCCGTCGTCACCACCCATAGCCGCAGAATGTCGGCGCCGGACTGCTTGATGACGTCTTGCGGCACGACGGTGTTGCCGAGCGATTTCGACATCTTTCGCCCCTCCTCATCCATGGTGAAGCCATGGGTGACGACGGTGTCGTAAGGTGCCCTGCCCTTGGTGCCGCAGCTTTCGAGCAGCGAGGAGTGGAACCAGCCGCGGTGCTGGTCGGAACCTTCGAGATAGACGTCGGCCGGCCATTTCAGGTCCGGACGGTCTTCCAGCGTGAAGACATGCGTCGAGCCCGAATCGAACCAGACGTCAAGGATGTCCATCACCTGCTTCCATTTGGAGGCATCGTGATTGCCGAGGAAACGCTCCTTGGCGCCGGCAGCGAACCAGGCGTCGGCGCCTTCCCTCTCGAATGCGTCCATGACGCGCTGGTTGACGGCATCGTCCTTCAGCACATTGCCGTCCTCGTCGGCAAAGACGGCGATCGGCACGCCCCAGGCGCGCTGGCGCGACAAGACCCAATCCGGGCGTTCCTCGATCATGGCGCGGATACGGTTCTGGCCGGCCGCCGGCACGAAGCGTGTGTCATCGATCGCCTTCAGCGCACGGCTGCGCAGCGTCGTGCCGTCGCCGAGGTCCTTGTCCATATAGACGAACCATTGCGGCGTGTTGCGGAAGATGATCGGCTTCTTCGACCGCCACGAGTGCGGATAGCTGTGCTTCAGCCGGCCGCGCGCGAACAGCGCGTTGCGCTTGATCAGTTCGTCGATGACCGCCTGGTTGGCATTGCCCTTCTTGCCGTTGTCGTCGATGACGCGCGCCGCCCCGCCTTCGCGATCCGGGCCAAAACCCGGCGCGTCCCTGGTGAAGAAGCCGGCATCATCTACAGTGAAGGGGATGGCAGGGTCGATGCCGCGTGCGCGCAAATCCGATGCCGCATCCATCCAGGCATCAAAGTCCTCGCGGCCATGGCCGGGCGCGGTGTGGACGAAGCCGGTGCCGGCGTCGTCGGTGACATGATCGCCGGCCAGCATCGGCACGGCGAATTCGTAGCCGCCGCCGAGACCTTCGAAGGGATGTGAAAGTGTAAGGCTTCCAAGCTCTTCGACCGAAACGCTGCGAAGGCGATTCAAGGTGACCTTGGCCTTGGCCGAAGAGTCTTCGGCAAGCGCATCTGCAAAGATCAGCTTTTCACCGGGCTGTGGACCGAACGAATTTTCGGCTGCGGTAACTTCATAAAGGCCGTAGCCGATCCGTGACGAATAGTTGACGGCACGGTTGCCGGGGATCGTCCACGGGGTTGTCGTCCAGATGACGACGTGGGCATCCCTCAGTTCCTTGATAGCTTCCCAAGCGCCACCCAACTCGGGTGTCGTGACAGTTCTTCCTGATCCAGCGCCGACGATCGGGAACTTCACCCAGATCGTGTCGCTCTCATAATCATGGTATTCGATCTCGGCCTCGGCCAGTGCGGTGCGCTCGACGACGCTCCACATTACCGGCTTGGAGCCGCGATAGAGCTGGCCCGACATGGCGAACTTCAACAACTCCCCGGCGATGCGCGACTCCGAGTGGAAAGCCATCGTCGTATAGGGGTTCTTGAAGTCGCCGACGACGCCGAGCCGCTGGAACTCGCCACCCTGCACCGTGATCCAGTTCGCGGCGAAGTCGCGGCATTCCTTGCGAAATTCGTTGACCGGCACCTCGTCCTTGTTCTTGCCCTTGGCGCGGTACTGTTCCTCGATCTTCCATTCGATCGGCAGGCCGTGGCAGTCCCAGCCGGGCACGTAATTGGAGTCATAGCCGCGCATCTGGAACGAGCGGGTGATGACGTCCTTGAGGATCTTGTTCAGCGCGTGGCCGATATGGATGTTGCCGTTGGCGTAGGGCGGGCCGTCATGCAGCACGTATTTTTCGCGGCCGGCGGCCGCCTCGCGCAGCTTGGCGTAAAGGTCCATATCCTGCCAGCGCTTGACCAGCAGCGGTTCCTTTTCCGGCAAGCCGGCGCGCATCGGGAAATCCGTCTGCGGCAGGTAAAGCGTCTTGGAATAGTCGATCGTTTCAACAGTGTCGGTCATTGGTCTGCCATGTGCATTGCCCGGCGGGCGTAAAAGCTCGGGCGTGAACTATCATGATTTGGAAAAGCGCGAGGGGGCGCGCAAAACTCCCGGCGGCTCCGGCGGCGCTCAGGCCGCCCGGAACACCGGGCCTGTAATTCGTATCGTCAGCGCGCGAAGGCGTGAAAAGCTCGTCATTGCCGGGCTTTTAGCCGAGAAAGCCGCAGGAATAAAGCGTCTCTTGTTCGATTCACTTACATCGCGAAGTCGAAGCGATAGGTGGTCGAGACGCCGACCGTGAACTGGTTACGGTCGCCGCGCTCCTTGACCAGGCTGGAATCGGCGGCCGGGCCCATCAGGCGCGCATATTCGCCGAACAGGCTGGCGGTCATCGGATCGGTCACCTTCCAGGTGATGGCGCCACCAAGGCCGGTCGATTTCAGGCCGCCGCCAGGATGGTATTCGCTCAGGTCCGAGGCCGCAGCCTCCTTGGCGTTGACACCATAATAAGAGTCGAAATAGCCCGACGAGGCAAAGGACACGCGTGGTCCGCCCGAAATTCTGACAGTCGGCGTCACGTCGTAGAAAGCATCGGCGGCGATGTCGGCGACAAAGCCATCATGGGCACGAATGCCATGGCGCAGTTCGGCGCGGGCGCGCAGCCAGTCCGTCGGATAGATTTCGAAGAAGCCGCCGACCTCACCGCCCCAGCGCACCGGGTCGAGGCCATTGAGCTCATCCTTGCTGTCGCGCGAAAACAGGAATTTTCCGGTCAGGCCGGCGCGGACGCCGCCATCGTCGACCAGCGCCAGCGAGATGTTGTCGTTGCGCGAGGTAAAGCGCGCGGCCGGGCCGGCCTTGCCCAGCGAGATGATCGGCGATGCGCTGAGCAGATAGCTGTTGGAGCCCTCGAATTTCGGCGCGACCATGCCGGTGGCGCCAAGCGTCAGGTACCAGTCGCCGGACATCCAGCCGAAGGCACCCTCGCCCGCATTGGCGGTGGACACAGTGAGCAGCGCCGAGGCGAGAAACAGCGGAATCGTCCAGACAATACGCATCATCACCCCATACGCGAAACAAACGGAGAGAACACCCGGCAGCCAAAGCCATGGCGCCGGTTCGGTAAAATTTGACTTAAAATCTACAGCAGTGGCGGCAACTGCGACCCTGTTTTTTTGCGCTGTGGCCCATTTGAACAGGGCGCCGCCGGGCCTGTGGCGATTTGACAGAAATAGCGAGGTTGCCTAAATTCGCGTTAGTGCAGACTAACATGAACACATGGACCGCGCTTGGCGACCCGACCAGGCGGACGATCTTCGAACTGCTGGTCGAACAACCCTGTTCGGTCGGGGAATTGGCTCGTGCGCTTCCTGTCACCCGGCCGGCGGTCTCGCAGCACCTGAAGGTGCTCAAGGACGCCGGCCTCGTGGCCAACACACGGCTAGGCAAGCAACGCATCTACCGGGTCGAACCGGAAGGCTTGGCCAGCCTGCGCGCCGAACTCGACCGGTTCTGGAGCAAGACCTTGGCGGCCTACAAAGTGGTCGTCGAACAGCCCTTGAAGGAGCAGGAATGAGCACACATCAATCGCCCGTGAGGCACTCCATCCTTGTCGAGGCTCCGATCGCACATGCCTTCAAGGTCTTCACCGAGGACTTCGGCAGTTTCAAACCCAAAGAGCATAACCTGCTTGCGGTGCCGATCGCGGAGACGATCTTCGAACCCCGCGTTGGCGGTCACGTCTACGACCGCGGTGTGGATGGCAGCGAGTGCCGCTGGGCACGAGTGCTGGCCTACGAGCCGCCGAACCGACTGCTTCTGAGTTGGGATATCAGCCCTCAATGGCAGATCGAGACCAATCCGGACAGGACCAGCGAGTGGGAAGTCCGGTTTACGGCGGAGACGAATAGCCGGACCCGCGTCGAGATCGAGCATCGCAATCTCGAACGTCATGGCGAAGGCTGGGAAGGCGTGCGCTTTGGGATTGACGGTGATCGAGGCTGGCCGCTGTATCTCAGGCGATTCCAAGATCTTTTTGCCAGCAAGGTGACCTGAAGGAGCACAATTATGGAACCCTATCGGCTAAGCATCCTCGGTGTACTGATCCTCTGTCTTTTGTCAGTCGCGCTGGCGGTTTACTCGGGTTCGTCCAAGGGATTTGCCGGAGCGCTTTCCGGTCCGGTGATCCCGGCCGACGACGCCAATCTCCTCTACAGGATCGACCGCGTGCATATGAACTCGGTCGAGGCGCTGGCGCCTTTTGTCGTCCCGGCGGTGCTGGCCATGATGGTTGGCGTTGGGTCGGCCACGTTGGCGACCATTGTCTGGGTTCATGTGGCGATACGCCTGCTTCACCTGGGGGTTTACCTACGCGGCGGCAATGCCGCCAAGGGTGGCAGTGTCAGAACGATCGTCTACGTCTCTGGAGCGATCGTCACGCTTGTCCTCGTCCTTGTGACTGGGTGGGCTGCCATAAATTGACACGTACGCGCGAACCTCAAGCCACCGACGCTTTGTTTGTTTGCTAGCCGTCGCCATCGGCTGGACGTCCGCTACAGCCGGGGCTAACCTCCCGGCAAGGTGCCAGGCGATTTCGAGGAGATGCAGCCATGACCCTGCACGGTGATACCCTCAAAGATGCGATCGGCCGGACACGGGACAAATGGGGGTGGTTCGTCGCGCTCGGCGTGCTGCTGCTCATCTTCGGCGGCATTGCCTTCGGCAATCTGTTCATCGCCACCGTCGCCTCGGTCTATGTCGTGGGCTGGCTGATGCTGATGGCCGGCATCATCGAGATCGTGCATGCCTTCGGCGTGAAGACCTGGAGTCGCTTCTTCTATTGGCTGCTCAGCGGCCTACTTTATGCCGTTGCCGGTTTCTTTGCCTTCGACAATCCGCTGCTGGCCTCGACGGTGCTGACCTTGCTGCTGGCGGTGGCGCTGGTCGCTTCAGGCGCGCTCAGGGCCTGGGTCGGCTATAGCCACCGACCGGAAAAGGGCTGGGGCTGGGTCGTCGCGGCGGGCCTGATCAGCGTGCTGGCGGGGCTGACCATCGCCATGGGCTGGCCGGTCAACAGCCTGTGGGTGCTCGGCCTGTTCCTGGCCATCGACCTGATCTTCCAGGGCTGGAGCTTCATCGCTCTCGGACTGGCGTTGAAGAAGTAGGGGCTTGAAGAGGTAAGCGGCCGGAAGGCTCAAAAAGCGATGGCGCCGTCCAGATCCGAAAGCGGCCTGACGCCGGCCAGCAGCGCGCGCGCCTCCGCCTCGTCGCGCTTCATTTGTGCCACCAGCCCATCGAGCCCATCGAACTTCACCTCGGGACGCAAAAAGCCGAAGAGCGATACGTCGCAGATCTCGCCATAGAGATCGCCGGCAAAGTCGAAGACGAAGGTTTCGAGCAGCGGCGCGCCATTGTCGTCGACAGTCGGGCGACGCCCGAAGCTGGCGACACCATCATAGAGCGTGCCGTCGGCGCGGCGAAAGCGGACGGCATAAATCCCTTCCTTCAGAGTCGTTTCCGGCGAAAGCCTCATGTTGGCTGTCGGGAAGCCGAGCGTGCGGCCGAGCTGCTGGCCGCCGATCACTTCGCTTTCGACGGTGAAGCGGTAGCCGAGCAGGCCTGCGGCCTCGGCGACCTCTCCCTCGCAGAGCAGCTCGCGGATACGGCTCGACGACACCACCTCGGCGCCCTCGTCGCGAAAGGCGTCGACCAGGGTGACGCCGAAACCATGGCGCTCGCCTGCCGCCATCAGAAACGCAGGACCGCCCTGCCGGTCCTTGCCGAAGTGAAAATCGAAGCCAGTGACGGCATGGGTGATGCCGAGGTTCGTCTCCAGCACATCGGTCACGAAAGCCTCGGCCGACAGGCCGGCAAAGGCGCGCGTGAACGGCTGTTCGACGAGTGCGGCAAAGCCCAGATGCGACAGCAGCCGCGCCTTCATCGGCGGCGGCGTCAATACGAACAGCGGCATATCGGGCCTGAACACCTTGCGCGGATGCGGGTCGAAGGTCAGCACTAGCGCCGGCACGCCGCGCCGCCCGGCTTCGGCAAGCGCGCGATCGAGCACCGCCTGGTGGCCGCGATGGACGCCGTCGAAATTGCCGATCGCCACCACGCCGCCGCGCAAATGCGGCGGCAGCGGCGCGGTTGCTGAAATGTGTTCGAAAGCTGCGCTCATGCAGCAACCCTACCGCAGTCTCGGAATGACGGCGACCGGCCGGTAGCCGTGCTTTTGCAGAAAGGCTGCAAGCCTGGCGGGGTCCGGCTGCATGGGATCGCCATAGTCGCGCGCGTGAATGCCGCCCGAGACGTAAAGCACGTCGATGCCGTTGTCGGCGGCGCCCTTGACGTCGGTCATCATGCCGTCGCCGATGGCCAGCACCTCGGTGCGCGCGACGTCTCGGCCGAGAAGCACGGCGACCTCCCGCAGCGCTACGTCATAGACCGGCGCATAAGGTTTTCCGGCGATCAGCGTGCGGCCGCCAAGCTGGGCATAGTCGCGCGCCAAGGCGCCGGCGCACCAGATCATGCGCTCGCCGCGTTCGACCACGATGTCGGGATTGGCGCAGATGAAAGGCAGGTTCCTGGCGCGCAGCCGGCGCAGCAGATCGGCGTAATCCTCAGGCGTTTCCACCTCGTCGTCGAACAGCCCGGTGCAGACCGCGCCGGAGGCCTCGAACTCCTCGACGAGCTCGACGTCCAGACCGTCATAGAGGGTGAAATCGCGGTCGGCGCCGATATGGAAGATTTTTCGTGGGCCTTCGGCGATAAGGTCGCGGGTCACATCGCCTGAGGTCACGACGCGGTCGTAGGCGGCGGCGGGAACGCCGATCGCATTCATCTGCGCCACCACATCGGCATTGCGGCGCGGCGAGTTGGTGATCAGGACGACCGGGACCTTCGCCGCACGCGCGGCGGCAAGCGCTTCGGCAGCCGCCGGAAAATGCCATTCGCCATTGTGGATCACGCCCCAGACATCGCACAGGATGGCCGAGTAGGCGCCCGACAAATCCGCGAGCGAGCCGATGATATCAGGCGAATCCGCCATGCCGTTTACCTGCTGTGACGATCATTGCGAGAGCTGCAGCCGACGGTCCGCCGCAACCGGCCCCGCATTAACCGAAGCGTTTCATCCTGTCACCAGCTTTTCGGCACTTGCCAGGCTGTTGCGCAACGGGCTGATCGAAGGTTGCACAGGCAGGAACCACCCTTCTCCGAGCTTCGGTCTATCGAAACAATGTCGCACCGCTGATCACCAGGGCCGAGTGGTTAACGAGCCTTGAAAAGATGGGCCTATGTTGAACGCATTTCAGCAACCTGAAATTTAACGATTTTGTGGGCATCTTCGGACCGATATTGGGGTCCTGGCAGGGGTGCTGAAGGCATGATCCGCAGATTTCTGAACGACAGACGCGGCAACTATGCCTTGATGACAGTGATCACCATGGTGCCCTTGATGGGCGCGCTGGCGCTTGCCATCGACTACACCGATCTCTTGCGCCAAAAGCAGAACATGCTGAACGCGCTGGATGCCGCCGGGATTGCCACGGCACAGCAGATCGTCACCGGGGCGACCGACACGGCAGTCAAGGCCTATGCGAAGGATTTCTTCGAAGCCAATCTCGGCCGCGTCAAAGCAGCCAATACGGCCCTGACGGTGACGCTTCCCAACAACAACGCAGGTGGTGGCACGCTGAAGCTGTGCGCCGAATTGACGTACCACCCCTATTTCCTGCCGGCAGCGGCCATGATGATCGGAAGAACCGCCGCCGACGTCACAACATCGGCATGCTCGGAGATCCGCCTCAAAAACACGCTGGAAGTGTCTCTCGTGCTCGACAATTCCGGCTCTATGAGCATCAACGGCTCCGGCACCGGCCAGCCGCGAATAGATTTGCTCAAGAAGGCCGCGACCGAGCTTGTCAATACAATGGCGCTCCAGGCCGCACAAATGAGGCAGGTCACCAGGCCGGTGCAGTTCTCGCTGGTCCCGTTTTCTGCGTCGGTCAATGTTGGCCCAGCCAACAAGGACGCAACCTGGATGGATACGACCGGCATTTCGCCAATCCATCACGAGAACTTTGATTGGCAGTTCATGTACAAGAACGCGTCGTCTGGTTATGACTCGAATAAATACATTGAAAAGGTTGGCAGTGCTTACTGGAAGCGCGGCAGTGGCTGGGGCACTGGGCAATACGGCCAAAATACCACGGCGACGCGGTTCAGTCTATTTGCAAACGACATGAAGGCCGCGACCTGTACGAAAAAGAACTCGAACGGCAGTTGCAAGACCTCTGTGACCGCCCAATACGAAGCCTGGAAGGGCTGCGTAGAGGCGAGGCCGTATCCCTATAATGACGACGACACATCGCCGACCACGAGCACACCCGCCACCATGTTCGTGCCGATGTTCGCCCCGGACGAAGCCGGCAATTTCTGGCTCGACACAACTCGCACCAGCACATCGACATGGGGTTACGCCAACAATTGGTGGATCGATTATTCCGACACGCTGACTGTCCCCAAACGCCAAGCGGATATGCGAAAGTATTTTCTGACAAAGCCCTGGGACGCAGCGGCCGCAGGCTCTGATGATGGACCCAATGCGGCATGCACGACCGCTGCGATCACGCCGTTGCAGGACATAACCACCACGGCCGGCAAGAAAATCCTGACGGACGCCATCAATGCCATGGCGCCGACCGGCAACACCAACGTGCCGGAAGGGCTGGCCTGGGGCTGGCGGACGGTGTCGAGCAACGAGCCATTCACAGAAGGCCGGCCGAACACTGAAAGGGGCAACGACAAAGTCGTCATCGTGCTGACCGACGGCGCGAACACCTACAGCATCGGCCCCACAAACGACATGACCAGCAGCTATGCTAAGGACGGATCGACCTACGCCGCCTATGGTTATACCGGCCCGAAAACGGGGGAAACCGCGACCCGCCTTTTCGTCAACACGACCGTCCCCAAGACAACTTATACGGCGGCCAACTACACAACCGCGCTTGACCAGCAGATGCAAACGCTTTGCAGCAATGCGAAGAATTCGAACATTCTCTTGATGACGGTCTCGCTTGACCTGGTTACCACCAAGCCGGCGGAAAAGACTGCCATAGACGCGCTCAAGAAATGCTCCTCGGATTCGCGCTTCCGCAAGGATCCGACCGACCCGAGCAAACCGGCGAAGCTGTACTGGAACGCGACCGGCGCCACCTTGTCGCAAAGTTTCAAGGAAATCGCCGACGAACTGTCGAACCTGCGCATCGTCAGTTGATCGGCGCGATCTTTCGAACAAGGCGCTCCGCCTCGGCGGGGCGTTTTGTTGCGGCGTTGCTCACGTGTCCGCACCTTTGGTTAGCGCCTGGTGAAGCGCTATCCGCGCAATCGAGCAGTTTCCCAAACCCATCCTTCAACGTTTTGTGAAACTGTGGCGGCATTGAAGAATCCGCAGGCGGGGCCGCTTACATCACATGCGTGAACTCTGGCGCACATTCCGGCGTGACTTCTGGCGTGACCGCCGCGGCAATTACGCTCTGATGACCGTTGTGGCGATGGTGCCACTGATGGGCGGAGTGGCAATGGCTGTCGACTACACCGGCGTGGTCAGCGAGAAGCAGAGGGTGGTCAACGCGCTCGACGCCGCCAACTTCGCCACAGCGCGCCGGCTGGCGGAAGGCGCCACCGACGACCAGTTGCGGGCCTATGCGCTCGACTTCTTCAAGGCAAACCTCAACGACGTCAATCCCGCCGACACGACGCTCAGCGTTACGCTGCCCAGCAGCACGACCGGCGGCGGCATCGTCAAGCTGTGCGCCAGCCTGGTCTACAAGCCCTATTTTCTGCCGGCAGCGGCGATGCTGATCGGCAGGACGTCGGAAAACGTCACCTACTCCGTGTGTTCGCAAGTCCGGCTGAAGAACACGCTGGAAGTGGCCATGGTGCTCGACAATTCGGGGTCGATGTCGAACACAGGCACGGGTGCCGGACAAAAGCGCATCGACCTTCTCAAGCAAGCCGCCAAGCAGCTCGTCGACACGCTTGCCTTGCAGGCCGCGATGATCAAGCAGATCGACAAGCCGGTCCAGTTCAGCCTTGTGCCGTTCGCCGCCTCGGTCAATGTCGGCGCCAGCAACGACAACGCGTCATGGATCGACGCCTACGGGCTGTCGCCCATCCACAACGAGAATTTCGCCTGGTCGACGCTTAACGCAGCCGACAAATATGCCCAGAAGATCGGCGGCATCTGGTACAAGAAAGGCACTGGCTGGGGTGAGCAGGAGGGGCAGATGCTGACCCGCTTCTCGCTCTACCGCGACATGAAGGTGGTCACCAGCCACGAGCGCATCGTCGGCAGCAAACGCGTGGTCTGCGACAAATATCGTGCCAATCATACATGCTCGGACAGCCACAACGAATACGACTACAACGACACATACGGACCGTTCGCCAGCTGGCAGGGCTGCGTCGAGGTCCGTCCCTACCCCTATAATGTCACCGACGCGCCGGCCTCCGGCGGACCGAACAACACCGGCACCGGCGTCGGCGATCCCGCGACCATGTTCGTGCCGATGTTCGCGCCGGACGAGCCGGGCAATCATTGGTACATAACGCAGGACCCCGACGAGGTGGCCCCTAAGACCTATGGCGCGGCCAACAGCTGGTGGAACGACGATCCGGCGAGCACCACCGGCAAGACCAGGCAATCCAACATGGCCAAATATTTCCAGCCACGGCCGATGAACGCGCCGGTGCTGGGGACGGGTGCCGGTCCGAATTACAGCTGCACCACCACGCCGATCACACCGCTGACCGACGTCGCCAACGCCGCCGGGCTGACCAAGATCAAGGCCGCAATCGACCTGATGGCCCCCAACGGCAACACCAATGTGCCGGAAGGCATGGCCTGGGGCTGGCGCACCGTCTCCAGCACCGAGCCCTTCACCGAGGGCCGCCCGGAGACCGAGCGCGGCAACGACAAGGTGGTCATCGTGCTCACCGACGGCGAGAACACCTATTCGACGGTGAACAGCGACCCGGCCGGCAACAAGTCGACCTATGCCGGCTATGGCTATACCGGCGTCGGCTACAACGGCACTGCGGTCACCCGCCTGTTTGGCGGCACGTCGAGCGCCATCGGCCAGCTCAACTATTCGTCGAGCAACTACACCGCCGCCCTTAACGAGCAGATGGCGACGCTGTGCAACAACGCCAAGGCGGCCAACATCATGGTGATGACGGTAGCGCTCGACATGTCGACGACCGACGCCGGCGACAAGAGCGCGATGGAGGCACTGAAGACGTGCTCGTCGGACTCGCGCTTCCGCAAGGATCCGACCAACCCGAGCAAGCCTGCAAAACTGTTCTGGAACGCGACCGGCGCCACGCTGTCCGACAATTTCAAGGAAATCGCCAACGAGCTCTCGAACCTGCGCGTGGTGAGCTGAGGGTTGAAGCTGCTGATCTTCCCCACCTTGCGGGGGAAATTGGCGGCTTCGCCGCTTTCGTCATTTTCGACGCTGGCGCAAAGGCTCCGGCCATCATGCTCTTGCGGTGAGTCAAAACGCGTGATGGGTATCGTCACCGCTTCCCGGAGATCGCTCGTGCCCGAAACCGCCAACCATCTCGCCTTCGCGCTGGTCTGCCTCGGCATGGTGCTGACGCCCGGGCCGAACATGATCTACCTGATCTCGCGCTCGCTGTCGCAAGGCCCCAAGGCCGGGCTGATCTCGCTCGGCGGCGTGGCGGTCGGCTTTCTGTTCTATGTCGTATCGGCTGCACTGGGCATCACCGCGCTGCTGCTTGCCGTGCCGTTTGCCTACGACGCACTGCGCATTGCCGGCGCGCTCTATCTGCTATGGCTCGCCTGGCAAGCGGTGCGGCCCGGCGGGCGCTCACCATTCCAGGTGCGCGAACTGCCGAAGGACAGGCCCCGCAAGCTGTTCGCCATGGGTCTAATGACCAATCTCCTCAATCCCAAGGTGGCGGTGCTTTATCTGTCGCTGCTGCCGCAGTTCATCTCGCTGGGCAACGGCCATGTGCTGTCGCAGCTTCTGGTGCTCGGCGCCACGCAGATCTCGATCAGCCTGACCGTCAATGCCATCATCGCGGTAACGGCCGGTTCGATCGCCACCTTTCTTGCCGGACGGCCGCTATGGATGGTCATCCAGCGCTGGATGATGGGCACGGTGCTTGCCGCGCTGGCGCTTAAAATGGCGACCGACGCGCAACGCTGATCGGACGCAGCGCGCCGAGACTACATCGGCCGCCGACCTTCCCATTCGAATCGGCCGGCCGAACCTGCACGGAGGCCAGCGATTGAGATTTTCGCAGCCCTGCCCGGCAAAAGCCATGATCGCCGCTAAGTCAGGCAGGCATGACAATGATCTGCACCACCAATCATCCGCTCGCGCAAACCCGCTCTGGCGAAGCAAGTCCAAAATCAAACAGGCGCCTACTGCTGATCGGCCTTGCAGCCATGGCTGGCCTCGCTGCTTGCAGCACGGTCTCGGTGCCGACCGGCGAAGGCGCCGGTGTGTCGTCCTCGGCCACCGCGGCGCTGGCCGGCATCCGAGCTTCGGCCGGACTGCCGGCGCTGGTGCCGGACGCCCAGCTCGAGCAGGCCGCTCTGCAGCAGGCCGGCTATATGGCCTCGCGCGAACGCATGAGCCACACGACCGGCTGGGGCAAGGATTTCGCGTCGCGGATGAAAGACAATGGCGTGCGGGGCGCTGCTGCCGAGAACATCGCCGAGGGCCGCTTCGACCAGCAGAAGCTGTTCGACATCTGGATGCATTCGGCCGGCCACCGCCGCAACATGCTCGATCCGGATTTCAGCCGCTTCGGCCTCGCCTATGTACGCGACGGGCGCGACAGCGCCATCCGCTACTGGAGCCTGGTGCTCGGAAAATAGCAGCCAGCGGTCACGGCGCGACCCAGCCGTCAGCCTTTCGCGATCAGCTCGCCGATATCCCCAGGCGACAGGGGTTTGCTGAAATAATTGCCCTGCACCTCGTCACAATTGTTCTTGCGCAGGAAGGCGACCTGGTCTTCCGTTTCGACACCTTCGGCCAGCACCCGAAGGTTCAACTTCTGCCCCAGGGAAATCACGGCGCCAGTGACCGCCTGATCGTTCTCGTCGGTCGCGAGATCGTTGATGAAGGACTTGTCGATCTTCAGCCGCGCCACCGGAAACGTCTTGAGGGCGCTGAGACTGGAATAGCCTGTTCCGAAATCGTCGATCGATATCTGCACGCCGAGCTTTTGCAGTCCGTTCATCGTTGCGACCGCCAGCTCGAAATCCTGCATGATCAGGCTTTCCGTCACTTCGAGCTCGAGATACCTCGCCTCCAGGCCGCTTTCCTTCAACGCGTTGACGACGCGGTCGATCAGGTTCTTCTCCCGGAACTGCCGCGCCGACACGTTGACGCAGACGGTTACGGGCGACAGACCGGCGCGCTGCCAGGCTTTGTTCTGCCGGCAGGCTTCGTGCAGGATCCAGTCGCCGAGCGGCACGATCAGCCCGGTCTCCTCGGCGGTCGGGATGAACATCGCCGGCGAAACCAGGCCTCGCGTCGGGTGGTTCCAGCGCACCAGCGCTTCGACGGCGAAAACCTGCCCCGATCGCAGATCCACCTGTGGCTGATAGTGCAGAGCGAATTCCGACCGGGCGAGCGCGTTTCGCAATTCCTCCTGAAGCAGGAATTTTTCATGTGCAGTTGAGTTGAACTCCGGGGCATAGAACTGGAAATTGTCGCGGCCGAATTCCTTGGCGCGATACATGGCGGCGTCGGCATTGGCCAACAGCGTATCCGGGCTGGTCCCGTCCTTCGGGTAATTTGCGATGCCGATGCTGGCCGTCGTTCTCAGCCGATGCTCTCCGACAAGAACCGGTTCCGCGATCGCATCCCTGATCGTCTGCAGGGTTTCCGAGACCACATCGACATTGGTGGTTTGGTCGAACAGGACGATGACAAATTCGTCGCCGCCAAGCCGCACGACGGTGTCGGTGGCCTTCACGCATCCAACCAAACGGCTGGCGACGGTCTTGAGGAGTTCGTCGCCGGCATTGTGGCCAAACGTATCGTTCACCAGTTTGAAATTGTCGAGATCGATGAACACCACCGTCATCCAGCGATTGTATCGCTGCGCGTAGAGGACCGCCTGGGAAAGCCGATCCTCCAGCAAAGCGCGATTGGGCAGGCCGGTCAGCGCATCATGGTTGGCCATGAAGTGGATCTGGTCTTCCGCCAATTTGCGCTCGATCGCGATGCCGGCAATGTGTGTGGTGAATTCGATCAGGCGGGTCTCGGCATGGGTGGGTTCGCGCACGGTCATCGAATACATGGCAAAGGCGCCCAACACGACGCCCCGATGCGACAGGATCGGGGTTGACCAGCACGAACGATAGCCATGGGGTGCCGCCAGTTCGCGGTAATCGTCCCAAAGCGGATCCTGCAGAATATCGGTAACAATGACCGGTTCCCGCCGGTAGATGGCGGTTCCGCAGGATCCCACCTTGGGACCGATGGCCGCCCCATCGATGGCGCTCGTATAGGCTTTCGCCAGGCCCGGCGCCGCACCGTGACGCAAATGAATGCCGTCCTTGTCGAGCAGCAGGACGGAACCGAATATCCCCTCCAACTGAGCCTCGACGAAGCGCATGAGGCGGTCGAGCACGTCCTCCAGCGGCGCGCTCGTGGCAATCATTTCGAGGATCTGCGCCTGCCCGCTGCGAAGGACATCCGCCTGCTTGCGGGCGGTGATGTCGTGGGCAATGCCAACCAGGCCGAAGATTTCATTTTGGCGATTGCGCAACGGCACCTTCGTCGACGAAAGCCATTTGCCGTTCCCCAACGCATCCACGACAAACTCTTCCGCGTCGATCACTGGTTGTCCGCTCTTGAGCAGGCGCTGCTCGACCAGGCGAAATTTCCGCGCAACTTCCGGGGGGTGGAGATCAAAATCGGTCAAACCGATCATGTCGCTGGTCTTGTTGCGGCCGCTATCGGTCGCAAGGGCGCTGTTGACCACGACGAAACGGCTTTGCGTATCCTTGACCCAGAGGTAATCGGGCACCCAGTCGATCAGCGCCTGCAGCGAAATGCGCTCGTCGACGATCTGCCGATTGGCGAGGAGTTCAGTGATGTCCTCATGCGTGGCGATCCAACTGCCATCGGGCATGGGCTGGTTACGGATCTGGATTGTGCGACCATCGACAAGTTTGGCGGTCCAGAGCCGCGAAGCCTTGCCCGAATTGATCGAGCGAGCCGTTGCGAGATAGGTGTCGGCGGCCGTCGCCGCCGTGCCGGCGGCGACGCGGCGTTCGACGATTTCGCTCAGTGTCACGCCAGGCCGCAATTCCTCGGGCGCAATGCGGTAGATTTCCGCATAGCGCCGGTTGCTCAGGATCAGCCGTTCATCGGCATCGAAAAAGCAGATGCCTTGCGAAATATTCTCGATCGCAGTCTCGAAGCGCAGGGTCTGCCCTTCGAGACCCGCAATGGTCGTGCGAAGTTCTCCCTCGAGCGTATCGTAGGAAACGTCAGCCAGTCTTGCCAATGCGGCTACGCCCACCGGCCCGCGCGCCCCGACGGATCTTCTGGATGACTTCGTGACCAAACAGACCTCCTCCGGTTTGGCACCTGAAACAAGAAAGGGCCTCTGTCGTGCCAGACGAAAGTCGACTGACAATGTTACAGATGTGCTAATTCAAGATGAACTGTAACGGAATTGGAGGCGTCAGCAACCAGATACCAAAGGTGCAAATGTCATTTCAAATCAACTTCCAACGGCTCATTATCGATATTCTTTTGCACACGCGGGTTTTGACGATCATCCGAGCAACAAATCATCAGGGGCAACCAGCTTGCTGCCAGCGCTACCGGCGCCCGCCTCAATCCATATGCGCGGCAGGAGCTGCCGCGCCGGCCGGAGCGGTCTTCGGCTTGCGCAGCAGGAAGACAAACGGAATGGCAACCAGCGTCATCACCATCAGCAGTTTGAAGTCGTTGACGTAGGAGATCATCATCGCCTGGATGTTGACCATGCGGTCCACCTGCGAAAGTGCCGTCGGATCGCCGCCTGCTGCCGCCGGCGAGGCCGCCCACAAATTGGGGTTGAACGGGTTGATGAAAGCCGACAGTTCGGTGTGATTGACCTGCGTGTTGCGCACCATGAGAACCGTCACCACCGACACACCGATCGACGAACCGAGATTTCGAACCAGGCTGAACAGGGCCGTGGCGTCGGTGCGAAAGCGCACGTCGAGCGTGGCGAAGGCCACCGTGGACAGCGGCACGAACACCATGCCCATGCCCAGGCCCTGGATGACGCCGGAGCTGAGGATCAGCCAATTGTCCATTTGCGGCGTGAAGGAGGACATGGTGTAGAGCGACTGCGCGGTGAGCAGAAAGCCGACGACGACGAGGATGCGGGCGTCGATCCTGCTCATGAGCCGCCCAACGACAAGCATCGAAATCATCGTGCCGACACCGCGCGGCCCCAGGACGACGCCGATGGTGACGGTCGGATAGCCGAAGATGGTCGACAGCATCGGCGGCAGCAGCGACATCGAGGCCAGGATCAGCACGCCCATGACGAAGATGAAGGCCAGACCGGTGACGAAATTGCGGTCGAGGAAGATCTTGGGGTCGATGAAAGGCCGTTCCGCCGTCAGTGTGTGGATGATGAACACCCAGAAGCCGGTGATCGAAAGAGCAAGCTCGATCCAGATTTCGACCGAGGAAAACCAGTCGACCTCGCCGCCGCGGTCGAGCAGCAGCTGCAGTGCGCCGACGCCGAGCGAAATCATGGCGAAACCGAAGAAATCGAAGCTGCGGATCCGCCGGGCAACGACCGGCAAATAGGCTGCCATGCCGAGGAAGGCGATGATGCCGACCGGCAAATTGATGAAGAACACCCAGCGCCAGTTGAAATTCTCGGTCAGCCAACCGCCCAGCGTCGGACCCAGGATCGGCCCCAGCATGATGCCGGCGCCCCAGATGGCCATCGCCTGGCCGTGGCGTTCCCTGGGGTTGATGTCGAGCAGGAAGGTCTGCGACAGCGGCACGATGGCTGCGCCGAACACGCCCTGCATCAGCCGGAAGAACACAATGCTCTCCAGGCTCCAGGCAATGCCGCACAGCATCGAGAACACGGTGAAGCCGACAACCGCCGCCAGGAACAGTTCCTTGCGGCCGAAGCGGTCGGCCAGCCAGCCGGTCACCGGCGTCATGATCGCGGCGGCAACGATGTAGGAGGTCAACACCCAGTTGATGTTGTCGGGCGACGCGCCGAGGTCGCCGGTCATGGTCGGCAGCGCGACATTGGCGATCGTGGTGTCGAGCGCCTGCATGACCGTCGCCAGCATCAGCGCCACGGTGATCAGGCCGCGATGCGGCACTTCCTTGAAAGGTTCTGGTGTGGTCATGATGCGGAACTTCCGACAGGTAACAAAAAGGTGTACATTAGGTTTCCGGGCGGCGAGGCCTTCTCTGGTGAAGAGACCCTCATCGCGGTGGGACGCGATCTATCGATGTGGGGGTTACATCGATCGAAGGTCTCGACACATCAGGCGCTTGCCGCCCGGAAATCCAAGGTCCGAAGGATGGGCGCCGAAGTGGTCCAGGTTCTGGGCAGGCCGCGATGCGGCCCGGTCCAATCCACCCCTCGTTCAACCTGCCGTCGGACCGATCCTGTCATCTCAACTTCACCTCGCCTGCGGCGGGCGTTCTGCCGGGCCGTGATCCTGCTTTTCGAGATCACGGTCCATTCACAGTCTATTGTGCTTCGCCTGCGGTGGCGTGGCCGAAGATAGCGGGGAACCCGCGAGCAACGCCGGTATCCACCGTAACCGAGGCGCTCATACCGGTGCGCAGCGCCATTTTGGCGTCGGCATCGGTCAGCTCCAGGCGCACCGGAATGCGCTGCGTGACCTTGACCCAGTTGCCGGTGGCGTTTTGAGCAGGCAACAGCGAAAACTCCGCGCCGGTGCCGGCGCCGATCGCCTTGACGGTGGCCTCGAAAGTTCTGCCCGGATAGGTGTCGACGACGATCTCGGCCTTCTGGCCAGGCTTCATGTGGGTAAGCTGGGTTTCCTTGAAATTGGCATCGATCCAGGTGTCGCCGGTCTCGACCAACGCAAACAGCGGCGTGCCGGAACCGACATACTGGCCGATCTTGAACGAGGAGGCCTGGCTGATGACGCCGTCGGCCGGCGCCTTGACCGTGGTCTGCGCCAGATCGTAGGCGGCCTTGTCGCGCGCGGCGAGTGCGGCCATCACCGTCGGATGCTTGTCGGTCTCGATATCGGGATTGCCGGCGAGAGCCGCCTTGGCGCTGATGATGCCTTGCTCGGCAACGGCCAGTTGCTGCCTGGCTTTGTCGAGATCGTTCTTGGCCTCGTCCAGCGACGATTTGGCGTTGATGCCCTTCTGGGCAAGGTCGGCGGCGCGGTCATACTGCGACTGCGCGTAGTCGACCTGGCTGGCATCGGACTTTTCCTGCGCCAGCGCCTGGCTGTAGGCGGCGCGCAGCTGTTCGATACCGACGCGTGCGACTGCGACCGCCGCGTCGGCCTGCGCCAATGCAATCCGGTAGGGCTCGGGGTCGACGGCAAACAGCACATCGCCCTGCTTGACCTGCTGATTGTCCGAGATGCCGACCTGAACGATGCGTCCGGCGGTGTCCGAGGCGATCGACACCTTGGCCTGCTGCAAATTGGCGTTCTCGGTTTCCTGATAGCGGCCGCCGGTCACCCAGACATAACCGCCACCAATGGCCAGCGCGGCCGGCAGGGCGACCATCAGCAGCAAGCGGCCGAGGCGGCGCTTCTTGACCGGAGCCGGAGCGGGTTGAACCGGGGGAGCCACCGCGACAGGTGCTGCGGCCGGCTGTGCAGGCGCTTCGGCGGCCGGCTTTGCCGGCGTCTCGATCTTGGTTACATTCTCGTCTAGTTTGGCTGCCGCGTTCATGCTGCTGCCCCTTCCGTACTCTTCAAGGACGACGTCTCGCCGTCCGCCAGGTTTTGCACGATGGTGTCCAGCGCCCGGATCAGGACGCGGCGGTCGTCCGGCGAAACGCCGACCAGCGATTCCTCATAAACTTCGCCGGCAAGGCTTTTGACCTCGGCATAGGCCGCGTTCGCCTTGGCTGTCGGGAAGATCATGCGCACGCGCCGGTCAGTTGCATCGGAGCGCCGTTCGATCCAGCCGCCCTCCTCCATCCGGTCGACGAGGCGTGAAACGCTGATCGGCTCGATTTCGAGAAGTTCGGCGAGGCGAGCCTGGGCGACGCCCGCCTCCTTCGCAACGCGAACCAGAAGCCGCCATTGTGCCGAGGAAAGGCCAAGTCCGCTGGCGCGCGCCTCGAAGCGCTTGCGCATAAGGCGCTGCACGTCGTGGATCAAAAAGCCCAATCTATCTATGCCGTCGGAAACCATGAGCGGTATATATTATAAGCGTGCTTACCATTCAAGGCGCCGCATTGCACCAGAGCCGAAAAAGAGGGATGGCAGCCATGCAGATGCGGTCATGGCACAGTCAATGACGGTTGCGGATGACCTCCCGACCGTGACGTGAATTGCCGTCGAGAACGCCGCGAGGAGAAAGGTCGTCTTGCGCGTCCTCGCCACCGGCACACCTAGGCTTTCGGCGGCATTTTCGCCGGCGGCGAAGGCATCGAGCCGGCGGTGGTTCCACAGCGCATAGGCAAGGATGGTGCCCGCACCCAGCGCGCCCAGATATTGTCCCAGCGAGCCAGGCCGAGGCCGCCCAGCAACGGCTTTCCACGATGGTGACCTGCCACAGTCGACCAGCGCCCTTCGATTTTACGACAGGCGCAATTTCGATCAAACTGGCCTCGCAAAAAGCCGACAAAATATGCCGCCAAATGCGAGGAGACCTATGAACCCGACCGAGAAAGCGCTGTGGTTTGTCGAGAGCCATCTGCCGGAAGCGATCTCGCTTGAAGATGTCGCGCAAAGCAGCGGCGTCTCGCGCTTTCATGTGACGCGCGCCTTTGGCGCCGCCACCGGCCGTTCGGTGATGGGCTATATCCGCGCGCGCCGGCTGACCGAAGCGGCGCGCAAGCTGGCTTCCGGCGCGCCCGACATCCTCGCGGTCGCGCTCGATGCCGGCTACGCCTCGCACGAAGCCTTCACCCGCGCCTTCCGCGATCAGTTCGGCACGACGCCGGAACTGGTGCGCGCGCAGGGCAGCCTCAGCAATCTCGACCTGGTGGAGCCGATCCTGATGGACCAGTCCTTCCTCGCCTCACTGCCGCCGCCGCGCTTCGAGACCGGCCGTCCCTTCCTCATTGCCGGCCTCGGCGAGCGCTACAGCTGCGAAACCAGCGCGGCCATTCCGATGCAGTGGCAGCGCTTCGGTCCCTATATCGGCAACATTCCGGGCGAGACCGGCGACGTCGCCTATGGCGTCTGCGTGAACGGCGACGATGCCGGCAATTTCGACTATATCGCCGGCGTCGAAGTTTCGGATTTCTCGGACCTGCCGAAGGAGCTTTCGCGGGTGCGGGTGCCGGCGCAGAAATACGCCGTGTTCACCCATGCCGAGCACATCTCCACGATCCGCCGCACCGTCAACACGATCTGGAACAAATGGCTGCCGGCCTCGGGGCACGATATAGCCGACGGCCCCGAATTCGAGCGCTACGGCCCGGAGTTCGATCCGCGCAGCGGCAATGGCGGGCTGGAGATATGGGTCCCGGTGGCCTGAACGCCGCTACAGCTCCAGGTTCCAGTTCTGGCCGACCAGATCCTTGCCGAAGGCGTGATGGCGCTCTTCGTCTACCAGCCTGAAGCCGGCACTCTCGTAGATGTGGCGGGCGGCGGTCAGGATGTCGTTGGTCCATAGGGTCAGCGTCTTGTAGCCCTTGGCACGAGCAAAGCCGATGCACTCCTGAACCAGCCGCTTGCCGATGCCGAGGCCGCGCGCCGATGGTTCGACATAGAGCAGGCGCAGCTTCGCCACCGCGTCGGATTTGCGCACGACGAAGACCGAGCCGACCACCTCCCCTTGCCGTTCGGCAATCCAGCTGCGTTCCCATTCTGGATCGAAGGATTTTACGAAGGCGCCGAGGATTTCGGCGACCAGCGCCTCGTAGGTTTCGTCCCAGCCATAGTCCTGTGCGTAGATCTGTCCTTGGCGGCGCACCACCCAGCCGATGTCGCCGACCTGCAAGGGGCGCAGCATATACGGCACTTTGGACTCCGGGCTGTCGCCCAGGAGTTGCTGCACCGTCTGCATGGCCTTGACCAGCCGGTCCTGTTCGGCAGCAGGAAGCCGCTCCAGCAAGGCCGCGACCTGGTCGTGCGAAGCCCGGTTCAGCGGCGCGAAGGCCTGCCGCCCCACCGGCGTCAGCGTGATCGACGACTGCCGCGCATCCGACGCCAGCGACGCGCGCGCAATCAGCTGCAGGTGCTCGAACTTCTTCAGGAGCCGGCTGACATAACCGGCGTCGAGGCCGAGATCGCGGATGAGATCGCTGGCGGTCAGGCCATCGCGATGCGCCAGTTCGTAGAGCACCCGCGCCTCGGTCAGCGAGAAGGCGCTTTTCAGCAGGCCTTCGTCGAGCAGACCTATCTGGCGGGTGTAGAAGCGGTTGAAAGCCCGCACCGCGTCGATGCGCTCCTTGCCGGGTTGATGATGGATCGTCATGGGAAGCCTCCTGCCCATCAACGATCGGTCATTTATTTGACTTAGTCAAGTATGTACGAGATGCTCACGCGGTCGCTTCTCAGGCGATCGCGCGGCGGCGCCGCGCGATCAGGACGAACAGGCCGAGCAGCACGACGCTGGCCGCCGCACTGGCGGCGGCAAATTCCGGCACCGGGCGAAAATCCTTGCCGTCGATCAGCAGCGATGCCGCGACCGGGCCGATCGCCAGACCGAAAAGCTGGGCCGCCGGCACCAGAAGCACGGCCGTGCGCGTCTCGTCGGCGGTGATCGCCAGCCGGATCTGATAGGGCACGATGAACAGAAGGATGAAGCCCATGATCAAGGCCGCGACCCAGAAAACCGTCAGGCCGGGGCTGCCGGCGAGCACCACGGAACTGGCGACGGCGACCACGCCGATCGCCACGATCGCGAAGCGGTAATCGATGCGCGCCTCGAAGACGGTAGCCGTCATTGCGCCCAGCACCTGCAATGCGAGGTTGGCCGAGACGATCAGGCCGACGGTGCGGCCATCGATGCCGTATTGTGCGCCAAGTGGCTCGAGAAACGCCCAGACCGAGCCGAAGAACATGAAGTAGCAGAAGACGCTCAGCAAAGCGGCAAGCGAAGGAACGGTCAGCACATTGCTGAACTGTTCCTCCTTGGGCAGGTCGGCATAGCTATCGGGGACGATGAAGGCGACCGCCACCGAAGCGATGCAGACGACGGCAAGGACGATGAAGCCGCCTGCCGATCCGGCGGCCGGGATGACGTAAAGCGCCACCAGCAGGGCAAGGGCGCATTGCGCCAGGGTCTGAAGGGTGACGAAGAAGCCGCCGATGCGCTCGGCCCGGCGCGAACGGGCGATCAGTTCCGTGGCGACCGCCACCAGCCCGCCCTCGGCGAGGCCGGCCACCGCGCGGGCGGCAATCAGCGAGGTGGAGGTCAGCGCATAGGAGGTCGCCCAGTTCGCCAGCGCCAGCAGGACCAGAAGGACGGCACTTTTCCAGCGCATATTGTGGGCGGAAAGCATCATGGCCACCACAGCCGAACCGATGCCGATGGCAATCATCTCGGCCGTGGCGACCAGCGCGAGTTCGTCGCCGCTGACATGCCCCTCGGTATAGAGTGCGCCGAGCAGCACCGGCTGCAGCCCGAGAATGAGCAGGCCGACCGAGCCGATCCACAATGCCGAGGCGAGTTGCGCCCCAGTGGGGTTGCCGACCAGCCAGTCGCCGTTCCCGGCATCGGCGTTACCAGCAGAAGTCACGGTCGCCTCCCAACGTCCTTGCCTGGCGGCAAAAAAACTGACAGTCTGTCAGCATTTAGAAACTGATACTCGATCATATTCGTTTGTCAATCAGTAGCGGGACTTGGCACCAACAAGGCTGGGGATGGTCTTGGCGATCGAATGGTCTGGGCGATCGAGAGGATGGCGGCATGAACGAAGCAGTGCAGATGACGACCGAACCGAGGCGCAGGCCCAAACAGGAGCGCAGCCGCGAGCGCATCGACGCCATCCTGTCGACGACCATGCGGCTGATCGGCGAGAAAGGCATCGACGCCGTCACCATGAAGGAAGTCGGCGCACAGGCCGGCGGGCCGATCGCCACCGTCTATCATTACTTCCCCAACAAGTCGGCGATCCTGGCGATGCTCTACGAGCGATTCTCCGAAGTGAGCCGCGCCCGGCTTGCCGCGATCGTTGCCGACGTCGGCGGGCTGAGCGACGTTATCGCTGCGGCCGACCGGCTGCTCGACGACTACTATGAGCGCGTCGCCGGCGACCCCGCCATTCAGGACCTGCAAAACGCCATCCAGGCTGACAAGGCGCTGAAGAATCTCGACATCGCCGAAACCCGGCACCAGGCGACGATGTTCTGCGACCATGTCGGCCCCTTTCTCGCGCCAGAGCGACGCAATGAGTTCGGCCGTATGGTTTTCCTGATCTTCCAGCTGGCCGGCGGCGTCGTGCGCATGGCGCTGACCCAGGACCAGGAGGAAAGCCGCCACACCATCGAGGACTACCGGTCGATCATCCATACGCAGTTGGGACTGTTTCTCTAGCGCCCGATTCGACCCCGTCCGGTCTGGTGGATGAGGTTTTCGAAGCCGTCGGCCAGGTTGGCGGCGCCGGCGGCGACGATCTTCGACAGGTTTCTGGCGCGACCCGGGGTCTTGTTGGCATCGAGCAGCACGGCCCTGCCCTCATGCACGACAAAGTCGAATTTGCCATAGTCGAAGCCCAGCTTCCGACGCAGGGCGCGCAATTCGTCGGGAACCGCAACCGGCTCCCGGCGGATGGTGTCGTCGCCCTTGACCAGGCGCTGTGGCGAGACATAGCGGATGCAGCGCTCCCGATCGCCGCAGAATATCCAGAACCGCGCCGCAAACCCGTCGGGCTCGATTTCGGGAATGAATTTTTCCACGATCAGGTCGGCACGCCTGAAAATCTCCGGCGCCACATCGGCCAGCGAGGCATGCACCTGATAACGGTCGAAGGTCTGCGCGCCCGGGAAAGGCACTGCCTTGCCGGCGCGAACGGATTTTCGGTTGAGCTGCTCCTCGGGCGTCCCCCAATGATTGAGGTTGCTCTTGACGATGACCTGGCCGCTCCAGTTGGCACCCTCCTCGAGGATCGCACCGCTGATGCGGCGCTTGGAAATGTCGGTCGCACCAAGATTGAGACAAATCGGAAATCCGCGCGCGTAGTCGACATAGTCCGATGGCGTCACTGTCGCGTCGACATGCAGGACGGCAATATCGGCGTTATGACTTGCCGAGGGTCCACGCATGATCTGCACGGAGTGACCGCGCCGTTTCAGCTCCGCCAGGACGTCGAACAGCATGTAGGGGCTGTCCTGGCGCAGCAGGAGGCCCCGCCGGCTCTGGAAGCGGTCAAATTCATGCGTTATGACGGCAATGCGGGCCATGGCCTTTCCATGCATGAGGTAACTCGCAAGGCAACCAACAGCCTGGAAGGAAATATGTCCAGCCTTTCCCCAAACCGTTCCGCATGACTGAGCATTGGGACGCAATTCGCCGTCACTGGCGGCTTCTCGGGTCGCCGCTGTGTCCGCCCCCGGAAGCTGTCGCCGCCTATGAGCGCGAACTTAGCCTGCAATCGGTCGATGTGGTGCTGCTCGGGGTCACGCCGGAGCTTGCCGGCCTCGGAAGGACCATGCTCGCGATCGACGAGTCCACTGCCATGATATCGGGCATCTGGCCGGGCGATACCGCCTCACGCAAGGCGGTGATCGGCAACTGGCTGGAGTTGCCGCTGGGCGACGAAAGCGCCGGGGCGGTGATCGGCGACGGCTGCCTGTCGGCGCTGGACTCCTCGGTTGCACGGCAGGCGCTGCTTGCCGAGATCGCGCGTGTGCTGAAGTCCGATGGGCGGGCTGCATTGCGCGCCTATGCAAGCCCTCAGGTGCCGGACGATCTGCAGGAGGTCCGGGCGCTGACGCTGTCCGGTGGTGTCGCGACCTTCCACGAACTCAAATGGCGCATTGCCATGGCTTGTGCCGGCGGCGATCCCGACCGCGCCATTCCGGTGCGGGCGATCCTCGACGCCTTCGATGCGCTGTTTGCCGAACGGGAGGCCCTTGCCGCGACGACCGGATGGGAGATGCCGGTCATCGGCACCATCGATGTCTATGCGAATTCGCAGACTGTCTACAGTTTCGCCCCGGCGGCGACGCTGGTCGAAGAGGCGAGCCGGTTTTTTGACAGTGTCCGCCTCGCGCCGACAGGGACCTATGGGCTGGCTGAACGCTGTCCGCTTCTGGTGCTTAAATCGCCGCGGCGCCGGTAGGGTCTGCCGTCGGATCGCGGCACGGCTCCAATTGGCACAATTGTGCTCACCGTTCGCCTTGACTCTCGAAAGCCACGCGCTTATTTCAGCGCGACGTTAGCACTCTCCCCAGGTGAGTGCTAACGCACATCCGGCACCGCCGGATCGAGGAACAGCTCTCACCGTTCTCATTCGAGGAAGAAAAAATGGCAAAGTCGAAGTTCCGCCCGCTTCATGACCGCGTGGTCGTACGCCGGGTCGAATCCGAATCCAAGACCGCCGGCGGGATCATCATCCCGGATACGGCAAAGGAAAAGCCGCAGGAAGGCGAGATCATCGCCGTCGGCTCCGGCGCTCGCGACGAAGCCGGCAAGCTGGTCCCGCTGGACGTCAAGGCCGGCGACCGCATCCTGTTCGGCAAGTGGTCGGGCACCGAAGTCAAGCTCAATGGCGAAGACCTTCTGATCATGAAGGAATCCGACATTATGGGCATCATCGGCTGATCATCGGCCTCACCGTCAACTAATTTCGGGCTTGATCGCAAGCCCCCTGCCAGGAGCTAAAAAATGGCTGCTAAAGACGTAAAATTCTCCCGCGACGCCCGCGAGCGCATGCTGCGCGGCGTCAACATCCTCGCCGACGCAGTGAAGGTCACGCTCGGCCCCAAGGGCCGCAACGTCGTCATCGACAAGTCGTTCGGCGCACCGCGCATCACCAAGGACGGCGTCACCGTCGCCAAGGAAATCGAGCTTGAAGACAAGTTCGAAAACATGGGCGCGCAGATGGTCCGCGAAGTTGCTTCGAAGACCAACGACATCGCCGGCGACGGCACCACGACCGCGACCGTTCTGGCGCAGTCGATCGTCCAGGAAGGCCACAAGGCCGTTGCCGCCGGCATGAACCCGATGGATCTGAAGCGCGGCATCGACCTGGCCGTGACCGAAGTCGTCGCGGCTCTCGGCAAGGCTGCCAAGAAGATCAAGACCTCCGAGGAAGTTGCCCAGGTCGGCACGATCTCGGCCAATGGCGACGAGTCGGTCGGCGCCATGATCGCCGAAGCGATGCAGAAGGTCGGCAATGAAGGCGTCATCACGGTTGAAGAAGCCAAGACCGCCGAGACCGAGCTGGAAGTCGTCGAAGGCATGCAGTTCGACCGCGGCTATCTCTCGCCCTACTTCGTCACCAACGCCGACAAGATGGTTGCCGAGCTCGAGGACGTCTACATCCTACTGCACGAGAAGAAGCTGTCCAACCTCCAGGCCATGCTGCCGGTTCTCGAAGCCGTCGTGCAGACCTCCAAGCCGCTGCTCATCATCTCGGAAGACGTCGAAGGCGAGGCTCTGGCCACGCTGGTCGTCAACAAGCTGCGTGGCGGCCTGAAGATCGCCGCCGTCAAGGCGCCGGGCTTCGGTGATCGCCGCAAGGCCATGCTGGAAGACATCGCCATCCTGACCGGTGGCCAGGTCATCTCGGAAGACCTCGGCATCAAGCTCGAGAACGTCGGCCTCAACATGCTCGGCCGCGCCAAGAAGGTGTCGATCTCCAAGGAGAACACCACCATCGTCGACGGCGCCGGCAAGAAGGCCGAGATCCAGGGCCGCGTTGCCCAGATCAAGCAGCAGATCGAAGAGACCACGTCGGACTACGACAAGGAGAAGCTGCAGGAACGTCTGGCGAAGCTCGCCGGCGGCGTTGCGGTGATCCGTGTCGGCGGCGCGACGGAAGTCGAAGTCAAGGAAAAGAAGGACCGCGTCGATGACGCCCTCAACGCGACCCGCGCGGCCGTGGAAGAAGGCATCGTTGCAGGCGGCGGCGTCGCACTGCTGCGCGCTTCGGCCAACATCAAGGTCACCGGCGTCAATGCCGACCAGGCTGCCGGCATCAACATCGTTCGTCGTGCACTGCAGGCTCCGGCCCGTCAGATCGCTTCGAACGCAGGTGCTGAAGCTTCGATCGTTGCCGGCAAGATCCTCGACAACAAGGGCGCGACCTACGGCTACAACGCCCAGACCGGCGAGTATGGCGACATGATCGCCATGGGCATCGTCGACCCGGTCAAGGTCGTTCGCACCGCTCTCCAGGACGCGGCTTCGGTCGCCGGCCTGCTCGTCACCACCGAAGCCATGATCGCGGAGGCCCCCAAGAAGGAGTCTGCTGGCGGCGGCATGCCTGGCGGCATGGGCGGCGGCGGCATGGGCGGCATGGGCGGCATGGATTTCTAATCCAAGCTATCTGGCTTATGCATACGGAAAGGGCGCCGAGAGGCGCCCTTTTTGTTTTGGAAAGCGGATGGTTAGGCGGCGCTGTCCGCCTGCCGCGCAACCTTGCCTGCAAGCACCGCCTGCTCGACAAGCGCCGCGACCTCGTCGGCCACCACCAGCACCGGGCCACGATCGCGGGTGGCCCTCGCAATCACCATCAGCCCTTCCAGCGAGGATTCGACCAGCAGTGCCAGGGCATGCGCCCGGCGTTCGGGCACTCCTGCCCTGACAAAGGCCTGTCGCAGCAAGCCGATCCATTGCTCGAAAGCCGATCGGCAGAGTTCCGCCAGTTCCGGCACATCGGTGGGTGAATCCAGCACCACCGGCGCGATGGGGCAACCCAGCGAAAAATCATTGTCCTCCAGCATGCGCCCGACCGACTGGTAGATGTGATGGACGGCCACTGCAGGATCGCTCTCGGCTGCCAGTGCTTCGCCCAGCCTTTTCGTGACGTCGGCAACGCTGTTGCGCGTCACCTCGATGACCAGTTGGTCCTTGCCGCCTGGGAAATGAAAATAGAGCGAGCCGCGCGGCGCCCCGCTGGCGCCCAGAATGTCGTTGAGCGAGGTGCCGTGATAGCCGCGCTGCCTGAGCAACAGGCCTGTGGTCTCGAGTATGCGGGTGCGGGTGTCGTTGGCCATGTCAACCTCTGTCAGCAGTGACGCATTATAGGCCTTGCCAAGAATATGACAATCGGTCTATATAATATGTGGATCAGTCTATATACTATTAAGGAGAGTGACATGCGCAGCTACCGTCTCGAAGGGTTTGGTGGAACCGAATCCCTGGCGATGCGCGACGAGGCGCGGACGGAACCGAAACCGCATGAGATCGTGGTGCGAGTCCGCGCCGCCTCGCTCAATCGGCGCGACACGATGATCCTTGGCGGCACCTATCCCTTGCCGGCGCGGCAAGGCATCGTGCCGCTGAGCGACGGAGCCGGTGACGTCGTCGCAATCGGCGATGCCGTCACCCGTTTTGCCGTCGGCGACCGCGTCACCGGCAGCTACTTCGCCCGCTGGATCGATGGCCGCATCAATGCCGGTCTGATCGACCAGCTCGGCTGTACGCTTGACGGCATGCTGACTGAGTTTGCCGTGCTCGACGAACAATGGGCGGCGCGACTGCCCGATCATCTGAGCTGGCACGAAGCGGCGACGCTGACCTGCGCCGGCGTGACGGCCTGGAACGCGGTGACCGGGACCCGGATTCCGAAGCCTGGTCAATGGGTTCTCACCATCGGTTCGGGTGGCGTTTCGCTGTTTGCTCTGCAGTTCGCCAAGTTGCTCGGCTGCCGGGTTGTCGCCATCACATCGCGCGCGGAGAAGGCCGACAGGCTGCGGGCGCTGGGCGCCGACCTCGTTGTCTCCAGCACCGACATACCGGAATGGGGCGGCTGGGCGCGCGAGCAGACAGGCGGAGTCGACCTCGTCGTCGAAACCGGCGGCCCGGCCACCTTCGCGCAGTCGCTGATTGCCAGCACGCTTTATGGACACATCGTGCTGCTGACGCTGCAGGACGCCAGTGGCAGATCGATCGAGATGCCGGCAGCGCTTTATCAGCGCAGCCTCGCCACCATCAGCCGCCTGTTCGTCGGCAGCCGCAGCAATCTTGAGGCCATGCTGCGCGCCGTGTCGCAGCATCGCCTCAAGCCCGTTGTCGACAGGGTCTTCCCCTTTGCCGAAGCCCCAGAAGCGTACCGCCACTTCCAGCAGGGCGACGTGTTCGGGAAGGTTGTCATCGACTGCGCCTGACCCAATTGCCCGCTTTTCAACCCCGAATCAGGAGAACGACCATGACCATCCGTGAAGCTTCCGCAGAATGGCAAGGCACGCTGAAGGAAGGCGGCGGCCGTCTGCGGCTTGGCAGCGGCGTCTTCGAAGGCGCCTATTCCTTTCCGTCGCGGTTCGAGGACGGTCCGGGCACCAATCCCGAAGAGCTGATCGGGGCAGCACATGCCGGCTGCTTCTCGATGGCGCTGACCTTCATCCTCGGCCAGGAAGGCCACGTCGCCCGCACCATCCGCACCGTCGCCAAGGTGCATCTCGGCGCGACCGCCGCCGGGCCGACGATCACCCGCATCGAGCTCGAAACGGAAGCAGAGATTCCCGGCCTTCAGCCTGCCGAATTCCAGCGTATGGCGGAGACGGCGAAGACGACCTGCCTTGTCTCTCGCGCTTTGGCCGGCGTTACAACCATCACCCTCAAGGCCGAGCTGGCCGCCACCACTGCCACGGAACAATGAAAACCAGGAGGTATGAGATGAGCCAGGACAGCATCACGAGCATTCATCCGGGCGACCACTCTAGCCAGACGGCCGAGATCATGCGTCGCTTCAACGATGTGTTCCAGTTGCACGATCCGTCCGCGCTTGCCGAGTTGGTGGCGCAGGATTGCGTTATCGAAAACACCGTGCCGGCGCCGGACGGCGCCCGCCATGCCGGCAAAGAGGCATGCATTGACCTATGGTCGGCGATCGCCACCCAGCCCGGCACGCGCTTCGACCTCGAGGAAACCTTCGTCGCCGGTGAACGGGCGACGATCCGCTGGCGCTACTTCATGGCCGACGGCAACTCCCTCCGCGGCGTCAACCTGATGCGTGTCGCGGACGGGCTGATCGTCGAGGCGATGGGTTACGTCAAGGGATAGAAGCGTTGCCCGATACGGCACTCCCGTTCCCAGCCCGGAATCTCGCTCAAGTCGAGTTTCCGGGCCGGTTTTCTGGTCACTGGATGACGCGGTGCAGCTTCACCGTGGTGCTGGGACTGTTCTGGATGGTCTGGAAGATCACGCAATAGCGATCCGTGAGTTCGAGCAGTTGGTCGAGCTGACTTTGGGGAGCGTCGGTGTCGATGTCGAACCGCAAGCGGATTTCCTTGAAGCCGACTGGAACACCCGCAGTCACGCCGAGCGTGCCGCGAAGATCGACGTCACCTTCCGCGGAAACTTCGGCGGACCTGATCGGAATTTCGAGCACGGCCGCCGCCGCGCGCATCGAGACACCGGCGCATGCGATCAGCGCCTCCAGCAGCATGTCGCCGGAGCACAGTTCCTGGCCGCTGCCCCCGGCCATCGGATGAATGCCGGCAAGCGCCAGCCCGCGTCCGGTCTCGACCTTGCAGGTCACGGTGGACGCGTCGGCGACGCCTTTGGCCTTCAAGGTGAGGAACGCGGCCTTCGCATCCCTGCGATAGAGATCCTTGATCGGCTCCTGCGTGGCGCGAAATGTTGCGATTTCCATGAACAATCTCCTGTCTTGAATTGTCGTTGTCAAAAATGGCGAGCAGTGGCCGGGCCTTATTCCGGCACCGCGATGCCGGAGCCGCCGAGCTCAGCCGGAAAGTCCCTGAGCTTGGGCAGCCCATCCTTCATCGGCAGCACGGTCTCAGCGTAGTTGACGTGAACCCCAGGCGTGAATTTCACGCCTGGTATGGTTGCCGCATAGACATCGACCAGGCCGAGCGGCGGATGAACGGTCATCAGATGACCACCGCATTTCGTGCAGAACTGGCGATCGCTCATTTCGGTCTTCTCGAACCCGGACAGGAACTCCGCGCCCCTGGTGACCTTGACGTTCTGAGGCTTCCACAGCGTGAAGGCGTTCACGGGAGACGCCGACCACGATCGACACGAACCGCAATGGCAATAGCCCATTGCCTCGGCGGCTCCGTGCACTTCGATTTCCACGGCGCCGCAAAAACACCCGCCCTTATGTACCGTCATGACATTTGTCCCTGGTTGGTTTCGACAGCACTCAGCGCCCTCTCTCGGCAGCGCTTGAGCACCGGTGCAGGTTTAGGAGTTCTGGCCGCGAACTGAATGATACGGCGTCCGCCTCGCTTGACAGCGCGTCCGGAACTCGAAAGGGATGGCTGACCGGCTAGCCGGGTGCGGGACGAAACGGAATGGCCGGGGATGCTCTGTCTGACCTGTTGAGGACGGTACGCCTTACCGGCGCGACGTTTTTTGACATTGAGGGCCACGAGCCGTGGGCCGTCTGCTCGCCGGCGCCATCGTCCATCCTGCCGAAGATCCTGCCCGGTGCGGACCATCTGATCTCCTACCATGTGGTAACGGCCGGTCGCTGCTTCGCGCGCATCGTCGGCCAGGAAGCGATCGCGCTGGAGGCCGGCGAAGTCGTCGTCTTCACCAGGAGCGACCCGCATATTATGTCCAGCAATCCGGCGCTGCGCGCCGATCCGCCGACAGCCGACGTTCTCGACATCGCAACAGCCGGCCGGATGCCGTTTTACATCAACTGCGCCGGCGACGGCGCGACCTCGGCCAGGCTGGTTTGCGGCTATCTCGCCTGTGATGCACAGCCTTTCAATCCACTGCTCGAGGCTTTGCCGCCGGTGATCAAGGCCGGAGCTGCCAAAGGCGATGGCGGCTGG
Organism: Mesorhizobium sp. M0001; assembly: GCF_040324255.1. Taxonomy (NCBI): domain Bacteria; kingdom Pseudomonadati; phylum Pseudomonadota; class Alphaproteobacteria; order Hyphomicrobiales; family Phyllobacteriaceae; genus Mesorhizobium; species Mesorhizobium sp. M0001. The sequence goes on from NZ_JAMYVS010000005.1 coordinate 380,737, forward strand.
CTCAGCCAGTTCATCAACCTGGCTGTCACGGAGGTGGCGCAAAAGCGCGCAGGCAGTGAAACGGTGCTCACCAAACTGAGCGAACTGATGTTTGTCGACGTGTTGCGCCGTTACTTGGAATCGCTGCCGCCACAAACCACGGGATGGCTGGCTGGCCTGCGCGATCCGCACCTGGCGAGGGCACTGGCGCTGATCCACGACCGGCCGGCGCATAACTGGACGGTGGAGGCGCTGGCGAAGGACTCCGCGCTGTCGCGCAGCGTGCTCGCCGAACGCTTCACCAGGCTGGTCGGCATGCCGCCAATGCATTATCTCGCCAAATGGCGCATGCAGATCGCCTCGGAGCTGCTCAGCGCCGGCTCCAGCAACATGGCCAGCATCGCCGCTGAAATCGGATACGAATCCGAGGCAGCGTTCAGCCGCGCCTTCAAGAAGATGATCGGCCTTCCGCCCTCCGCCTGGCGTCTAGGCATCCGGACCGGATCCGGAACCGACGAAGAGTAGGCCGATGCCTGCCAGATCCTGTTCTATCGATCAGCAAGCGCCAGCTTGGCCCCAAGCATGACAAAGGCGCCGGCGAAGGTGCGGCGCATCCAGGTCAGCACCATCGGCCGCGACACGACATGGCTGCGGATCGAGGCGGCAAAGATGCCGTAAGCGACGAAGACGACGAAGGTCAGCAGCATGAAGACGCTCGAGAGCTCCAGCATCTTGGCAAATGCGTTCGGTTCGGTCGTGCTGACGAATTGCGGCAGGAAGGCAAAGAAGAAGATCGACAGCTTCGGGTTCAGGATGTTGATCAGGATGCCGGAGGTGATGACCTTGGCTGCCGAGCGGGGTGCCGCGTTTTCATCGACGCTCAGGCCGCCCTTCTCCTTCAGCGTGTTCCAGGCCATGTAGAGGAGATAGGCGACGCCGAGATATTTCAGCGTCTCGAAGGCGACAGCACTTGTGTGCAGCAGCGCCGCCAGGCCGGTGATGGCGGCGGCCATATGCGGGATGATGCCAAGCGTGCAGCCGAATGCAGCAGTGATCGAGGCGCGCGCGCCTCGCGAAAGCCCGGCGCTCAGCGTGTAGAGAACGCCGGTGCCGGGCGAAGCCACGACGATCAGCGACGTCAACAGGAATTCGATGCTCATGGTTCCTCCAACGCCCTGCCCGTAGTGGAAGCTATCGGGGGATGTGGGATCAGGCAAGGTGGGCGTCGGCTAGATCGTTGGCATCCCGTGCGCCTTGCGCGCCATCAGGCAATCGTCGCCGCCAGGCATGCAGGCGTGGCAGACGTCCGGGCGGATCTCGTAGATGCCGCAGGCCGTGTGCTTGCCGATCTCGCCCGTAAGCGCCGAACAGCGCACGCCCTCGCAGCGCATCCCGGACAGGTCGGCGGACACGAACTTTTCCGGAATCCGGTCAAGTTGCGCATCGTCCTCGGTCGAGAAGCGCGGCCATTCGGCCGAGTAGGAACAGCAGGCGCCGCAGCTCTGGCAATCGAAAACCGGCTGGTCGTCCTGTTTTGACGACCGGATATCCCTGGCGGCCAACGCGACCAGCCCAGGTGCTGCGAGATTGCGATCGGCTTGGTGCGGCAAGGCGCTATTTCTTCTTGCCTGCCTTGCCCTTGGGCGTGGCGGCTGGCGCCTCGAACAGATCGGTTGCCGACGGTTCGGCGGCCTTCGGCGCGGCAGCGGGCTTGGCCTGCTTTGCAGTGGCAGCAGCCGGCGCTGCCGGCTGGTCCTTGGTGGAAAACTTTATGGCCATGTCAGTCCTCGTCGGAAAAGCGGGATGATGGTGCGCGCGGATTGCGCAAGCGGCCGATCAGCGCCGAGACCGCTGTGATGTTCATTTCCTCGGGCGACCAGTTCCTCGCCTCGGCAATGTGGTGCGCCGCCAGTTCGCGATGCGTGCTGCCGCTATAGGCGGCATCCTGGTAGGTCACGCGCTCCTGGGTCCTTTTGTCCTCGCGGACATATTCGACCAGATAGTTCGGGGCTTCGGCACGGCCGCGCACGCCGACGCGCACCTGGGCATCGCCATGCGCGCGCTTGCAGCGCTCGAGCTTTTCCAGCACACGGCGGACATATTCGACCGGCTTGTCCAGGCCCGGGACCATGGACGCTATGGTCGCATCGGCATCGATCGGCGTCGGCGGTACGCGCTTGGTGGCCATCAGCGTTTGCCTGCCCGCTTCGGCAGCGCCGCAAGGACTGCGGCCGCTGCCATGTCGTCGGCTTCCTTTTCCTTGCGCAGTTCGCGCAAGCGCGCGGTCTTGGCTTCGCGAGCCTCGCTGACGGCATCACGCTCGGACAGGATGCGGTTGAGTGACATCGACTGGGTTTGCGTCTTGCTGAACAGCGAGCCGGCCTGGTCGGCGGTCTTGGATTGCGTGGTCAAAACTTTCTCCTGTCGGGAGCCTGGTGCCGATAGAGCGAGAGCGGTCTTCGATTAGGACCAAAGCAATACGGCAGCGGGGCAGTATGGGCGGTTCAGATTGCTGGAGCGTCCCTTAGCACGTTCCGGCCGGCGTGCGGCGCACTTTTAGCGGCATGACGCACAAATGAAAAAGGCCAGGCACCGCCTGACCTTCCATGAAAGCGCCGCGCATCCAGTTGGATGCGCAAGGCGCTCCTTTCAGCCTTTCATCGGTGCCAGTACATCCGTGGTCACCGGAAGGCCGAATCCTTATCAGGCCGCCTTCAACTGGTCGGCGGACATCTTGCCCGACTTGTTGTCGCGGGTCATCTCGTAGCCGAGCTTCTGACCCTCGACGATGTCACGCATGCCGGCGCGCTCTACGGCCGAGATGTGGACAAAAACGTCGGCGGAGCCGTCGTCAGGCTGAATAAAACCAAAACCTTTGGTGGCGTTGAACCATTTCACTGTGCCGGTGGCCATGAAGAACCCTTTCCCTGGCAAATATTCGTTCACCATCGTGCGACTGCACAACAGCGTTTTGTCTCGATTTTTGATGGGGAAGTTCGTCAAAGGCGCGCATGCATGCGCGGATAACAAAAGTCGGTCAAACAAATATCGACATGTTTCTTATAGACTTCTTTTAGCGCCGAGTCAATTTCTGGTTTGCCCGCAGCCAAAATTCAACCTGAGGATGCCTGAGGCATAAGCCTCAACTGACGAGGTGGCGGAGCGCAAGGCGTTCCCAAAAAATATTCCACGCCCCCGGAACCAATCGCAAGCCGGCGCATTTCCGTGGTGTCAGCAATTCAGAGAGCAATCTCAGTAATGCTGGCAAAAGGACGCCTCCCGCACATTAAACGGTGCGAGAGGCGTTCTTGTATGTGCCGTTGTCTGACACAATTTCCAAGGGAAAACCGTTTCACACTTTTCCTTAAACTTACGCTCGCCTACAGGATCGCGCTGATCAGCGGCAGGATTTCGTAGCGGAAACCACGGCCGGAGTTCGACACCGGATCGCCGTCGGTGACCGCTCTTGCCTCGGCTTCGCTGCCGACACGTAGGATCAGCAGACCCCAAGGGCCGGCCGGGTCGGCGACCGGCCCGGCCAGGATCATGGTGCCCTCGGCAAGCTTGCCGCGCAGATAGTCGGCATGCCGGCCCATCAACTCCCTCTCCTCCTCCGTCAGGGTGAAGGCGAAGTCCGGCCGAGGCGGGATTAGCCGGCAGTGGAAGATTGTTGGCGCGGTAGTCTCACGCGGTCCATCATTGCCGGCCATCGGTCACTCACCGTGATGTCACTAGTGTCCTATTCGTCCGGGCCGGGTTCCGGCCAGGTCTCCTTCGCTGCTTCCGCATACCAGTGCCGCATCGCCGGCGTTGCCAACACGGCGTCGACATAGGCGCGCGTGTCGGGCGCGAGCTTGCCGCCATAGGTGTCGAAGCGGGTGACGACAGGTGCATACATGGCATCGGCCGCGGTGAAATGACCGAACAGGAAGGGGCCGCCCTTGCTGTATTGTTCCCGGCACTGGCGCCAGATCGTTTCGATGCGCGCGCGCTGCATGTCGCCTTCGGCGTCGAGCGGCTTGTGGGCCTTCGGCCGGCGCAAATTCATCGGCCAGCCATAGCGCACCTCGCGAAAGCCGGAATGCATCTCGGTCGCCACCGAGCGAGCCAAGGCGCGGGCGCCGATATCCTGCGGCCAAAGTTTTTTCTCAGGAAACAGGTCGGCCAGATATTCAAGGATGGCAAGGGTTTCCCAGACGATCCTGCCATTGTGATTCAACACTGGCACCAGGCCGGTGGGCGAGACTTTCGCCAGATTGGCAAAAGTCTCGGGCGTGCGCAGGCGCACGAAACCTTCCTCGAACGGGATCTCCAGATGCTTCATCGCCACCCATGGCCTCAGCGACCAGGACGAAAAGCACTTGTTGGCGATGATGAGCGTAAATTCAGCCAAGGCGGTCTCCCCAAAATTTCGTCACACTAGTCACATGATACGACGCGGCAAAGCGTTTCGGCGACCTATAAGCGACCAGATGCGACGATGATCGCCGCCCAGGGAACCTAAGCCAAGCCGGCCCGTTTGCCTCCTGCGAATGAATCCCCGGAATCCCAGGAGATGCAAAGATGGTGAACAAGGATCAGGTTGCCGGCGTGGCCAAGCAGGTCAAGGGCTCGGTCAAGGAGGCCGGCGGCAAGGCGGCCGGCAACAGGCAGACCCAGGCCGAAGGCACGGCCGACAAGACCGCCGGCAAGGTGCAGAAGGTCTATGGCGACGTGAAGGACAAGATCAAAAAGGCGCTCTGATTCGATCTTGCAGGCAATGAGGAAGGCGGCTCAAGGCCGCCTTTTTCTTGTCAGAGGCTGAGGCTCTTGCTGAAGGCGCTGGTGAACTTGACCCCGCCCCGGTCGCCCGCCGCCTCGCCCAGCACCACGTCCATGCCGTCCCCGGTTACCCTCACCAGCGCGAAGCCACCCATATAGGCAGCCTTCGGCTTGAACAGGTCGAGGCCATCGCTTTTGTAGATCATCGGCACTTCGTGCTGATGGCCATGGAAGATGGCGATGACATTGTAGCCCTTCAGCGCCGCCAGCATCGCCTGGCGGTCGGCCTCGCTCCACCAGTGCGGCGCGCCTGCGCCGTCATCGTCATAGGTGCGCTTGGCCGGGTCCCAGCGCTCGACCGAGAAAGTGTCCCAGCCATAGTGCTGGAACAGGATGACGGGACGGCCATCCGCCGCGTAGGTCGCCAGATCCTGCTTCAGCCACGGCAGGCTGCTCACCGCGCCATGGCCGGTGTCGCCGGCAAAGCGGTGGGTCTGGACGAGATGCAGGCCGCCCCAGTCCCAGGAATAGCAGTCGGTGTCGACATCGTATTCGGTGGCCGGCACCGGCGGCTTGAAGAACACGCCGGGGCGGTGGTTGACCTCGACATAGTCGCGCAATTCACGCCGATACCAGTCGACATGGGGCGGCGAGCCATTCTGGTCGAGATCGTGATTGCCGAGGCCGACATAGACCGGCATGTGCACGCGATCGGGACCGACGCCCTGTTGATAGCGCTGGCTGAACTGCAACAGTTGCGTGCCTTCGCTGGGCTCGGTGATCTGGCCGCCGCCATCGTCGGTGATGTCGCCGCCGACAACGAGGCCGAGCGGCGCATCGATGCGGCCGCCGGCCGAACGCAGGCGGGTTGCAACGCCATCGATCTCGACTGGCCATTGCCGGCCGACCAAGCCATTGAGGACAGCGACATTGCGCAACAGCGCGGCATCGGTCTTGCCTTCCTCCAGGCAGTTGGGGCTGAGGCCGCTCGACATGCGGCAGGCATGGACATCGGCGATGAACAGAAAGGTGGCGTCGATGGGCTGGATGCGCTTGCCGGTCTGGCCAAGCGCGGCGCGCGGCAGCATGCCAGCCATGGCAAGGCCGGCTGCCTGTGCGAGGAAATTGCGACGGGAGAGGACGAGCTTGCGATTCATGACCTGAAATTCAGCACAGCCGGCGCCCCACCGTCCAGTTGCCAGGAATGGCAGGTCGACACGGCACTGAGGCTCTGGCATTTCTTGGGTCATGCTGGCGCGCAGCAAATACAAGCAGAGGGGAGGATTTCATGAGAGCCGTTTCGATAGGCGTGGTGCTGGCTGGGTTGCTGCCGGCGGCTGCGGTGCATGCCGCCGATTGTGTCGACGCAAAATCGGCCAAGGCCGGCTTCGTTCTGGAAATGCCCGGCGTCCGCAGCGAGTTTCGGCCGGTGGCCGGCGGCATGGTCTCCGTTGCCAACACCTACGAATCGCAATCGCCGCAGACACAGTTCCTGTTTGCCGGCCTGGTCGAAGTGTTTCGCGACAGCGATACCGGACGGGTGGCGACGATCCCGTTTTCCGATCTGCGAAAACTGTTTCCGCTGAAGACGGGAGCCAAGAGCACGATCGAATTCGTCGAGCTGTCGCCGAACAAGCAGCCGAAGAGCACCAAGACGCTGAGCCTGGTCGTCAAGGGCAAGGAGACGTTCAGTGTCGGCGGCTGCAAATACAACGTGCTGGCGGTCACGGAGACCTTCAAGAACGGCGCCGGCGAAACGCTGGACACATTTACCGCGCTTTATGCGCCTGATCTGCAAGCGTCCCTCGCCCGGCGCTACGACGAAGGGACCAGCGCGGAATCGGTGAACGGTTACGAGACGATCAAGCCGCTTTCCAACTAGAACAGCGCAGTTCCGGCCTCAAGGTTTTCCCGGCCGCAGCAGGATCCTGCTACGCCGCTTCGCTCTGCTCAGGAATGGCGGCGTTGAGCTACCCTGAAGTTCGGCCAGGCAATCGCGCAGCACGCTGGCATCCTGTGCCGCCTTGGCCATCGACATGGCGCCGGAATAGGCGGCGATGGCGAGTGCCGCAAAGCGCTCGGGGTCGGTGCCCTGCTCCCTCCCCGACTGCTGGTCGGCTCGCACCTTGTCGGCAACCGCCTGACGCCATCCGGCAAAGATATCGTCCAGAGCGGCGCGGAAATCCGGGTCAGCGAGCGACAGTTCATGCGCCAGATTGTTGAGCGGACAGCCGCGCACGAAGCCTTGCTGCTCAAGCTCGGTCGCCACCGCCTCGAACACCGCGCGCACGCCTTCGCGCGCCGAGCCTGCCGCCCGTACAGGGTTGATCCAGGTTTCATCGAGGGCCGCTGCCACGCGCTCCTCGATCACCGCCAGAGCGAGCGCCTTCTTCGTCGGGAAATGATGATGCAGCGCGCCGCCGCTGACGCCTGCGGTCGTCATCAGCTCGCCAAGGGCGGATGCATGATAGCCACGCGCCTGGAACGACGCTTCGGCGATATCGAGCACCTTGTTGCGCAGCCCTTCGGGATCGTTGGTGCGTTTTCGCGGCGGCCCTTTCGGAGCCCGAGCAATCTCTGCTGACATTTGCCAACGATAGCAGATTGACAAAACAGGACAACCGGTCTGTTTTATAAACCGGATGATCATCCTGTTTTTTGGAGACGACACAATGACCGTACCCCTGAATGCGCCTGCGGCGGCAAAACTGCTCGCTTCGCCTGTCGTCGAGTTGCGGCAGTACACGCTGAAGCCGGGCCGGCGCGAGACGCTGATCGACATCTTCGACAGTCGGTTCATCGAAGGCCAGGAACACGCCGGCATGACCATCATCGGACAGTTCCGCGACCTCGACCGCCCCGACATGTTCGTCTGGCTGCGCGGCTTCGATGGCATGGAAGCGCGGAAGCAGGCGCTCACCGCCTTCTATGACGGGCCGGTGTGGACGGCGCACCGCGACGCCGCCAATGCGACGATGATCGATTCCGACGATGTACTGCTCTTGAAGCCGGCATGGCCAGGCGCCGGCTTCGATCTGTCAGGCGCGCAGCGAGGCGCCATGCCGCCGGATGGAAAGCTGAGCGCAGACAACCGCTTGACCGCTATCGTTGCCATCCAGATTCATCATCTGCGGTCTGGCGCCGAAGCCGATTTCGCCGGCAATTTCGAAACGGATGCCGTTCCGGTCCTTATCGGCGTCGGCGGACGGTTGCTTGGCGCCTTCATCACCGAGCACGCCGAAAACAGCTTTCCCCGCCTGCCGGTGCGCTTGAGCGAAAACGTCTTTATCGCGGTGACGGGTTTCAACAGTCCCGAGGCGCATGCCAATTACGAAGCCGCAGTTGCCGCTTCGCCCCAATGGCAAGCGGCCGATGTGACCTGGCGGACCGAAACCTTGCGCCTGACGCCGACGTCGCAGTCGCTGCTGCGGTAACCGGATCGGCACGCGGCCAACCGAAGTTCATACTGAGCGATAGGCCGGCGGCTTGACCGCCCTCGCCGATCGGCATTGCCTTCGTGACGCGGGCAACAGCGAGAGCATTCGATGCGACTTGGCCTTCAATGAGACTTTCTGGCAAGCGAGCACTGGTGACCGGCGGCTCGGACGGCATCGGCCTGGCGATATCGGAAGCTTTCTTGCGCGAGGGCGCCGACGTGCTGATCGTCGGTCGCGACACCAGCAAGCTCGAGACCGCCCGCGAGACACTTGCGGCGGCGGGCAACGTCGGCACCCAGTCGGCCGATCTCTCGACCTCTTCCGGCATCGATGCCGTGGTCGATCGCGCGAAAGCAACCGGCCCACTCGACATCCTCGTCAACAATGCCGGCGTCGCTTATCTGGTGCCTTTCGAGACCGTCACCGAGCACCAATTCCAGCAATCCTTCGCGCTCAATGTGACGGCGGCGTTCTTCCTTACCCAGCGGCTGCTGCCGCATCTCGGCGCCAACGCCTCCGTCATCAACATCTCGTCCTACTTCGCCGACAAAATGATCCCGAAGCGGCCGTCGAGCCTGTATTCCTTGTCCAAGGGCGCGCTGAATTCGCTGACCAAGTCGCTGGCCTTCGAGCTTGGTCCGGGCGGCATCAGGGTCAATGCGATTGCGCCCGGCACGGTCGACACCGCCATGCGGCGCAAGTCGATCGACAACCTGCCGGCGGCAGCGCAGGCCGAGCTGAAAACCTATGTCGAGCGCAGCTACCCGCTCGGCCGCATCGGCCAGACCAGCGATCTTGCCGGCATCGCCGTCTATCTCGCCAGCGACGAGGCGGCGTGGACCAGCGGCGGCATTTTCGCGATCGATGGCGGGTATACGGCGGGGTGACCGTTTGGACGGCCCTCTGCCTCGAACAAGCGGAGCACTTGACCAAACTTCCGATACCGCGTCTGTCTGCAGATTGAGCAATGCTTCAGACATTCGTGGTGCCATGCTGTCTATCGATCCACTGATCCTCTTCTACACAACGTTCTTCAGCAAACCCGTCGATATCGCGTCGATACAGTGCGAAATGCCCGGGCGGTGGACACTGGACAAACGACGGATTTCCGAGGCCGCGGCAGTCGTCTTCCATATTCCGAACTTTCGCGAAGTTGGCGATGCCTACAAATACCCTGGTCAATATTGGGTCGCCTGGTCGATGGAATGCGGCCAAAACTACAAGCGACTTGCCGACCCCAAAATCATGCGGCACTTCGATATCATCATGACGCATGAATCCCGGTCTGATGTCTGGGTACCCTACCTTCCGCGTGCGGTGTGGTGGAAAGATGCGCTGGCCAGACCAATCGTACCGAAAACGGAAGAAGCGCCGGTCGCACTCTTCCAGTCGGCCGGCCTGAATTATAGCGGCCGTGTCGATTTGGCGAACGAACTGGCGCGCCACATCAAGATCGATTCTTATGGCCGATATCGCAACAACCGATCGGTCTCTGGCCCCGATCTGGGCTCGAAGACCAAGATCGAAACCATTGCGCGGCACAAATTCTGCCTGGCCATGGAGAACTCGACCGAGGCCGACTATGTCACCGAGAAAATCTATGACGCGTTCATGGCGGGCACGGTGCCGATCTACCTTGGCGCTCCCAATGTGGACGAGTTCGTTCCGGAGCACTCCTTTATTGACGCCAGTGCCTTCGCCAGCGCCAGCGATCTTGCAGCCTATCTCCAGCACCTGATCGCAACGCCGAAAGACTACGAGGCTTATTTCGACTGGCGCTCAAAGCCATTGCCCGACAATCTCGTCAAACGGGTGCAATCATTGGAAACACCCGCGTTCTGCAGACTGATGAGCGTCGTGCGCCAGCGTCTGGAGGCGCGGACAAGCACGCCTTCCGGACGGCGAACACTTCCGTTCGGCTATAGATCCTATCTCAGGACAAAGCTGCGCCGTTGGAGGAAAAAGGTTCCGAGCTGACGGTCCGCGATCAGGCGCGCTTTCAGCAAAATACGGAGGACAAAGAGCGTCTCTTGCGACGTCGAGACGGCTTCGGCCTTGCCGCCATGCATCTTGGAAATCTCCGAGGCTATGTGGAGGCGCTCCCAGGGTGGACTTGAAATTCTCGGCTTCGCGATCCGAAGCTCGATCCGGATGCGATGCCGGATTTTGGTCGGGAAACTGAACAGAAGGACAAGTGCATAAGCTACCTCATCGCTGCTGTTGCCAGTGAGACGCTTGTGTGGCATCGTCGCTCGTATGTAGACGAGAATTGCGCATTGCTGATCCTGGGGGAAGTTTGCGTAGAGCAATCCGCCAGCTCGACATGATCTTATCGAGCTAAATCCGCAAGTTTCCGTCCACTTTATGGGATCAAGCCGCACTGAGGAGCAATTTCCTTCACACGAAAGTGGAGGGTGCAGGATCCCGAAGGGCGGCGCTACCGCTTCAACCGATTTACTGCCTGCCGGCCGCAATCTCTGCTTGAAGGCCATTGTGCAACGCGATACGCCGTTGCCGAATTCGATCGTCGGAGAGACAAGTGACCGCTGCCAGGACCAGAACCGAAACCGACACGTTCGGCCCCATCGAGGTTGCCGCCGACCGTTATTGGGGCGCGCAGGCGCAGCGTTCCCTCGGCAATTTCAGGATAGGCTGGGAAAAGCAGCCGGCCTCGATCGTGCGTGCGCTCGGCATCGTCAAGCGAGCGGCGGCGGAAGCCAATATGGAGTTGAAGCGGCTCGATCCGGCAGTCGGCAAGGCGATCATCGAGGCGGCGCAAGAGGTGATCGACGGCAAGCTGAACGATCATTTCCCGCTGGTCGTCTGGCAGACCGGCTCGGGCACGCAGTCCAACATGAACGCCAACGAGGTGATCTCCAACCGGGCGATCGAACTTCTGGGCGGCGTCATGGGCTCGAAGAAGCCGGTGCACCCTAACGACCACGTCAATATGAGCCAGTCGTCGAACGACACCTACCCGACAGCCATGCACATCGCGTGCGCCGAGCGCATCGTGCACGATCTGCTGCCGGCGCTGAAGCATCTGCACGCTGCGCTCGAGGTCAAGACGAAGGCCTTCGCCCACATCATCAAGATCGGCCGCACCCATACGCAGGACGCGACACCCCTCACGCTGGGCCAGGAATTTTCCGGCTACGCCGCGCAGGTGGCCTCTTCGATCAAGCGCATCGAGATGACGCTGCCCGGCCTGCAGGAACTGGCGCAGGGCGGCACCGCCGTCGGCACCGGCCTCAACGCGCCGGTGGGCTTTGCCGAAACGGTGGCGGCGCGCATCGCCGAAATCACCGGCATCGCCTTCGTCACCGCGCCGAACAAGTTCGAGGCGCTCGCCGCGCATGATTCCATGGTGTTCTCGCATGGCGCCATCAACGCGGCGGCCGCCGCCCTCTTCAAGATCGCCAACGACATCCGCTTCCTCGGCTCCGGCCCGCGCTCGGGCCTCGGCGAACTGTCGCTGCCGGAAAACGAGCCGGGTTCCTCGATCATGCCGGGCAAGGTCAACCCGACCCAATGCGAGGCTCTGACGCAGGTCTGCGTGCAGGTGTTCGGCAACAACGCCTCGCTGACCTTCGCCGGCAGCCAGGGCCATTTCGAGCTCAACGTCTACAACCCGCTGATGGCCTACAACTTCCTGCAGTCGGTGCAGTTGTTGGCCGACGCCTCGATCTCCTTCACCGACAATTGCGTCGTCGGCATCGAGGCTCGCGAAGACAACATCAAAGCCGCGCTCGACCGCTCGCTGATGCTGGTGACCGCGCTGGCGCCGACGATCGGGTACGACAATGCCGCCAAGATCGCCAAGACCGCGCACAAGAAGGGCACCACCTTGCGCGAGGAAGCACTGGCCACTGGGCTGGTCAGCGAGGCAGACTACGACCGGCTGGTGCGGCCGGAGGACATGACGCATCCGGGTTAAGCGATTCCAGGGAAAGTGCCTTGCGTTTCCTCGGGAAGCGCGCAGCCCTCTTCTTGGGGATTGCGTCAACTAGAAATCCGAATTTTGTGGCGGGACAATTTGCTCCCGCCGCTGCTGGCCGCGACAAGAATTTTGCGTCGGTCGAACGATCCCGAAATGTACGTCCTGTGAACAATGTGTCGCCGGACTGGCGGCTTTGGTGAACAGTCGGCTTGGTCTATCTGACGGGACATCAACCCTTTTCGGAGAGCCACCATGTCCATCAACACTTCCGCTGCCGGCGCCGGCATCGCGTCCAACAGCTCCACCACCATCCTGCTCGGCCGCATCCTGCTCGCCGCCATCTTCCTGCTTTCCGGCTTCGGCAAGCTCACCGCCATTTCCGGCACCGCCGGCTATTTCGGCGCCATGGGCCTGCCGGTGCCGACCGTAACGGCCATTGTCGTCGGCCTGATCGAATTGCTCGGCGGCCTTGCCGTGCTCGTTGGCTTTCAGACCCGCATCGCCGCCTGGGTGCTCGCGGTCTTCACCATCGCCTCGGCCTTTGTCGCCCATACCGGCTGGGCCGACCAGAACCAGATGATCCATTTCCTGAAGAACGTCGCCATCACCGGCGGCTTCCTGCTGCTGGCTTCCTCAGGCCCTGGCACCTACTCGATCGACGCCAAGCGCGGCTGAGCTTTCCCTTCCCAAGCCTGAAATAAGCGGCGTGGAATTTTCCACGCCGCTTTTTCGTTGTCTGCCCAAGCGCACGCTCGACCCATCCCTGCTAGGATCGGTCTCGAAACAGCCGGCGGACAGACATCGGAGATGACCATGCCCCGCGATGCATTGCTTCTGATTTCCCGGCTGCTGCTCGCCGTCCTGCTCGTTCCCTCCGGCTACCACGCGCTCGCCGACATTGCCGGGACGACCGGCTATTTCGCCGGCCTCGGCATGCCATTGCCGACGCTTGCCGCCTGGGGCACCGGGCTGTTCGAGTTGATTGCCGGTCTCTTGATACTGGTCGGCTTTCAGACGCCGGTCGTTGCGATACTTCTTGCCGCTTTCTGCATCGTTGCAGGCTCCATCGGCCACTACGGCCAGGGCGGCGATGACCCGATGCTCACCTTCCTGCACCAGCAGATGCTGATGAAGGATATTGCCATCGCCGGTGGATTCCTGGCGCTAGCCATGGCCGGCGCCGGGGCCTGGTCGATCGACGGGCGCCGCGCCGCGGTCTGATATCGTCAAATATCGTCCCGGTTGAACCATCCGTGCCAGGTCGACCCCCACTCCGTCTCGGCTTCGTCGAGCCACCTCTCCCCCGATCGACGGGGTAGAGGAAGTGCGCGAGCCTATTGCCGCCAACGCTTTCCAACGAGGCTCCCTTCCTTTCCCTCCGGAGGGGGAAGGTGGCGGTGCGAAGCAGCGACGGATTGAGGAAGCCGGTCCTCGAACGCGAGGCCGACGACGACATGGTTTTGCTGTCAGGCCGCGCCTACTTCACCGACACGCTCTGCCCACCCTCGACCGCCAGCACCAGCCGGCGGTTGGTGATCCGCGCCAGTTGCGCCAGCCGTCCGGCCGGGCGTTCGCCGTAAAGATCGGAAAGTGAGGCCGGCAGCACCAGCGCCAACGTGCCATTGCCGCGGTTTTCCCATTTCAGCCGCGGCATGACGCCGGGCATGGCCGCAGTCAGCAGATAGACGACGCGCAGCACCGCCGCCAGGATGCGGGCGCGCTCGAGATAGCGCGGCGTCGCCAGGCCGCGGATTTCCGGCGCCGCATCGTTGAACACGCCTTCGTGGCGGAACAGGCCGACCAGCGCCAGGAAGGCACGGCCGGGGTGATCGACGCCAATGAAGGACGCGTGGGCAATGATGTTGAGCGACTGCTTGCCGCGATATTCCGGGTGTGCGCGCCAGCCTATATCGGCCAGCAGACAGGCAGCGTGGCGATAGCGCGCCTCATCCTCCGTCTCGTCGATGCCGAAGGCGGCAAAGGTCTTGTCCGTCCATTCGACAAGCTCATGCGCATGGGTGACCGAGCGCGACCGCAGCCGCGCCAGTTCCTCCGAAGCGGAGACCAGCGGATCGGCCTTCTGCTCGGCAGGGTCGAGCAGCGAATAGAGAAACCCTTCGCGCACGCCCAACGCCGAGACGATGATCTTCGACGGCTGCATCGCCGCCATGATCTCCTGCAGCACGACCGCGCCATAGGGCAGCAGCGAACGGCGGTTCTTCGACACACCTTCGATGCCCTTGACCTTCTCGATCTCGCCTTTCGCCACCTGCTTCAGGAAATTGGCGGCGCTTTCGACACCGATCTCATAGTGGTGCATGACGCCAAGCGGGTAGTTGGTCATTTCCATGTGCAGCCGGGCAAGGTTTCGCCAGGTGCCGCCAACGGCGTAAAAGGGCCGTCCCAGCCCGCCCTTCAACAATTTGGCGCGCGCCAGTTCGTCGCGGGTGATCTTTGCCGCCTGGGCGAGCGAATTCCTGGCCATGTCCTGCAGCCGCAGGCCACCCAGCGGCAGCGTGATGCCGTCGCCGATCGCCTCGCCATTGATGTCGATAAGCTCCAGGCTGCCGCCGCCAAGATCGCCGGCAATGCCATTGGCGGGGTGGAAGCCCGAAATGACGCCAAGCGCCGAATAATGCGCCTCCTGCCGGCCAGTGAGCACGCGGATCTCGGTCTTGAGCACATCCTGGGCGCGGTGGATGAAGTCGGGGCCGTTGATCGCTTCGCGGGCCGCGGCCGTTGCCAGCACAAACATGTGCTCCGCACCCGCCTGGTCGGAGAGCGCGCGGAAACGGCGGAACTCCTCCATCGAGCGCGTCACCGCCTCGGGGTCGAGCTTGCCGGTCGAAACGATGCCGCGGCCGAGGCCGGCCAGCATCTTTTCGTTGAACAGCAAGGTCGGCGAGCGCGCCAACCCTTCATAGACGACAAGGCGGATCGAGTTCGAGCCGATGTCGATGATGGACAGCGGCCGGCGATCCTGCAGCCGGCCTTGGGACGTTGAAATCATCAGCCGGTGTTCTTCTTGCGACGCTTGAACTGCGCGATGCGCTTGGGCGCATGCGACTTCAGCGCGTCACCCCGTCCCGACAGGCTCGGATTGGTCATGAAATATTCCTGCGCGTTGAACGGTTCCTCACCCTCCTCCAGCACGACGCGCCGGGAGGTTCCGTCAGCCAATACGTCGAAACTTTGCTGGTTGTCCATGATGTTGCCCAGCATGATCTGGCCAAGGATCTGTTCATGCACCGTTGGATTGGTGATCGGCACCATGGTCTCGACGCGGCGGTCGAGATTGCGTGGCATCAAGTCGGCCGAGGCGATGTAGACGATCGCCTCGTCCGACGGCAGGCCATGGCCGTTGCCGAAGCAGTAGATGCGGCTGTGTTCGAGGAAGCGGCCGACGATCGACTTGACCCTGATGTTTTCCGACAGGCCGGGCACCTGCGGCCGCAGGCAGCAGATGCCGCGCACGACGAGATCGATCTCGACGCCGGCACGGCTGGCGTCATAGAGCGCGTCTATGATGTTGGGATCGACGAGCGCGTTCATCTTCATCCATATGCGCGCCGGACGGCCAGCCAGCGCGTGGGCGACCTCGTCGGCAATGTGCTTGAGGATGCGGCTGCGCAGCGTAAATGGCGAGATGGCGATCCGCATCTCATCGGTCGGCTCGGCATAGCCGGTGATGAAGTTGAACAGCTGGGCGACATCGCGCGCGATCGTCGGATCGGTGGTGAAGAAGGACAGGTCGGTGTAGATGCGCGCGGTCACCGGATGGTAGTTGCCGGTGCCGAGATGGACATAGTTGCGCAGCTTGCCGTCCTCGCGCCGCACCACAAGCGACATTTTCGCATGGGTCTTCAGTTCGAGGAAGCCGAACACGACTTGGACGCCGGCGCGTTCGAGGTCGCGCGCCCAGCGGATGTTGGCCTCCTCGTCGAAGCGCGCCTTGAGCTCGACCAGGGCGGTCACCGACTTGCCTGCCTCGGCCGCGTCGACCAAGGCGCGCACGATCGGGCTGTCGTTGGAGGTGCGGTAGAGCGTCTGCTTGATCGCCACCACCTCCGGGTCGGCCATTGCCTGGCGCAGGAACTGGACCACCACGTCGAAGGATTCATAGGGGTGGTGGACGACGATGTCCTTCTCGCGGATGGCCGCGAAACAATCGCCGCCATGCTCGCGGATGCGCTCGGGAAAGCGCGGATTGTAGGGGGTGAACTTCAGGTCGTCGCGCGGCACGGCGACGATCTCGGAAATCTGGCTGAGCGCCAGCGGGCCGGTCAGAACGCTGATGCGGCTCGAAGAGACGCCAAGCTCGCCGGCGACGAACTCGCGCAATTCACCGGGCATCGACTTGTCGAATTCGATGCGGATGACCGAACCGCGGCGGCGCCGCTTCAGCGCCGTCTCGAACAGGCGCACGAGATCTTCCGACTCTTCCTCGACCTCGATATCGCTGTCCCGGATGATGCGGAAGGTGCCGGAACCCTTGACCTCATAGCCGGGGAACAGCTTGCCGATATAGAGGCCGACAGCCTCCTCCAGTGGAATGAAGCGAACGTGCTGCTTGCGGTCGGGCAGGCGGATGAAGCGCTTCAGCGCCACCGGCAGGCGCAGAAGCGCGCTCATCTCCTCGCCATTCTTGCGGTGGCGCAATTGCAGCGCCATCGAGAAGCCGAGATTGGGAATGAACGGAAACGGATGCGCCGGGTCGATCGACAGTGGAGTCAGGACCGGGAAGACCTGGTCCTGGAAATGATCTTCCAGCCAGACTTTCTCATCCTTGGTCAGTGCATCGCGGGTGATGCTCTCAATGCCTTCCTTGTTGAGCAGCAACATCAGCGCCGAAAGGCTGTTCTGCTGGTCCTCCTGCAGCCGCTCGACCTCGCGCAGCAATTGTTCCAGCTGCTGCTCCGGCGTGCGGCCGTCGGGGCTCTTGAGCGCAATGCCTTCGCGCACCTGGCCGGCAAGGCCGGCGACGCGGACCATGAAGAATTCGTCGAGATTGGCGGCCGAAATCGACAGGAAACGGACGCGTTCGAGCAGCGGATGGTGCTCGTTCTGGGATTCCTCGAGCACACGCCGGTTGAACTGCAGCCAGGAGAACTCACGGTTGACGAACCGATCGGGGTTGCCGCCCTCGGGGCTCGCCACCTCGACATTGATGAATTCGCTCTGCACCGGCTTCAGTTCGTTCATGGTTCCTGCTCTTCCCCGCCAACCGTCCCTTGGAGCGCCGCTGGACGTGCCATGCCTCTAACACGCTTTTGTGGCGCATGACCCTTCGGCGAAAACCGTTCCGATTTCAGGGACATGCACTTAACCGGCTCAACGTATCCTCTGACAGGCTTTTGCGACAGTTTCATTTCATCGATCTTGCAAACAGGCCTGTTATGTTCCAGATGCTTTTCGACGAGATCAAGGAGACGACGATGGCAGGCGGTTCCATTCCCCATTTCCAGAACGATGCGGGCCATCCGGCAATCGACATCGGCGTCAAGGAATTCATGTGCACCGGCGCCAACCCGCCCTTCGACCACCCGCATGTGTTCCTCGACATGGGCGACGACAATGAAAAGGTCTGTCCCTACTGCTCGACGCTCTACCGCTATTCGGCGAAGCTGAGGGCGACGGAAACGCTGCCGGCCGGTTGCCTTTATATCGACCAGGCCGCCTGATCCTTCCGCGACAAGCCCGATGGAAGACATCAGGTCCCGGCAGGTCATAATCGCCGGGGCCGGCATCGCCGGGCTGACCGCTGCCCTTGCCTTCGCCGGACGGGGTTATCCGGTAAAGCTGATCGAACAGGCACAGCACCTAGACGCGGCCGGCGCCGGCATCCAGCTTTCGCCCAACGCAACACGCATTCTTGGAAAACTCGGCGTGCTCGACCGGCTGCTGCCGGCAGCGTTGCGGCCGGAAGCGGTCGTGCTCAAGGACGCCGGGACGCTGCGCGAACTGGCGCGGGTACCGCTTGGGCAAGCCGCCGAAGCGCGCTGGCAGGCGCCTTATCTCGTCGCTCACCGCGCCGATCTGCAGGCAGCGCTGCTGGCGCAAATGGCGGAACGGCCAGAGATTGAGCTCATCACCGGCGCCCGCGTGACCGGCATCGTCAAAGACGCGCAATATGTCGCCGTGACCGCCGAAGTGGACGGCCGCGAGATCGAGGCACGCGGCAAACTGCTGGTCGGCGCCGACGGCGTCTGGTCGGCGGTCAGGGCGCAACTCGCAGGCGAGGACTTCGTCAAAAGCCGTTTTTCGGGCGAACTCGCCTGGCGGGCTACAATCGCGGCCGACGGTGCGGCCGGAGAGGCCTTTGCCGCGATCGGCGCCGCCGACTGCGTCACCACGTTCCTGCATCCAGGCTTCCACATGGTCGCCTATCCCGTCAGCAAAGGCCGGGCCTTCAATCTCGCCGCATTCACCAAGGGTGAGCGCATGGCCGAAGGTTGGTCGGGCCATGCCGATCCCGCGATCCTCACGGCTGCCCTGCGCGGCACCGCGCCGGGCCTGACGAAGCTTGTGGCACTGGCTGGCCCATGGACGGCCTTTCCGATCCACACCGTCGAACAACAGCGGTGGACGAGCCCGCGGGGCATCGCGCTGATCGGCGACGCTGCGCATGCGATGACGCCGTTTGCCGCACAGGGCGCGGCAATGGCGATCGAAGATGCCATCACGCTTGCCGACGCTATCGCCGATTTCCCTGGCGATCTGCCCAGAAGTTTTCAAATCTGGGAAAATCTTCGGCGGCCGCGTGTCGCCAAGGCCGCGCGTCGTGGGGCCGTAAACCGCCTCGCCTGGCATGCTGCCGGCCCGGTGGCGATCGCCCGCAATCTGTTCCTGGCCATGCGCTCGCCCGACAAGCTCGCCGCCGACCTCGACTGGCTCTATGGATGGCGAGCGGACACTCGGCAGTCTAGATCGTCGACGTAGCGATCCTTCCCACTCCCCTCTGTCCTGCCGGACATCTCCCACTCAAGGGGGGAGATTGGATGTCGCCGTCGCCTTCGCCAAAATCGCCGGCGTTGCAGACAGGAGCGCGGGCAAAACGGCTGATCTCCCTCTTGCGGGGGAGATGGCCGGCAGGCCAGAGGGGAGTGCTGTCCCGCTGACTTCAAAAGATCCAACACTGTCGCGGTGCGATGAAGGACTGCTAGTTATAAAACCGCATCGACAAGCCCAGCGAGGCCGGCAGCGGGTTCCACCAGCCGGTGCGCAGGCCGGCGGTGCGCAGGCCGGCGGCTGTCCAGGTGTTGCAGCCGACAAGCGCGTTGAAATGGCCGTTCGCCTCGAAGAAGCGGTCGAAGCTGGAATGGGCGGCGTTCTCGATGACGACCGGACCATGCGGCCCTTGCTGGAAACTCGCGTCGATATAGTTGAGCAGCGCTGCAAAACGTTCCTCATCGATGTCGAAACCGGTGACAGCAGGGTGCGGCTCGGCGATGGCCCCGGCGATATCGACATGCATGACCGAGGCGTCCAGTGTCAGCGCCTTGAGGACGGGCACTGCTTTCAGCTGCGACCAGCTCGGCGTCTCCAGATAGAAGGCCCGGCCGCCCCAGCCAAAGACGATGTAGCGCACTTCCGGGGCGTCGACAGGGATGCCGGCAGCGACCAGGAAATGGAAGCGCCGGCGCACCTCGTCATCGACGGGAATGGCAATGTCGGTGTGGATCGGATTCTCCAGCACCAGAATATGGCGCGTGCCCTCACCCGCCGCTGACGCCGGCCACAGCGGACGCGGCACCAGCGTGCCGAGCGTGGCAGCGAGCGCGACCACGATAATCAGCATGGCCACGAAACGCAGGGCTTTTCTCATGCGGCGGCGGCTTTGTGTTTCAATGGAGAAGATCAACCCCGACCCCAGATAGCAAAAGAGCCCGGCCGCATTACGGCCGGGCTCTTTTGGTTCGCATTAAAATGCTCAGTGCAGGATCTGCGACAGAAACAGCTTCGTGCGCTCGTGGCGCGGATGGTCGAAGAACTCGGCCGGCGTGTTCTGTTCGACGATCTGGCCCTGATCCATGAAGATCACCCGGTTGGCGACCTTGCGGGCAAAGCCCATTTCGTGAGTGACGCACAGCATGGTCATGCCTTCCTCGGCCAGGCCCACCATCGTCTCCAGCACTTCCTTGATCATTTCTGGATCGAGCGCCGAGGTCGGCTCATCGAACAGCATGATGCGCGGGTTCATGCACAGCGAACGCGCGATCGCCACGCGCTGCTGCTGGCCGCCCGACAGCTGGCCCGGATATTTGTTGGCCTGTTCGGGGATCTTGACGCGCTTGAGGAAGTGCATCGCGATTTCCTCGGCCTGCTTCTTCGGCGTCTTGCGCACCCAGATCGGCGCCAGCGTGCAGTTCTCCAGGATGGTCAGATGCGGGAACAGGTTGAAGTGCTGGAACACCATGCCGACCTCGCGGCGCACCTCGTCGATCTTCTTGAGATCGTTGGTGAGTTCCTTGCCGTCGACGATGATCTTGCCCTTCTGGTGCTCTTCCAGCCGGTTGATGCAGCGGATCATGGTCGACTTGCCCGAGCCCGAAGGACCGCAGATGACGATGCGCTCGCCGCGCATCACCTTGAGGTTGATGTCCTTCAGCACATGGAACTCGCCATACCATTTGTGCATGCCGATGATGTCGATTGCGACATCGGTGGTCGAGATGTGCATCTTCTTGGCATCGACCTTGATCTCTTCGGCGCTGACGGCGTTTTCTATGACCATGGCAGGTTCCCCTTTTTTGTTTTTAACGTTTGTGGCCGGTGTCCAGCCGGCGTTCCGTATACATCGAATAGCGCGACATGCCGAAGCAGAACAGCCAGAAGACGAAGGCAGCGAAAATCAGGCCGGACTTGGTGGTCTGCGGCGTCGCCCAGTTGGGATCGGAGAAGTTCTGCTTGACGACACCGAGCAGGTCGAACATCGAGATGATGATAACCAGGCTTGTGTCTTTCAACATGCCGATGAAGGTGTTGACGATGCCGGGTATGACCAGCTTCAGCGCTTGCGGCAGCACGATAAGGTTCATCTTCTGCCAGTAACCGAGACCAAGCGAATCCGCACCCTCATACTGGCCCTTGGGGATCGCCTGCAGACCGCCGCGCACCACCTCCGCCATGTAGGCGGCGGCAAACAACGAGAAGCCGATCAGCGCCCTGAGGAACTTGTCGAACGAAACGCCGGGGGGCAGGAACAGCGGCAGCATGACGCTGGCAAAGAACAGGACGGTGATCAGCGGGATGCCGCGAACGAATTCGATGAAGATAACGCACAGCATCTTGACTATCGGCATCTTCGAGCGCCGACCGAGCGCCAGCACGATGCCGAACGGCAGCGACACTGCAATGCCGACGAAGGCCAGGCTGAGCGTCACCAGCAGGCCGCCCCATAGCTGCGTCTCCACATGCGGCAGGCCGAACATGCCGCCGACCAGCAGCACGAAAGCGACGATCGGCAGCACCAGGAAAAGCAGGATCGCGTTCAGCCCCTTGCGCGGCACGCGCGGGATCAGCAGCGGCACCAGCAGCGCCACGAACAGTATGGCGACCAGGATCGGCCGCCAGCGCTCCTCAATAGGATAGCGGCCGAGCATGAATTGGCCGAACTTGGCGTTGACGAACGCCCAGCAAGCGCCGGACCAGCCATCCGGCTGAACGCCGCCTTGCGCCGCCGTGGCGCATACCGAGCGATCGGACCCTACCCACTGGGCGCTGATGAAGGCCCAGTTGATGATTGGCGGCAGGATCATCACCACCAGTGCGATGCCCAGTACGGTCAGGATGGTGTCGCCCACCGAACCGATCAGGTTCTTGCGGACCCAGGCGATAGGCCCCCGCACGCCGGCCGGCGCCTGTTGCGCCAGTGCCATTTCGGTCCGCACCCAAGCGGTATCATGTTCCTGCATGGCCTTACCTCTCCACCAGCGCCATCCTGGCGTTGACCACATTCATGACCGCCGACGTCACCAGGCTGATGACGAGATAGACGACCATCATGATCAGCACGTTTTCGACCGCCTGCCCCGTCTGGTTGAGCACTGTGCCGGCGGTCGCCGTCAGGTCCGGGTAAGCAATAGCGATGGCCAGCGACGAGTTCTTGGTCAGGTTCAAATACTGGCTGGTCAGCGGCGGGATGACGATGCGCATGGCTTGCGGCACGACGACTAGCCGCAGGATCGATCCCGGCCGCAGCCCCAGAGCGCCAGCCGCTTCCGACTGGCCCTTCGAGACGCCGAGAATGCCGGCACGCACGATCTCGGCGATGAAGGAGGCTGTGTAGCAGGACAGCGCCAGATAGAGCGACAGGAATTCCGGCCCGATGTGGAAACCGCCGGCCAGGTTGAAGGTCGATTGCTTCGGAAAATCGAAGGTCAGGGGAAAGCCGCTCAGCGCATAGGCCAGAATCGGCAGCCCGACGATCAGCGCCAGGGACGTCCAGAATACGGGAAACTGCTGACCGGTCGCCATCTGCCGCTGGCGCGCCGTGCGGGCGACGAACCATGCCATGGCGATGCCGACAAGCAAGGCGACAAAGATCAGCCAGGAGCCATCACCCCAGATGGCACGAGGAAGATAGAAGCCGCGCTGGTTGAGAAACGAGCCGAATGGCAGGTTGATGCTTTCACGCACCACGGGCAAGACCGCCAGCACGCCCGAATACCAGAAGAAGATCACCAGCAGCGGCGGGATGTTGCGGAAAATCTCGACATAGACCGTGCAGATCTTGCGGATCAGCCAGTTGTGCGACAAGCGGCCGATGCCGACGATGAAGCCGATGATGGTTGCGGTGATGATGCCGGCAACGGCGACGATGAGGGTGTTGATCAGCCCGACGACAATGGCTTTGCCATAGGTGTCGTCCGAGTTGTAGGGGATGGCGCTGACCGAGATATCGAAGCCGGCACGGCTTTTCAGGTAGCCGAACCCGGAAGAAATGTGCAGGCGCTGCAGATTGTCGATGACGTTGTGGACAATCCACCAGACGCTCGCCACCAGCAAGACGACAACCACCGCCTGGAAGACAACTCCACGGACTTTTGGATCGTTGATGAAGGAACCGCGGCTCGGCTCCTCGCGTAGAACTTCCTGCGACGCCATTGCCCATCCCCTGCAAAAAGAAACCGGAAGGCAGACAATCTGCCTTCCGGATCGCATTTCGATCAGCGGATCGGTGGCGCGTATTGCAGGCCGCCCTTGGTCCACAGCGCATTGATGCCGCGCGCGATCTTCAGCGGGCTGCCGGTGCCGACATTGCGCTCGAACATCTCACCGTAATTGCCGACTGCCTTGACGATGTTGACGACCCAGTCATTGCTAACGCCGAGATCGGTGCCGATCTTGGTTTCGGGTTCCTGGCCGAGCACGCGCTTGATCTCCGGGTTGTCCGAGGTCTTCATCTCGTCGACATTGGCCTGGGTGATGCCCAGTTCCTCTGCCTGCAGCAGCGCGAAATAGGTCCACTTGACAATGTGGTACCACTGGTCGTCCCCCTGGCGCACGGCCGGGCCGAGCGGTTCCTTGGAGATGATCTCGGGCAACACGACATGGTCGGCCGGCGCGCTGAGCGTCAGGCGGATGCCGTAGAGACCCGACTGGTCGGTGGTGTAGACATCGCAACGGCCCGCGTCATAGGCGGCGTTGACCTCTTCAAGCTTTTCGAAGACGACCGGGTTGTACTCCATCTTGTTCGCCTTGAAGTAGTCGGCGAGGTTGAGCTCGGTCGTGGTGCCGCTCTGCACGCAGACTGCCGCACCCGAAAGCTGCAGCGCCGAATTGACGCCCGGCAGCTTCTTGGCGTTGATCATGAAGCCCTGGCCGTCATAATAGGTGACGCCGACGAAGTTCAGGCCAAGTGCCGTATCGCGATTGATGGTCCAGGTGGTGTTGCGCGACAGGATGTCGACTTCGCCCGACTGCAGCGCGGTGAAGCGCTCCTTGGCGCTGAGCGGCGTGAACTTGACCTTGGTGCCGTCGCCGAAGACGGCGGCCGCGACCGCGCGGCAGAAATCCACATCGATGCCTTTCCATTCACCCTTGTCGTCAGGCGCAGCGAAGCCGGCAAGACCTGTGTTGGTACCGCACTGGATGAAGCCTTTCGCCTTGACGTCGTCGAGCGTGCTCGCCGACGCGGCCGAAGCCATCCATCCAAGCGCAGCGGCGCCGAGAATGCCAATTGCAATGTGTTTCATAACCCACAGACCCTTTTCTGTTTTCAGGTAAACCCTGATCCTCAGGCAAATCCTGATCTTTTCCCGCGTGAACCCGGCTCCCATCCGGCTCATTCCCGGAACCCCGCGTCGTAACCGACGCCCGGCCCCTCCCATTCACGAACTGCATCGAAGGCGATTATCTCTGTGAGGTCAAGGGAAATGACCGTTTCACGACAGCTTTGAAAACCAATTGCCGCAAATGCCTGAATTGCAGACAACAGCATCAGGAAAGCAGCAAGCCCCGCAAATAAAACCGGCAAAGTCCGTCGACGCTAATCCACATCCACTCATGAAATCCGCGGCTCTGGATCGCCACGCATTCCAGACTATTCATGGGGGAATTGGCCTATGCAAAGGGCACCGCCTGGCGGGCGCCCGCTGTTGCACGGCCAATGCCGCCGCTCTATGGCTAGCGCTTTCACCACAAGGCGAAGAGCAATGGCGACTGACGGCAACGAAATGGGTATCAACACGCGGCTTGCCCATTCGGGCAACAATCCGCACGACTATTTCGGCTTCGTCAATCCGCCGATCGTGCATGCCTCGACCGTGCTCTATCCCAATGCGTCGGCGATGGCGGCTCGCAGCCAGAAATACACCTATGGCACACGCGGCACGCCGACCACCGATGCGTTGGCGCATGCGATCGACGCGCTGGAAGGCTCCGCCGGCACCATAATCGTGCCGTCGGGCCTGGCGGCGGTGACCGTCCCGTTGCTGGCGTTTCTCTCGGCAGGCGATCACATCCTGATTGTCGATTCCGTCTACCATCCGACCCGCAATTTCGCCGACACGATGCTGAAGCGGCTGGGTGTCGAGGTCGAGTATTACGCTCCGCATGCCGGCGCCGGCATCGCCAGCTTGATCAAGCCGAACACCAAAGTCGTGTTTACGGAATCACCGGCCTCCAACACCTTCGAGGTGCAGGACGTTCCGGCGATCGCCAAGGCCGCGCATGAAACGGGCGCCATCGTCATGATGGACAACACCTGGGCAACGCCGCTCTATTTCCGCCCGCTCGACCACGGCGTCGATATCTCGATCCATGCGGCGACGAAATATCCGGCCGGGCATTCGGACGTGCTGCTGGGCACAGTGTCTGCCAATGCCAACTGCTGGAAGCAGCTTTGCGAGACGTTCTACACGATGGGCTGCTGCGCCGGCCCCGACGACGTCTACCAAGTCCTGCGCGGCCTGCGCACGATGGGCGTTCGGCTGGATCACCATCAAAAGAGCGCGCTTGCCATTGCCGTCTGGCTTGAAGGCCAGCCCGGCGTGGCCCGCGTGCTGCACCCGGCGCTCCCCAGCCACCCCGACCACGCGGTGTGGAAGCGTGATTTTTCCGGCTCGAGCGGCATCTTTTCCATCGTGCTCAAAGGCGGCGGCCAGAGACAGCAGCATGCCTTCCTCGATGCGTTGAAAATCTTCGGTCTCGGCTATTCCTGGGGCGGCTATGAGAGCCTTGCCGTGCCGGTCTTCCTCGGCGACCGTACCGTCGCCAAGGGCCCCTATGACGGCCCGCTGATCCGGCTGCAGATCGGGCTCGAGGATGTCGAGGACCTCAAGGCCGATATCCTGCGCGGGCTGGAAGCGGCCGCTGCGGCATGACACCAGCAAACTTGCCAAGCTGATTCCGCTAGCCGGCTTAACCCGTTGAAAGGATTGGCGAGCGACTTTCGTAGGACGATCGACCTCGCAAAGCCGCTCATCGGTCAACCAAGCGCAATGTTATTTCCCCAACGCGCGCATTTTCGGATCGGTTTGACTTTCAAAATCGTCGGTCCAACGCCATTGCAGGCGCTGCGCGCACAATTCCAGCCGGACTGAGCTTGCCATGGCCTTTCGTCTCTTTGTCCCCATTCTCGCCGGCGCGACGCTGCGCGAGCGCCTCATCGCCTGCATCGGGGCGATGATCGGCATTGCGCTGACCGGCGCGATCGGCGCGCTGGTGCTTGGCAACGGCCCGCATGTGCCGCTGCTGGTGGCGCCGATGGGGGCGTCGGCGGTGCTGCTGTTTGCGGTGCCTGCAAGCCCGCTGGCGCAGCCATGGTCGATCATCGGCGGCAATACAATATCGGCGCTGGTCGGCGTGATCGTGGCCCATTTCGTCCATCAGCCCGTTCTCGCCACGGGCATTGCCGTGGCGATGGCGATCGCCGCCATGTCGTTCTCGCGCTGCCTGCATCCGCCGGGCGGAGCCGCCGCACTGACCGCCGTGCTCGGCGGGCCGGCCGTGATCGGTGCGGGCTTCCTGTTTCCGTTCGTGCCGGTGGCGCTGAACTCCATGATGCTGGTCGCGCTCGGCTATGCTTTCCACAGGCTGTCGCGACGCAGCTACCCGCATGTGCCGGCCCCTGCCCCGAAAAGCACGCACGGAACCATCGATCCGCCGGCTCAGGAGCGCATCGGCTTCCGGGCCGAGGACATCGATGCCGCGCTGGCTGCGCTCGACGAGACCTTCGACATCGACCGCAACGATCTCGAACAGCTGCTGCGACAGGTCGAACTGCAAGCGACGATGCGCGCACACCGAACCATGTTGTGCGAGGACATCATGTCCCGCGACGTGATTTCGGTCGATGAACACGCGTCCGCCGATCGGGCGCGTCATCTGCTGCTCGACCACAATATCCGCACGCTGCCGGTTGTCGACAAGGACGCCAGGCTGGTCGGCACCGTTGGATTGAGGGAATTGGCGCGAGCCGACGAAGCCGTCGGAAGCGTTACGTCGACAGCGTCGACCGCCGCCGCCGGTACGCCCGCCATGGCCCTGCTACCGGTGCTCACCGACGGCCGCACCCATGCAGTCATCATCGTGGACGGGGACAGCCGCATCCTTGGCCTGATCACGCAGACCGACCTGCTTGCGGCCACGGCGCGAGTGCAGGCTGCTGACAAGCCGCTGGCGGAAGCAGTATTCTAGGCGCCGTCGGAGCCGGGCGAAAATGGCCGGGAACCTTTTGCCGGCGATGTCATCCAATGTCTTGATCGAGGTTTCGGACGGGGATTGGATCGAGGAACTGGCCATGCCTGCTATGTCTGTACCAATGCCCACGGCTGCTTCAAGCGAGATGCTTCTCGTGCGCCGCGCGCTGGCACGCGAAGGCAACGCCTTCTGCATCATCATGAAGACCCATAATCAGCGGCTCTATCGCATCGCTCGCGGGGTGGTGCGCAACGATGCCGAAGCCGAGGACATCGTCCAGGAGGCTTATATCAGAGCCTTTGCCCATCTCGATGCCTTTCGCGGGGAGTCCTCATTGGCCACCTGGCTGTCGCGCATCGTCATCAACGAGGCGCTCGGCCGTCTGCGCAAAAGGCGGCGGACGGTGGCGAAAAACCCGCAAGCCGAAATCATCCAGTTCCCCCTCAATCCCAGCGACGATCCGGAGCGGACGATGGCGCAGCGGCAGATACTCGAGTTGGTGGAACGGGCGACCGACAGCCTACCCGATGTTTATCGGACGGTGTTCGTGGCGCGGGTTATCGAGGGGCTCAGTATCGAGGAGACCGCCGAGCTGCTTGGCGTGCGGCCGGAAACCGTCAAGACAAGGCTACACCGCGCCCGCGCCCTGGTACGCAATGCACTCGACGACCAGATCGGGCCGGTGCTGCTCGACGCCTTCCCGTTTGCCGGCCGGCGCTGCGACAGGCTGACGAGCGCCGTCATGCAGCGGCTCGGCCTGGAGAGCTGATCATCGGCTGATTTGGCCGATTTCCTCGGGAACGTTTGCCGCCGCTGCGCATCCAATGACCGTCAACTGAAAAACATGGCCCGGCGCGATCCCGCGTCCGGGCGAAGGAGATGCCATGCTTACCCGACACACCGCCACCCTCGCAGCCTTGCTGCTGCTTGGCGCCGCCCCGCTTGCACAAGCCGCCGACAAGCCGACGGACCCGCAGATCGCCCACATCGCCTACACCGCAGGCGTCATCGATGTGGAAGCCGCCAAGCAGGCGATCAAGAAATCGAAGACCAAGGAGGTCGTGGATTTCGCCAACGACATGGTGCGCGACCACGAAGCGGTCAACGCGCAGGCACTGGAACTGGTAAAGAAGCTGAAGGTGACGCCGGAAGACAACGCAACCAGCCAGGCGCTGACCAAGGCTGCGGCCGAGGAGCGGGCGAAGCTCGCCAAACTCGACGGCGCAGCCTTTGACAAAGCCTATGTCGACAACGAGATCGCCTACCACAAACAGGTCGACGGCGCGCTTGAAACCCTTTTGATCCCATCGGCCAGCAATGCCGAGTTGAAGAGCCTGCTGCAGACCGGCCTGAAGATTTTCCAGGGCCATGAACAGCACGCCGAGCATGTTGCAGGTATGCTGAAGTAAGGACCAGGCCATGTCGAAACGGCTGCTATGGATTGCACTGGCGCTGGTCTTCGGGACCTCACCCGTGCAGGCCGAAACCATCCAGGTCACCATCGACAAGCTTGTCTTTTCGCCGGCCACCGTCGAGGCGAAGGTCGGCGACACGATCAAGTGGGTGAACAAGGACGTGTTCGCACATACGGCTACCGTCAAGGGTGGCTGGGAAGTGATGATCCCGCCGAAGGCAACAGCGAGCCTGACCCTGCGGAAGGCGGAAGCGGTCGAATATTTCTGCCGCTTCCACCCCAACATGAAAGGTCATGTGGCCGTGACGGCGCCTTGATCCCGGTCCGCAAGCCCGTCCTGCTGCGTTGAGGCTCGCCTGGCTTCATCCGGCCGGGTGATGTGCGTCCACGAGCCGTGACAGCCCGGCTGGCGGCGTGCGATCCAGGCATCCAGCCCTTCGCGCAGATCAGCGGTCGGAGCCATGCGGGCGAACTGCTCGGCCTCGACAGCCAAGCCATCCGCGATGCTCTGGTTCAGGCCGCGCGCCACTGCTGTGAGGATCGAGGCAATTGCTGCAGGAGAATGCCTGGTCATGCGCCGGGCGAGATCAATTGCGGCGGGCATCAGTTCCTCATGCGGCACCACCTGATTGACGAGGCCGAGTTCGAGGGCGCGCGGCGGCGGGAACCAATCGCCGGTCAACAGCAGCTCCAGCGCCCGCTTGCGCCCTGCCAGCCTCGGAAGCCGCTGCGTGCCGCCGAAAGCAGGCGGCATTGCAAGGTTGATCTCAGGCTTGGCGAACAAGGCGCGGTCGCTGGCGATAGCGAGCGGCACGGCTTCGGTGATCTCGCAGCCGCCGCCGAAGGCGATGCCGTTGACGGCGGCGATGACGGGCTTGCGGAACGCCTCCAGCCTTGCGGTCAGGCGCTGTCCGCGCATGACGAAGTCGCGCAGGGCAACGTCGACGCCGATGTCCACGCTGCCTGAGAATTCATGGATGTCGCCGCCGGCGGAGAAGGCGCGCTCTCCTGCTCCAGTGAGGATGACGGCGCGGATGGCATCGTCGGTCTCGGCGGCATCGAGGAGCGCAAGCAGGCGATCAATCAGCGCATAGTTCAAGGCGTTGAGCTTTTCCGGCCGATTAAGTGTGAGGATGGCGATCCCGTTGCGGGCCTCGGTGAGCACAAGCTCGGTCATGTCTTTTCCTTCCCTGTGTTTGTCGACGGAGAGGATCAGGCTTTCGGTTGTATGTATATTCACTAGTCGGTATACTTGCGTATGAGCGAAGCACCAAGCCCTACCCGCAAACGCATTGTCGATGCCGCAACGAAGCTGTTCTATGCCGAGGGGATCGGCCGCGTCAGCGTCGATGCAGTGGCGGAAAAAGCCGGGCTGACCAAGCGCACGCTCTACTATCATTTCAAGAGCAAGGACGATTTGATCGCGGCCTATCTCGACGGTCGCGACCAGCCGAACCTCAAGCAGATGGCCGGCTGGTTCGAGATGGCCGAAGGCGATGTCGAGCGCAAGGTCGAGGCGATTTTCACCAATCTGGCGCGCGTGGCGAAGCACCCGAAATGGAGAGGCTGCGGCTTCCTGCGCACGGCAGCCGAACTCGCTTCCATGCCCGGACACCCCGCCGTTAAAGCGGGGGCGCGGCATAAGCAGAATTTCGAGACCTGGTTGGCCGGCGAACTCTCAGGCCACGGCGTCGACGAGCCGCGGACCCTGGCGCGCGAAATCGTGCTTTTGATGGACGGCGCGTTCTCGATCATGCTGATCCACCGCAACCCCGACTATGTCGAGGCCGCCGGACATGCCGCTGCAACGCTGGTTCGGGCAAGGTCAGGATCGGCGACTATCCGCTAGACGTTCACCGTTTAGTGGAGACGGCGAAACACGCTATCTCTTTGTTTTGACGCAATTCCGGACCGAAAAACCGCTTCACACTTTTTCCTGGAATTGCTCTAGAATCCAGCCGCCAGCCATGCCGTGCCGACGGCAAGGGTGAGCAGCGTCAGTGGCAGGCCGACCTTGAAGAAGGCTGAGAAGGACAGCTGCGTGCCGGCCGCCCGCGCCTGTTCGGCGACGATCAGGTTGGCGACCGAGCCAAGCAAGGTGAAGTTGCCGGCCAGCGTCGAGCTCATCGCCACCACCAGCCAGGCACGCCCGGGGTTCTCAAGGCCGGGTATGAATGGCCGCAGCGCCAGCACGGCCGGAACATTGCTCATGATGTTGGAGAGCACCGCGGTGAAGCCCGATAGACGCCAGACGTCGTCCAGCCCGAGGTTCTTGGCCGAGGCGATGATGTCGGGCGTCAGCAGCGTCTTTTCGGCGCCGGCGACAACGATGAACAGGCCGGCGAACATGAACAGCAGCGGACCGTCGATCTCGCGGTAGATGCGGGCCGGCTTGATGGCGCGGGTGAGCAACAGGATGGCGCCGCCGATGAGCGCTGCCTTGGCAACCGGAACACCGGCGAAGAAGGCGATGGCCAGGCCGATGCAGACAACCACCGCCTTCAGCACCTGTCCCGGCAGCATGCGGCCGCGATAGACTTCCGGGTTGAGATCGGCGGTGCGGGCGAATTCGGCGCGGTAGACGATGCGCACGATGACGATGACCGCGACGAGGCCGAAGAGGGCAACCGGCGCCAGGGCGGCCGAAAAGGCCGGGTAGGAAATTCCCGACAGCGCGCCGATGACCATGTTCTGCGGGTTGCCGGTGATGGTGGCGACGCTGCCGCAGTTGGACGCGGTGGCGGTGGCGATCAGATAGGGAATGGGATTGCGATTGATGACACGGGTGACGTGGACGACGATCGGCGCCATGACCAGGCAGATGGCGTCGTTGACCAGGAACGCCGACAGCACGCCGGTCAAAAGCGTCACCATCACCAGCAGCACGAAAGGCGCGTGCGCATGCTCGATAGCGTAGGCGCCAAGCGCCCGGAAGGCGCCGGACACCTTCAGATGCGCCACCACGATCATCATCCCGAGCAGCAGCGTAATGGTGTCGAAATTGATGGCGCGATAGGCATCTTCCATACTGAGTGCGCCGATGGCGATCATCGCCGCACCCCCCAGCAAGGCGATCCCTGCCCGGTCGAGACGGAGGCCTGGAATACGCCCGATTGCGACGCCGGCATAAGTCGGGACAAGGATCAAAAGTGCCGCTGCGCCCATCAATGTCATTGGCAGACATCCTTGTCCAAACGAACCGACGCAGAAACGGACTGTTCCCGCTCAGGCATTTGCCGGGCAGCTTTAACGCCGCTCCAGCAAAGCGAAAGCCTATAACGATCCGAATGCGAAAATCGGTGGGCAAAATCGCGGGTCGACCGATGCCGGGAGCAACCGGAGCTTGACTTTGAGACGGCCGAGATTGGGAACGAGACACGCGCGGCGGACTGCCGGTGGCCTGAGATCGCCATCCGCGAAACTTCCCCCTCGGAAGGCTCGTGATCTATGTGATTAAATTCTAATTTAGGCTTTCCGGGTATGGATAGCTTAGCCGTATTTCGGCCTTGGGGTTTCAGATGGTCCAGGTTCTTGAGAGGGAATGCCGTGTCTCGGAGAACGAGGCTCTGCTGGCGCGTCCGATAGAATGTCCACAATGCCACGGAACCCGCAAGGTGTTTGTCTGTGCCCGGTGGGCGAGCTCGAACGGCCATTGCTGCCCTGGAGGAACACACCGGCTCAGGTGCCCCGGTCACAGCGTCACGTGCATGGAGTGCGAAGAGAACCTTGAGCGTATCTGAAAGCGATCGCGACCATTTCCTGTTCGGAAAACGCAAAAAGCCCGCTCCGGCGAACCGGAGCGGGCTTTGCAACCATACGCCAAGAGTACCCTGCTGAGACCAGTACCCTGCCGAGAGCCGACCCGCTTTGCGTTTCCGCCACTGCAATAAATTGGTAGCGGCACTTCCAGAAAAAGCGATTGTTGGCTAACCGCCGTCGGATTACTCGCCCGACTGGCCGTCGCCAGTCACACTGCTGCCCAGAATTCCAAAGTCCTGAGACTTTGTTCCTTGTCCCGCAGTCAGGAATCCATCCGCATCCAGGCCGCGCCGCAGCAGTTCCCGCACTGCCGCGGACCGGCTTGGCATGCGCTTTTCGAAGCGCCAGTTTTCCAAGGCAGCCAATTCCTCGGCTGTCAGCATGATCTGCAGTCGCTCGGGTCGTTCCAGCTCGGCCATTCGCGCCTCCAACCGTCAAGACCAAAAATATGGTGAGTTAGTATGTGTCTCAATTGCAGTATAGCTAGGGGTCCCCGTGCAGCGCGTCAAGAGAGGCTGGTGGGTGACTCACATACAAGACCAACGATGAGGAAGACACGCCGATAGCACAACCCTCGCAGTCTGCTAACTACTTGATTTACTTGAGAATATTTTATATTCTTCTTGCCATCTGAAGGTCGTTGGCGCATCTTGATCACGACGGGACAACCGGCTCCTGAAAGGAAGGTTTCCATGCGCTACGGATATTCGGCTCGGCTACGGGAGGATCTCAATTCACGGGTCCTGGGCGCGCTGCGCTCGCGCGGAATGGTCAATATTGCGGTGGTTGCCGAGGACATACGATTGCGTAACCTGGACGAGAACGTCGCCCTTGAAGATGTCGAGCGGCTTGTGATGCAGACGGCCCAACTCTACGGCGCGGTGATGGAATTGGACGGACTGACCTCCGTCGAGGCGGGGAGATTGACTTCGCTTGCCGACGATAAGCACGAACTGTCTGGCATCGGCAATTCCGACACCACAGGCGGCCAAACCGCTCCCCTGCTGGGATTGTCCTAAGGCGCGACCCGCTCTTTCAATCGACAAAATCCGCGAGAGAGATTTGGACCGAGCGCAGCGGCGCCTGGAGCGTCCAGACGACGCCTTGTTCCCCAAATTCCAGTTGTCCGGTGCCGCTAAGCGCTTGTGGTGCAACCCGCTTGAGCACGACGGAGCCAAAACCGCGGCGCGTCGTCCCACTCAGGTTCGGCGGCCTCGTTGTAGAAGGTGATGCGGCCCTGTGTGTCGATGGTGTAGGCTGCAACGGGCAACGCTTCCAACAAACTGGCGGGCCCGACACCTGGGATTCCAATCCCCGCATGTTGGATGACGTATTCCCCTACCCCAAATTCCCCACCTGCTCGATTTGCCCGTTCCGCGGTACCTGAGATGCACGTGCGAGGTTTCGGTTCCCGTCGTCCCCTTGGGACGGCAATTGTTCTCCTCAGAAAAGGCGATCACCCGCCGGGCGGCGCCGGATCTCAGGGCTCGCGCAAATGTCGACAACGAAGCGCAACTCAGGCCGTTTTTGTCGGAACCCCGTCAACCCGAGGCGGTTCTCCCGTTAGCTCGCCTGACGCCAGCAACAAGTTGCCTGGGACTGTGTCGCCGATGGCAAACGACAACCGTGCGGCAAACAGGCCCTGATCGGCGTTCAGCTTCAAAGGCCGCGGAACGCTGTTTCGCAGCCTTTACGTTGCGCCGGCGGCTTCGCATCGACAGGAACCAATCTATGGCCAGAGCGTTTGCCGCTGCGTACTCTTCTCAGACGTAGCCAGACGGAGTGAGGGACATGGCTTCATCGGTACTTATCGGCATTCTGATCACTTTCCTGGTGATCATCCTGGTGCTCTATCTCATCCAGCGTCTGCCACTCGATGGCCGCACGAGGCAGATCGCGCAGATCGTTGTCATCATTATCGGCATCATTTCGCTGTTGAAATACCTGGCCGTATTTTAGGATAAGGATCGCCATGACATCCCAAACAATCGCATGGATCATTGGAACGGCGTTGTTTGCAGCAACAAGCACGGCCCACGCCCGACCCGACACGCGTTCGATG
Source organism: Mesorhizobium sp. M0001 (assembly GCF_040324255.1). Lineage (NCBI taxonomy): Bacteria > Pseudomonadati > Pseudomonadota > Alphaproteobacteria > Hyphomicrobiales > Phyllobacteriaceae > Mesorhizobium > Mesorhizobium sp. M0001. The sequence continues at coordinate 415,233 of NZ_JAMYVS010000005.1, forward strand.
AGCTGCGAGGAGACGCAGCGCCTGATCCAGAGCCATCACTCGGCGGTGTTGACGACCGGCCGGAATACTTACGATCGCTATGTCCGCCAATACGGCAACGAGTGCGACTGGCCGGAGGTGCCGGTCGCTGCCTCCGTTCCGACACGTGATCGCCAGTGCCGTGTCTATTGGTGCCGGGAACCGGTGTTCGATTTCCCGAACTGACACATCCAGCAGCCTTGCGGCGGTCGTTGCCATGGCGCTCCCGGGTTCAGACGATGCTTTGCGCGAGGCGACATGGAACCCTTGCGCTGCGGGTGAATTGATTGTGCGCATGGCGCTGCAAGATGTAGTGGTGTGATGCCCAACCAGATGGAGGAGCGGTCATGCCCAATGATACAAGGCGGAGCGGCAGCTGCCTGTGCGGCGGCATCCAGTTTTCGGTGACGGGAGATCCCTTTCGGATTGGCCTTTGCCATTGCAAGGACTGCCGCAAGGCTAGCGGGTCGGCTTTTTCGGCGTTTGCAGTGTGGCCGCTCGAGGCGTTCGAAACGACGGGTATCGTCAGCAGCTACGGCGACAGAAGTTTTTGTCCCACCTGCGGCGGCCGGGCCCCTTTGGTTCGTGAGAATGAGGTGGAAGTGACGATTGGCAGCCTCGATGAGGTGCCCACCGAAGGGCTGGAGCCCAGCTATGAACTCTGGGTCAATCGCCGTGAGCACTGGTTGCAACGCTTGCCTGCCGCCCGGCAATTCGAGCACGACCGGGTCGATGACGAGCCGACAAACCGGACAGCCGAACCGATTTCTGACGGTGTCGAGACGCCGTCTAGCTTGCCGCAACGCAAGTCGGCCTAGCGCGAGCGGCGCAGACAGCCGGCAGGCAGGAAATCATTCTCGACACCGCCCGATGCCGACAGGACCGGGTCCGACAACATTTCACCCGGTAGAAGCCAAACGCAAAAAGCCCGCCTTGGCGTCAAGCCAAGGCGGGCGGTAGATCATCCGGCCTGCGCTGCCGTGGAACGATGGGTTGGCCAAAGCCCTGGGCTGAGACACGGTGCCGTTTGTAACCGGCGATTGACTACGGAGCGGCCCCGGTTAGCTGGAATTCGTCTTGTGGTTGCAACGATGCTAGATTTTGTTTGGAAACGAGAGCTTAAGACCACGCAATATCGTTACGTCAACTATGCTGTCCAAGTATCTCGTGGTGTGAACTGAAGGAATCTTGCTGTCTTGTACAAAAGAACGCTTTGTTTATTTTCTTTCCGTCACATAGTGTAGCGAATCTTGAAGCCGGATGGGGCGATTTTCGTGCAGCCAGCGCCTTCGCAGGATCGCGGTCCGCACGTGCAATATCCACTTCACGGCAATCTTCATGCAGCATAGCCAGCGCAAAGTTCATACGCAGACGTTGGGGGGCACCAATGGACCAGCCGAGCAAAATGGAGAACCTGCAGTTCGCGCAAGGGATACTGCGGGAGCTTCGGCAGAAAGCCGAAGCCGACGGCCAGAAGCTTCTGACCTACCTCATCGACATGGCCTACCTTGAAGCCAGCGACCGCATCCGTGCACATTGGGTCGGCAATCACGAGCCCGAAAACCGCAGGGCCAAGGGGTAGGTGTCAAGGGGTAAACCCGAAACGGGGCGATGGTTGCCCCCACGGAGCGTTTGATCAGACGCTTGGGGCCGGCGAGGCCACCGGTCAGTTGGCAATACCGGCTGAGAGGTCAGCCAGAACCTCCCTCACCCGAGTTTCGCTGACGCCGCGCGTGTCCTTGACCCAGCTGGGCGTCGAAAGCGGCGGTTCGATAAAGCGAACATGGTTGTTTACGGGCCCATGCACATAGGGGCGATTCAGCCCGTAGATGAGCGCGCATGGGACGTTCAGGGCAGCGGCGGCGTGGGAAATCCCGCCATCAACCCCGAGGAACATGGTCGACGCAGCGATTTGGCACATCGCGTCAGCAATCGACGGGGTCGAGGTGAAGTCGATTGCCTCAGGAATGGCGGCGCGGATTTTTGCGGCACCGGCGTGCTCGCGCGGTCCGCCTACAATCCAGATTGCCCAGCCGCGATCATGATGGTCTCTGGCGATCGAAATGAAGCGCTCGACGGGCCATGAGCGGAAATTCTCAATGTCGGCAGTATAGAGCGCCAGTGCCGGTCGGTCGGCATCGATCTTCTTGTGCTGGCGCCATTCGTCCAGTTCGGCCGGATCGACCACAAGCCGGGGCGCCGGCCACTCTGCGCCCGCAGCCGGCTTTTCGCCAAGCGAGGCAATCGAGCAGACTTCCTCGAACAGCCGCGTCTTGCGGGGTCCGAAGGCCCATAGATGGGCCAACCAGCCGGCGGGGAAGCGATTGAGGAGGCCGAATTGCAACTCCTGCGGATAGCCGATGCGCTCCTCTATTCCGGCCATGAACGCCATCAGCGCCGCCTTGGTGCTGCTGGTCATCAGATAGGCCGTACGGTAATTTTCCTTGCGCAACTCGCCAACCAGGCGGCTGCGCTCGCCAAAACCGGGGCGCTGATGACGCTTGGCAAGCGCCCAGCCCTTCCTGACATGCGGCATCAGGCGCGCCAGCGGCGCTGCAACGGGCGAGGTGACGACATCTATGGGGCGATCAGGAAATCGCGCGGCAATGATCTGGATGGCGGAATGGCAACGGACGAAGTCGCCGACCGCGGGGAAGCCGACGAAGAGGATTGGATCGCCGGTCGTCAAGGAAGCGCTTCGCCGTCAAGGATGCGGGCATAGAGATCCAGATAGCCGCGCGCCGCTTTTTGGATGGGAAATCTCGTCGCGGCCGATTCGCGGCATTGCTGAGGCGTAAGGTCGGCGACGGCCTCGAAAGCGGCCGCAAATTCTTCATCGGTCTCAAAGAAGCGCCCGCTGTCGGCATCGACCGTCTCGGGCAATGCGCCTCGCGTCGTCGTCAGCACCGGAGTGCCGCACAACATGGCTTCGACCGGTGCGTTGCCGAACGGCTCCTCCCAGGCGATGGGGTTGAGGAAGGCTCGCGCTTCGCCGAGAAGGCGAAGCTTCGGCTCGCCGTCAACGATTCCGTGGAAACGGTATCGCCTGCCAAGGCTCTTGAAAAACAACCCTTCGCGGCGGGTCTGACTTCGGCCCAGCAGTTTCCAACGCGAGCCACCGGCGATATCGAGACCGAAATCGAATTTTTTGGCGAGATCGACGGCGCGGTTGAGGCCTTTGCTTGATCGTGCAATGCCGGCGAGAAATAGCAGGCGGTCGCCCTTTGCAGCCGACAAACGATAGGCGTCCACCGGAAAGCCATTGTAGACGAATGTCTCGCGCCCATGCTGGCGGGCATGATTGGCGCTGATAAAGCTCCAGTTCGCAACTGGCATCGGCTGGTCCGGCATAAAGCCGCGCTGCGTATTCAGCGTTGGAAATGGCACCTCGACGGGCCAACTATGGGTGTGGACGATTTGCGTGTCCCGCGGAATGGCTGCCCGGCATTCGGCATCGGTCGAAGCGTGCCGGACTTCGAAGAGCGGGTGGCTGGAGCCAGGGCCAGCGATCACCACGACTTCGTGTCCGAGACGAACCATCTCCGTGGCCAGCCATTCGACCTGACGCTGAATCCCACCGTAACCTCGGCAGGGTATTACGCCCTTCAAAACGAGCGTCACCCGCATTGACCTTGCCTCACAATGCTCTCAAAGACGGCCCAGTTGCGTCACGGGCTGGGCATTGTCAAGGTCGCGCCACAAACGCAAAAAGCCGCGGCGGCCTCGATCGGGTTACGGAATCGTTAATCAGCGCTTGCTACTATACCGGATGACCAAGAATCTCGGCAATGCACCCAGGACCATCTCCAGGCAACAGCCAAAGACCTCCGCTCTTGGTGGGCTGACGCCCGCCCTGTTTCCCCTTGTGGTCGTCGCGCTCGGATACATGATCGGTCGGCAATTCTTCGGCTTCTAGGGCGACTCGTCTAGGCGCGCACGGTAAAGGCTCGCGCCACGCGGGGGACGCCGTCAATGTCCACCCAACCTCCAAAACCAACCGGCGGCACCGTACGCCGCTACCCACTGCCCCGCACGTAAGCAAATTTTGTGCAATCACGGGAACGTGATATTCACTGATCACCGGACAAGGGGGCGCTGATGAGGTGTCTGGTGATCAATCTTGATCGTTCTCGCGATCGGCTGGCGCATGTCGCGTCCGAGTTCGGCCGGATCGGAGTACCATTTGAGCGTGTCTCCGCCATCGATTGCCCCGATTGCTGCTCTGTCGCCAAAAGCCCGCTAAGCGCTGCTGAGGTTTGCTGTTTCCTGAGCCACCGCTCGTGTTGGGAGATCGTTGCGAACGGCGCGGATCAATATGGCGCGGTTTTCGAGGACGACGTCGTTTTCGGCGCGGGCGCCGGCTCGCTGCTTGCTTCCGATCGATGGGTGCCGCGCGATGCCGATGTGATCAAGCTGGAAACGCATTTTGCCAAAGTGAGGGTCGGACGCAAGGAAGTCGCTCTCGATGATGGGTTTTCGCTTGCCAGACTTTATGGCCTGCACGCGGGCGCCGCAGGCTATGTCCTCTCCAGATCGGCAGCGCAAAGATTGCTGCGCGGGACCATGCATCTGAGAGGAGAGGTCGACTTCGTTCTTTTTCACCCAGGATTCATGACCTGCTCGCTCAACCGAATCTATCAGATCATGCCGGCGCTTTGCGCACAGCACCATTTTGTTTCGGGACGAGAGCGCTTTCCAAGCCTAGTGCGACGGCCCGGGAGGCGGGCAAAACCGTTTCTCGATCGAATTGTTGGAGAAGCGGTGCGAACCTTCGCCTATCTTCGAAACCAGAGCCTGACCGGAACAAAGAAGATCGAGGCCGTCGCGTTCTCAGGCTCTGAGGTCGACGGCAAACCCGTCCACGGCGCGTTCGTCTATGGGCAGCCCGAGCACGGCCACCTCTACGAGGCGGCCGGCATACCGATCGCGCGGAAGAATAGTTCGACCGCCAGATAAGCAGACGATAGCGGCTGCGTTACGAAACAGCCTTTTCGCGGACCGGAAGCTTCCAGCCCGGCCTGACAAAGTGGCAGGTATAGCCGTTGGGGCATTTCTCGAGATAGTCCTGATGCTCTGGCTCCGCCTCCCAGAAATCGCCCGCCGGCGCAAGCTCGGTGACGACCTTGCCCGGCCACAGTCCAGAGGCATCGACATCGGCGATGGTGTCTTCGGCGACGCGCTTCTGCTCGTCGCTGGTGTAGAAGATCGCAGAGCGATAGCTCATTCCGACATCGTTGCCCTGGCGGTTCCTGGTGGTCGGATCGTGGATCTGGAAAAAGGATTCGAGCAATGTGCGAAAGCTAATCCTGGCCGGATCGAAAACGATCTCGATGGCTTCGGCATGGCTGCCGTGGTTGCGATACGTGGCGTTGGGCACATCGCCACCGCTATAGCCGACGCGGGTAGAGATCACGCCGGGATAGCGCCGGATCAAATCCTGCATGCCCCAGAAACAGCCGCCGGCAAGGACTGCACGTTCGGTGGACGTCGCCATATCATACCTCCATTGGATTGCTCCTTAGGTAGGCATTGTCGCTGGCTTTTTCCAGCATCTCAAGTGCATCACTCGTTGCCGGCCGAGCCGAACCGCCGCACGATGACCTCGAAGACGATGTCGGAAATCCACATGGCCGAGACGCCGATCAAAAAGGCGGCGGCGAGCGTGGTGGTGTCGTCGGCCGGATCGGGGATAGGCATGCCGGTTGCCCTGAACCAGGCGACGGCAGGCAGCGTCAGATACGCAGCCGCCAGCGCCCCGCAGATCGGCGAGGCAATCATCTCGCGCAGCTTGTAGCGATGGCGCGACAGTGCTCGCAGCACGCCGCCAGCTAGCCCGGCGGCGACGACCGGCCCCTTGATGCCGAGCATGTCGAAGAGGTCGTGCATCGGCTAAGGCCTCCATCCGCAGAGCTTTTGTCCCTTGCGGTTGTGCGCCAAGAGCGCTCTCGCCTCGGCGTCCGACAGGACGTCGACGGCTTCGGCCGACAGGCGCAGCGGGCTCGAAATCGCGCAGAAGCCGCCCGAAGTAGTTGTGCACCCGGCAAGCGCCACAAGCAGCGCAAGCATCAGTCCCTTGCCCATGATTTTAGCTCCTTTCGAACAGCGTCCGCCGGCAGTGCGCCGACGTCGTTCTGCACCTGCTCAGCGACCGCGCGCGCCGCGGCCTCAGCGGCCGCCAGTTTGCCGCGCTCGGCCCAGGCGCCGGCCAGCCGCTGGTGAGCGCCCCAGCAAAGGGCGGCGATGGCCGATGCCAGGAAGCCCAGCAGCACTTTGTTGCCAAGCAGGACGGCGAGGAGCGCGCTCACAGCAGCCACCCGGCGACAAGCCCGGCGGCAAAGCCGATAGCATAGGGTTGCGCGGCTTCGAGATAGGCGATGATCAGTTGTTGAAACCCTTCCATGTCAGTGCTCCCAGCCGGATTTGCGGGCCAGCCAGTGCCAGGTCTCGGTGACCGAGGCGATGGCGAGACCGGCGGCGATCTCCAGACCAGCTTGAGTGTCGGGGTCGGAAGAAAATGCCGCCGCGTCGTCGGCGCCGAGCAGGCCACGCGCGACCAGAACACCGGCGCCGTAACGCAAGCCGATGCGGATGAAGACGGCGATCATGTCGAACTCCTTGCGAAAATCGATTTCAGGATTTGAAGCAGCGCACGCCAGAACGGCAGGCGTTCGACGGGGCTGACGCGCCCGCCGGTAGACACCGGCGGCATCGCACTGCCGGGCTTCGGCGAGAGCGCTGATGGCTGGGTCGGGGAGCCCGGCAAAGGTGCCGGAGCGGGCTGTAGTGCCGACATCAACAGCGCCTGGGAACGGACCGACCTGATGCGATCGCTCCAACCCTTGCCGAAAACCGGCCAGGTCGGCAGCCGCCGCAGGAATGCCAGGCGGGCATCGCAAAGATCGTCGATGACTGCGCCCGGTGGCCTGGCGCCCACAGCTTTGAGCGTGGCCGGGCCGATCCTGCCGTCCTGTGCGGTGCCAACTGCAGCCTGCAGATATTTAGTCGCCCTGCCCGGCCCACTGTTCACGGCGAAGTCGAAGACGGCATAGTCGACACCGCCGGGAAGCTCGACGCCGGCAACGGCATCCCAATAGAAGCGGCGATAGACCTTCGCCACCTGAGCATCCGTGATATGGTGAAGGTCGTCCTTCGTCGCATCCGCCTTCACGTAGCGGCGGAAATTGGCCAGCGTCACGCCCTTCATGGTAGCGCCGCCGGGATCGGCCGGATTGTCGGACCAGCCGCCTTCCGATTTGAGGACGAGCGCAAGCGCCCGCGCGAAGTTGCGGTTCATTTTGTGCCTCTTTTGGGGTTGTGGGCTAGGGGCGAGGATTACCGCCGGATCGAGCCCGAGCGCTCGGACCAAGTTCACAGCATCAGGATCGTCGCTGTAGAGAGAGGGATCGTCCGGAGCGAACCAGCGGGCGAAATAGATCGGGTTGCCGGTGAGCATGCCATAGGCCTGCGGCATCTTGCCGCCGCCGATGATGCGGGCTTGCACTATGGATTTCAGCACAATGTGGCGGACTGCCGGGGCAGCACTCCAAGCCTAGCCATCCCATATTTGACGCGCATCTTCCGGGGCTTCAGGCACTTCGATGCCATTTTCAGGAAGCTCGAGGTCTTCACCATCAAAGCCGCCGAGATAGGCGCCATTGCCGTCAACGAGTATTTTGTCATGGTGTCGCCTCAAAATTGGAAAGGGCTTTTTAGATGTGGCTTCTGTACCGGTATCAGTCCCTGCAAATTGGACTGGTGGCACTTGTCGCTCTTGGCGCCTATGTTGCGGTGCCGGATGGCTGCTATCGACAGGCGGCTTCTTTTTGGCTGTTTTGCCTGTATCGGTAAGCGTAGACATATACATTTCCCGGTATACGGGGTCGCCCTACGAGAAATACTGCGCTCAGCAGGATCTGCTGCAGGCCAGGAGAGAAGCCGCTAATAATTAGGCCCACGCTCGCACGACGAGCCTCCAGCTACTATTGGTAATTGTGGTGCCTGCGCCGGTGCCTTTGGCAGTGATATCAACAGCGGTGGACGAAAACCGCACATTGATGTTGGTGGCGTCCGGGACCAGCGATAGACCTTTGTTGCCTGTACCGCCGCCCGGATTAGCCAGTACTTCGTCTCCAATGGAATACCCGGCATCTGCCGTAGTGCATTGCAGCACGGCAAAGTAGTTTTTTGGCTTGACGCCGAGTCCATGAGCCAACGTCAGCGACCCGCCGGATGTGATGGTCTGTTGCGGGCTTTCATAAAACTTCTGAAGCAACGCCGTGGACGACTGGACATAGCGTGCATCCTGTTCGGCCTGCGACCATTGCAGCTTGATCCATCCTCCCCAGGCACCGCCAGCCTGCCTGCGCCGCCATAGCTTTTGGTCTGCCGCCGTAGTGTCGTTGACGAAATCATGCACCGTCTGCGTCCGGTAGCCAGTGCTTCCGTGCGCTTCCACAAACCCCAGGAACCAATTTACGCCGTCTGGCGCATTAGCCGCCGCCGAGGCCATATACCAGCCATTGTCCAGGGCGTTGTTCCAATCGGTGATCGTCTGCGCGACGACACCAAGGTTGGGTCGGCTATCAAGTTTCAGATCAAACCCAGCCTTGACGAACCCCGTTGTAGCCAATTGCGTGGTATTCGTTCCAGGCGCTGCGGTCGGCCCCGTTGGCGTCCCGGTAAATGTCGGGCTGGCCTTCGGCGCCAGGCTGGACACCGCGATCCCACTATCCTTCCCCACCTTGCCCGTCGTGCCCGCGAAAGTGACAATATTGTCGGTTGCCGAAGACGCAGGCCCCAAAAAATCTCCTACTCCCGTCCCGTCGGCGCCTCTGTCGCCGGCCCGGTCGAACATCAGCCAGATGCCGTTGGCCGTCGTCGGCAAAGTGCCGGCGCCACTGACATAGGCGAGCGTCAGTTTGCGGTAGCCGCTACCATCCACAACTGCGCCACTGACATTATAGACAGAGTAGATAGCGGTGGAGGCTTTCGAGCGCAGGGTCAACTGGCCCTTGATGGGGTTCGTGCTGTCGTCAAAGCCATCGAGGATGCCACTCACCGTGGAGCCGCCGGCGTCGAGATTGTCGATATAGGCCGCGGTCACCAAGGCAGCGCTCGCATTGTTCAGCCGCAAGGTGCCATTGCCCGGATCGGCGTCGGCTGTGGTCGTGGAAAAGGTGTAGCCGAGCGCCGCCACCGAGGTTAATGCCGCCGCAGCGCTGGCCGCCGCATTGGAAGCGGAGGTCGCGGCATTGGTGGCTGAGGTGGAAGCCGCGGTTGCCGAGCCCGAGGCAGCGCTCGCCGAACCGGCTGCAGCTGTAGCCGAGTTGCCTGCGTTGGTGGCGCTGGTCGCCGCGCCCGATGCCGAGCCGGAAGCCGCCGTTGCCGAATTGCCTGCATTGGTGGCGCTGGTCGCGGCTGTTGTGGCGGAGCCGGCGGCGGCCGTGGCCGAACCCGCGGCGGCGCCGGCCGAGGTGCCGGCATTGGTGGCGCTGGTGGCGGCAGCGTTCTTGGAGGTGAGCGCCGCAGCGGCGCTGGCGGCGGCGGCGCTGGCAGCAGCCACCGCATCGCCCAGCGTGTCCTCCGACAGGTAAAAGGCGATCGTGACCGCGTCGGTGCCGATCACCGGATCGAGCGTTTCGAAAACATAGACGAAGTCGGCCGAGACCGCGCCCTGCTGAACATGCACCGTCGTGCCCTTCTGCATGGTGCGGCTGGTGCGGGCATCGGCGGCGCGGAACCATTGGCCTTCGCTGGCGGTATAAATGCCGTTGTCGCGGGCATCGGTCTGGTTCTTGACCAGCACACGGTCGCCGACCTCGGCCGGCACGCCGTCGGTGGTCTGCAGGCCATAAAGGGTGATGTTGCCCGTCGTCGCCAGGCGCACGGGTTCGCGTTCGCCGGTCAACAGACGAACGGCGGCAGTTGCAGGTCGGGCCATAAGGCTTGCTCCATTAAAAAAGCCCCGCGAAAGCGAGGCTTGAAAGAAGTTCCAATTTGGTGCGCGACGATCAGCGCTGTGATGAAGACCGAAGAGTTAGACGCGGCGCATCACCCGTCCTCAGGGTGCTTGCGCAGGTAGCGCAGCCGCTTGCGCTGCGCAGGCGTCACATAGCCATCCCCGGCCTCGGCCAGAATACGCTCTTCTTCGGTCGGCACTTTCTCCGGTTCAGCCGGCAGCCCAAGCTCGATCCTCAGCGCCATTGCCTCGGCGTCGCCCTCTGCATGACTGTGCGACCGATGTCATCAACGTCCAGCAAGGGGCAAAAGCTGCGGTGTTCCCAACCCTTGGCATTCCGCTTTTTCTCTTCATGGAGTTGATTCCATTCTTCGTATTTGGCCAGTAGCTCTGGCCTTTCCGAAGGATCACATGTCCCCAGCCGCCACAACCAGGCTATGGTCGGGTGTTGCCGCCGCGTGTTCAGTTCGATGTCGTCGTCATAGGAAACGGTTCCACCGAGAAGTATCTTCCTGCCCATGTTCATTGCGGCGAGCCAAGGCCGCCGTCCCATGCGCTTTTCAAAGTGACCGCTGGCCAGCCCTTCAGATGTAAGTGGGCGCCAGCGCAGCGAATCTAATAGACATTGCTGTTCTTCTCAACGGGTCCGTCCATACTGGAGCCACTTTGTCCGCTGGACAAGTATAATCCGGCAGTTCCTCCAACGCCCACGATCAGGCTGTCCAGCTGAATTATGCGTCTCAATGCTTCGGAATTACGGTGACAGTGCACTCTTTTCAATTTGTCAGCTTTAGAGCTTTCGCTCTACCTCGCACTGGTGCGGACCTCTAGAAATACGCTGTCACCGTAATCCATCATTCTCGAAATTTTCATCTACGAACATCTCGGCAAATTTCTGAGGCGAAAGCGTTACGTCGTTGTCGCGAGCGATTTCGAGGTTCCTCGCCCATAGACCCCGGATTTCCGCCGGTATTCCTCGGAAAAATGAACAGATGCGGCAATTGCGCCCTGCCACTGTCCATCGCCGCCATAGAGAGTGTGCAGTTTGGGAGCTATCGCCTTCAAGGATTTATCCACCTCTTCGGGCAGCTCACCAATTACCCACAAAACATAAAATTCCAATAGTTTAAGCAGCGGCTTTCCGTCATAGCGCGGGTTATGTTCCACTCTATCTCTCCTATGCGTCATTGATGGCGTATTCGATAAGCCTTTGACAAACCCCCGCTAGGCTAGGTTTTTCTTTATTGAGGCAAGCCAACCCTCGATGACTTCTCGACAGATATGTATCTCAAGAAAATATTCCAAACCGGCTTCGACGGCCTCCGGTGGCGATCTTCCCGTGTCCAGCCCGGTAGCAACCATCGCAACGGAATCCTCGGTCCAAGGCTCCGACGCATAAATCGTGTCGTACTCGTCAAACTCCGACAGCCTTTCGACTATCTCTATCAGCCTACCTACTTTCCCCAAAGAGAAACCCTCCGCCACGATTCGGATGCAAAACCTCTGGAAGATGGTACCATTATTATGTTGGGATCTAGGGACGAGTTGCTTACGCCGGCGGTTCGGTGGATTTGCAAAATGATCGTCCGACGCTGGTCATGGCTCGTGCTCCTTGCACTCTATTCCCCGTTTCGTCCCGCCTTTTCCAGCGCCGCCTTACGCTGAACTTCGATAGTTCGATTCCAAAAGCGCACCACTTGAAAATGCTCTTGCCTGGTCAACCAGATCTTGTTTTCCATGCTAACTGGATCGCCGCCAACCGCTACCGGTTTGATCTCGAACAATTCCATGCCTTTGGAACGCGAATCTGTACCTTGGACGCTCATTTCAAGTCCTCCAACGCAGCAAACAGACCGGCGAGGTCACGCGCTATCGTCTCGGCGGATTGCCGTTCCATAAATATGAATGGGATGCGCACGATCGGCATTTCCACGTCGTGGGTGTCGAAGCCATAGGCTTCCCCTCCTCCATTCGACGCAAACAAGAGGATGCCTGGTGCGTATTTCTCAACCTCATATTCTCGATTGAAGTCTACCAACTCTTCAGCCTTGAAAAAAATTATATAGCTGTCGCCGATGAAGCCTTCACCTCCATTATGCTCCCTAACGAAATCGGCGTAATCCTTCGGCAATGTCACTCCCAGGCTTGCGGGCAGGCCATCGACAACTGCAGCTTGAGCCGGTGGGTCGAAACGTCCCTTAGTTAGTGTATATCCCACTGCTATTCTCCAATGTCTTTTAGTAATTTGTTCCACCAGGGCGTAACCTGCTGCTGATGAACTTCTCGGGGCAGAATCACCTTGTTGGACGGATCGGTCGGACTCCCGCCAAACTTCACTGGCTTAATTTCATGCACATCCACGGGCTGGCCGACAAGTCGTCGCTGCACGCTTCTTGGCATCACCCTTGAAGCAACGGCAGAATCCTCTCATCGAGGAACTCGAGGCGACTTGCCAGCATCTCGGCATTGGCAGGAGTCGCATCGACATTGACTGGTATCAACTTCGCCACGGATTTTCCCTGACGCGCGGCCTCAACCCAATCTTCAAGCGCACCGATGTAGCCATCCAGAGCCTCGAAAGGGGTTTTGGTGTCGTCAGCCGGGTTATATGTCGTTGGCACATCGCCGACGATCACCCAAATCCATCTTGGTATGTCCGGCCTTCCAGGCTCGATCTCGAACAGAAAGATATGATGCCTTCGCCGCCGTAGCCGAGATACTCGCCCTTGATGGACAAAACCCAATCGAAGAATTCGAGGTGTTCGCGAGCCTCGACGCGGGCAGAGTCAAGTTCGCTTTCACCGGTGCCGACATTGGCTGGAGGCAACCTTACAACGGTGGACAGGTCCGGAATTGCGTTGTTCATTTCTCTCCCGCGCCTTCACTCACGCGTTGAGCTTCAAATTATAAAATCCGTCCCATTCGAACCTATCCCATTCGGGATGATGGAACTAACTCAGCGTCGACCCTGGAACCTCGTCAGGCATTTTGGCTCGCTTCCATGGCGAGGTTTTTGCATCGCGCCAAGCATGCCAGCCCAATGGCAGATCCGCCAGCTGTGCAACTGTTTCATCAAGCTCCACGACCTCAACCAAGCCTACCAAAATCAAGTCGTTCTGATCGACTTCAGCTTCATTTCCGTAGAACTGCCACGACTCGTCGTCAGCATCATGTGACGCGTATGCAATCCAGCCGCCGCCACGAAATATTTTACGCGTCGATATGACAGCCAAGTTTCTGGGGTCCTCGAATTTCCATTCGCCCATATTTTAGGCCCTTCTGCCTCGCTTCCATGGCGACGATTTCGTCTCACGCCAAGCATGCCACCCATAAGGCAGGTCGGCCAACTGCATGATAGTATTATCTTTTTCCACAATGTTTCTTAAGCTTAGAATGATAATATCTACATCATCGATATCTTCAGATACATGCGCATGAAACTGCCATGCCCCATCATCATCATCATGCACTACACGGGCAACCCAGCCTCCATCCTGTATGGCCTTTCTATTTACGAAAACAGCTACGTTCTGCGGATCTTCAAATTTCCATTTCATTGTCGCCAACCCTATTTGTTGGATTTTTTTTCTATTTCGTCTTCTTGCTGCCAGACTTGCGTTTCTATAGCTGTTGGTTCCTGGAGATTTGGTCGGATCTGCTGGGTTGAGGGGATTTATGTGATCAAATTGTGCTTCGTTTGGTGGAGGCGTTACACCTTTTTTACTCTTCTGAGGCGGTATCAATTCCTGCCCGTCCTCGTCGTCTCTTAAGACCCCTCGGTTCCATTTTCTATTCTCCTCCGCCATTTTAAACTTCTGCGCCCTTGTAAAATCCTTGCCAGGCGCAACGTTAGGAGGGTCTTCCAAATGTGCATAGGGCCTCCTTATTTCGGGTGCCTGGTCGGTTGAGACTGGAATCTCTTCCGCTTTGACCGGAGGAACCGGGGTTGGATCATTATCTGGGACGGTCGTGGGCTTAGCAACTGCTGCGCGTTTCGCGAGCCGTGCAACCACCTGTCTGCCAATTGAAGCAAGTCCTTCGGCAAGGACATTGCCGGCAGCACCCCAAAGCGCGCCATTCAGGACGCCTTGCGGGACGCTTTCTCCAACATTGTAGGCATATGCCCCACCATAAGCGCCGCCAGTCGCGGAGCCTACCGCGGTTCGAGCTCCAAGACCAGTCAGGCTCTCCGCACCCACGCCGATTCCTGCCCGGCCGAGCACACGGTAGAGGCCGATCGCAGCCCCGTACCCTGCCAAGCCGGCACCGAGGCCCCCGGCCACCCAACCGGCCGAACCGGCCCGGTCCTCGGCATCCTCCGTCTGCTCCTGTTCGAAAGCGAGACGACCTTGGTAGCTTTCACCTGATCCCGATGATGCGAGCTTGGCGACGATTGCATCCGCGCCTCCAGCGGTCGCACCCTTGGCTATGGTCCGGCCAATATCCCCGAATGCCATGCCGAACTGCCGAAACGTCGACATGGTGCTGTACTGGGCCTGAGCCGGATTTTCCCCAATCCACGTCAGACCATTCTTCAGCGCTGCAAGTTGGAGTTCCAATACCTCCGGCGTCATGGTCGGATCTTGGGCGGCCTTGGCTCGCCACCGGGCTTCCGCTGTCAGCAAGATTTGTTTGGCTACTGCCTCGCGCGCTTCCGGATCGCGAACTGCGAGGACAATCGAACTCAACTCCGCGAGACGGGTGTTGAATGGCAAACTTGGGTCGATGTATTTCGCAGCCCACTGGTCAGCTACAGCCCAGGGCAGCGGCAGTCTCGTGTCGAAGCCCATCTGCTCTTGAGCGGCCCTGGCCCAGGTCACCGCTTTCTGGAAATCCTGTGGCGTTGAAACCTTGCTCCAGTCCGGAGCTTCGCCGGGGAACAGTTGGGTGACATAGGCCACGGGATCCCCGCGGCGGGCGGCCATGATCATCTCGGCGGCGCCGGCCCTTATGTCGTAGCGTTTGTGCTCTTCTGGCGTACCCTTCGGGCCGGGTTCGAAATCACGAAGCTCGGCATGTATCTCGCGGTTCGATGCGCGGTAGAAATTGTGAAATGAGTTGGCGGCATCAACCGTCGCCCTGAACTCATCGAAACGCGTCTGCCCGTCTGTGGCGCCGTAGGTACTGACGAAATCCTGAGCGGCTGGCTCTTCCTCTTCCGGGCAATTGCCTGTGAAGGCGATGACAGCGGGCGCGTTTTGTTCGGCAAGCCGCACCCTCGCATGCCCGTCGATCAATCGAGCCGCGGTGGCGGAGTTCGCCTCATTCTTCAATGCGGCAATATCGCTGGACTTAAGGTAGGTGATGGCTTCCAGTGGAATATCCGCTTCGCCATTCGGCGCAGGAGTTCCGCTAGCCTGTGCCCTGCTTTCGTCCAGCGATAGTTTGCCCGACTGTTCCTGCGTCACCGCGGTCGCATTGGATTCACCTGAAACATTCGAGCCGCCTACGGCCGCCGTATCATTTCGTACCCGCCCTCCCACCGGCACCGCACCCAACATTTCAGCAGCGCGCTTCGGGTCCGTGGCGATCATCGCCTGAACCAGCGCCTTGGCCGCGTTGGTGCGCCAGGCTGCTTCCGCCGCTTGCCTGGCAAGCGGGTTGCCGATCTTGGCGATCAGGTCGAGCCCGCTCTGCCGGATCGCTTCGAAGGTCGCGGTGTCGTTCGGGTCGCCTTTTGCGATGGCGATGGCATTGGTTGTCAGCGTCGTGTCGACGGTGGCCTTCTCGTAGTCGTCGCGTTTGGTCCTTTGCCGCAGCGCCATGCGGTATGCGCCAACGAAGCGCTTGTTTTCCTTCTGACCTGCGAAAGCGGCTTGCTGGCTTTCGGGCATCGTCCGTTTCGCATCGTCGAACAGCGTATCGTACAGGCCTGGTTTCACCACCCGGCCGGCGCGCAGGTCGACCTCGCCATACATGGCTTCATGCATGCCTGCGCCATCCGCCGGCGCGTTCGCCGCCACTTCATCTTCGGCCTGCGCGATCCGCGCGTCGAAGCCGCGACGCGCCAGCTCGGCGTCGAACGCGTCCTGCTGGTCCTTCATCTGCTGGTAGCGTTCGGCAAGAGCGGAAAGGTGGTCGCCGAAACCTTGCATGGCGCCGCCGATCGGCGACCCCTGGGGATATTGCACGGCGTTGCCGGTATCGAGCCGGCGCTGGCCGACGGAAAGGGGGATGATGTGTACCATCTAGGTGTTCCCCGCCCACGGAGCCCTGAGGACCGCACTGCCGAAGATCACGGAGCGGCCCGGCACAGCGGCGGCCGCAGCGCTTGACGCTGCCGCTTTCGTCGGGTCGTAGATTTTGGAGAGGCCGCCAACGAGCGCGCTGCCGGCGTTGAAGATCGACGCCGTCACCGCCTGCTTGCCCTGGAAGCGCGAGATGGCGGCTTGGCTGTTGAGATTGTTCTGGCGCAGCTTCGAGCCATACAGCAGCGCGCCGAGATCCGCCTGGCCCTGCCTGGCATTCGCCGCCAGCACCTCGGTCGGCGAGCCGGCTATGCCGACGCCGGACGCGCCGGCCTGGGCGCGCGCCTGCGCCTGCAGCAGGTCCTGCTTGTGGCGCTCCTGGCCTTGCTCGAAGGCGGCGGCTTGAGCGTCCGCCTGCGCCTGCTGCTGATACGCCTTGGCCTGATAGTCGGCCATCTGCTTCGACTGCTGGCCCTCGGCCAGCGCGCCGCCGACGGAAAGAACGGTGCCGAGAAGGGCAAGTGTGCACATGGTCAGCCTCGTTCGCCCAGGGGTTTGATTGCAGGAATGGGTTTTCTCGCGGGAATGGGTTTGATTGCGGGAATGGGTTTGCTTGCGGGAATGAACTTGCTTTTGACGCCGGCGACCGGCGCGCCAAGCTGCGGGCGCGGGTCGAGCGCACCGCCGGTGGCGAGCAGGGACAAAAGCAGCCGGTCGGCCTGCAGGCCGGCGCGGCTGAGGCGAGCGGGTGCGGCTGCCCCTGCGCCGGCCATGGCGGCGCGGCGGGCGGCGGTGAGGTTTATCTTCAGCTCGGCGACGCTGGCGGCGTCGAACAGGCCATTGGCGGTGGCGATGGCACGGACGAGCGCATCGGCCTCGAACAGTTCCTGGCGCAGCAGCTCGACCAGCCGGGCAGCGTTGCGCCAGCGCTCGGTCAGGGTGGCGGCTTTGGCCGCAATCTCGTCGCCAATAGCGGCAATGTCGGCGCGGGCTTCGCTCTCGGCGGCGTCGATGCGGCGCGTGTCGGCGACGCAGATGGTTTTTTCCAGCAAGGTGATGACGTCGTTGCAGGCATCGAGCGCGGCGCGCGCCGCGGCCAGGTCGCCGTCGCCAAAGACGGCCCGGTCCTCGGCCTGCTCCAGCGCGCGCCTGCGGACGACGGCGTCGTTAATGTCGGTGTCGAGCAAGGCGATGACGGCCGCGAAATCGGCAGCCGTCCGCGCCTTGCCGAGGGTCTCGGCATGGGGGGTCATTGGGGTGGGTTCCTTTTTGAGAGGAGCGTTATCTCCCCCCTTGAGGGGGAGATGGCCGGCAGGCCAGAGGGGGTCGTCTCGCGTGGAGCGCTGGCTTCTTTCTCTGCGAGGTGGGCAATTGGGTCGCGTCCGGTCGCACCGACCCTCTCTGTCGCCTTCGGCGACATCTCCCCCTCAAGGGGGGAGATCAGCAGGCCCTACGGCTCGGCGTCGAATACCGGCGTAAACGCCCGGATCGTGCAGGGCGTCGGGTTGACGTGGCGGATGCGGACCCTGCCCTGCCCTTCCCAGCTGTCGTCGACCGGTACATCGACATTGCCGGTGTAGAGTTTCGCATTGCCGTCGGGTGCGACGATGCTCGGCATGCGCACGCTCTCCCAGCGGCCGCGGAGGAAGGACTGCACCTGCAGCCCGGTGGTGTCGGTCTCGAGCAGCGACAGGATGACTTTCGCCACCTTCTTGCGGCGGCCGATGACGGAACCGTCCTGGCCGCCGACGTCGAGTTCCAGCGTGTTGGCCTCGGACTGGAAGGGCAGCCCGACCTGCCACTTCCCAGCTGTGGCGCCGGCGGGCAGCGTCACCTGGCCGGAGGCAACCGGCAGGCCGCGATAGACCTTGCCGCCGGCCAGCACGTCGACCAGTTGGCCGTTGAGATGGCCGAGCCCGGAGACGACGTTGACGGGTGCACCCGAATAGGTCAGTCCGCAATCGACCTGGAAGGCATCCTCCAGCATGCCGTATTCGAATGGCGTGGTCATGATTTCGATGTAGCGCCTGGTCACCCCGCCAATCGTGCGCTTGACGATCAGCCAGATGTCGTCGACGCCGTTCTGGCCAGGCGTCACCACGGCGCTTTCAACGACCGCCCAAGTGGGTTGACCGGGGGCGGATCCAGCGAAGCTGCCGCCGAAGCGATGGCGGTGCATGCCGCGCACCTCCTGGCTCGGCTGGTGGGTGTAGCCGCCAAGTTCGCCATTTTCGAGCGGGAACCACAGCATCGGGTCGGGGTCGGTCTGGAAGGCGAGTTCGACCACGCCTTGCTTGGGGATATGTTCCGAGATCTGGCCGATGTCATCGGAGGTGAATTTGGCTGTAGAACTCTGCGTCAGCTCGGCAATCGATTTGCGCGAGCGGGTGACATAGAGGAAGGACTGCCCGGCATCGACCGGGCGGATGCGGGCGCAGCCAAAGGTGCGCGAACGGCGGTTCTTGAACGAGGACGGGGTGAGTGCCTCGTCGATGCCGGAGCCGGACAGTGCCCTGATACCGCCCGACGTGCCGATCAGCAGCGCACCATCGGAATCGGCGATCCAGACGATGTCGTTGGCCTGGCCGCCGCCGGCCTGGACGAATTCCAGCGCGTCGTCATCTTCCTCGCCGAGCGCGAAATTGTCGAAGTCGCCGGTCGCCGATGCATAGACCGAGAATTTTCGACTGAAGGCCAACCGCTCCTCATAGAGCGAGCCCGCCTCGACATATTTTCCGGGCACGAAGGTACCAAGCCGCCAGCGGCTGATCGGACTGAGATCCGGCAAGGCATGGCCATACAGACGAACGGTAACGACTGTCGCGCTCGTGCGTGCTGCAATCTTGGCCCAGCGCCACCGCCCATCCGAACCGAGCAGCCGGATGGCGCGGCCAATATCCGATGTCTGGAACCCGGTATCATCGTTGATACCGGTGATCGATGACGCCGTCAGATTGAACGGCGTCATAAGGTCGCCGTCCTCGTTCGGCGCCCATTCGGCGAAGTCGGTTCTGGTACTGTCAGAGCCGCCGCCACCGTCCATGTCCATGCGCAGATATTCAAAGGCGGCCTTGTTGAAAAATTCGAAGAACCGGCGCTCGGAGTTACCCCAGCCTATCTGCCCAATCCGCGAGTCGATGGTTGTCCATGTCGATCCGTCGTTCGAGCCCTGGATTTCCCATTGCGTCGGCATGTTTTCTGCTTCCGACGCGCTGTTCATGGCTTGCACCCAGTAGGCGTTGCAAACCTTCTGCGCTCCGCTCGCCTGCCGATATTGGACCCAGCCATTGGTGCCGGCACCGATCTCCGCACCTGTTCTGCTGTCCTTGTCGAAAATCGCCCACGCTGACGCGGAACCGTTGCTGGCCAAAGCCGTTCCGGCCGGAGCCGTCAAGCCTGTCATCTTCGGCACGTACGAGCCGTAACTGGCCGGCGTCATCGTGGTGCCGGTCGTGTTGATTGGATCGTAAGGGCCGTCGAGGAACTCGTAACCTGCCAGCGTCCATGTCGTGTGGGCGGTGCGGGTCAGCACTTTGGGCGCATAGTTCTTGTGGGTGATCCACATCTGGTCGGCTGACTGGACATAGGCGAGGTCGAACAAATCGGCCTCCAGATAGGGCGAGGCCACCTCGACCGTGCCGACGCGGGCGCCATAGGCACAGACGCGGATATAGAGGTCGCCGAACTCCAGGCAGTAGGCCTGCTCGGAGGAGAAGATGAAGGGGATGGCGCGCGTCTTCCTGGCCGAATTCTTCACCTCGTTGACGAAATAGCTGCCGCCGCGGGCGCGGATACCGCCATGCGGCAACGTGACGAAGTTCTCACATTTGGACAGCGCCGCACGATAGAGATCGAGTGAGGCGCGCGCGTGCAGGCGCGGGCTGATTTCGCCACGGGTGAAAACGTCCTGGATAGGGTAGAGCGCGGTCATCGGGCAGACACCCTGAAGTCGCCGCGCTGCTGCGCCCAGGATGAGGTGTAGAGCCGGCCGCCGCGCTGGATGGCGTTGGCGGCGAAGGCCGCGTCCAGCGCCCGGTCATAGGCGGAGCGGGCGATGTCGATCATGCCCGCCTTGTGCGTCAAGGGATGCGCGATCTTGATGGCAAGGGCGGAGACCAGCACTTCGGTGAACAGCGCGTCCCAGTCGTTCGGGTCGGTAAGGTTGGCGATATAACGGATGATCAATGGACCGGACCGATCGCTGTAGATCAGTCCGGCTTCCTGGCGCCACGAGATCGGCACGCCGTTGGGCTCGCCATTTGCGGTCAGCGGCAGCGGCCGCAGGCAATCGGCGGGCAGTTCATAGGCGAAGTTCAAGGTGCAATTGCCGCTGCCGGTGTCGGCGCCGGCGACGCTGGCGGCAAGGATGGCGAACACCCAGGCGTGCCTGGCGAGTTCGGCTTCCCGCGTCAGGTCGAAATGCAGGTTGAGCAGGCGCGCCGCCTTGACGTCCTGGTCGAGACTGTCGATCGGCGCCTCGTCGAGGACGGCGAGCGCCATATTGGCGATGTCGAGCGGGGTGATGGCCATGGATCAGCGCCTCGTGGATGGTGGTTGATTGGGCAAGGGCATATGGCGGAGCGCCAATCTCCCCCCTTGCGGGGGAGATGGCCGGCAGGCCAGAGGGGGGTGCTGTCCCGCCGACCTGACGTAATTTGGAGAAGCGGTTGTGGGTTGAAGGGGGTTGAAAGGGACCGGAAGTTGGCGATCCTTCACACCCCCCTCTGTCCTGCCGGACATCTCCCCCGCAAGGGGGGAGATCAGCAGTTTCGGCGACCCGCTGGCCGGACGAAAGGTACTACGCCTCGGTCGTTTTCAGCGCGATGAACGTCATGCTCTTGACGCTGGAGGCCGTACGGTCCCAGTTTGCCGCCAGCGCGAGTTCGGCGTCGGTGGCGAACTCGCCGGCCGAAGACGCGTCGAGGAAACGGGTGCCGGGCACGTGCGGGACGAAGTGCCTGCGGCCGACCATCTCGGTGACGCCGCCGCCATGGCCCTGGCGCGGCTTGCGGTCGAACTCCAGCGGGCCGCCTTCCGTGTTGACCGGAAGCTCGTTCCACAGGATCGCCTTGTCCTTGAACATGAAGGCGGTGTAGACGCCGGCCGCGACCGGAATGTCGTCATCGACCACGCAGCGCAGCCCCATGTAGTAGGGGATGAGCGGCCCGCCCTGCTCTGACGACGGAACATAGTCGATGAGATCGGCGAGCTTCAGTGCCTTCATCTGCTTGGAGTGCATCCAGATCGTCTTGAACTTGTCCGCGCGGTCGCCCATCAGATAGGCGGCCTCGATGATGTCGGTATCGACGATGGAGGCGCCGGTGACGCGCACCAGGTCGCCGCCGTCATTGGCGATGTTGTCGGCGGCGACACCCTTCAGAATGCCGAGCAGGGTCAGCTTGTTGGCGCGCTGCCAGTACTCGGTCTGGCGCTTGACGATCAGCTTCTGCGGATCGTCGCCGGCCAGGATCGAGGTCAGGTCCGGAACGCCCCAGGCCTGGGCGCGGACATTGCGGGCGGCGACCTCGCGGCGGGCGCCGATCTTCTTCATCTCGATGGAATCGGCCGGATCGTCATTGACCGGTTCGGACGGATCGTTGCCGAGATCCTTCCAGCCGGGCATGTCGACCGAGCGGCCGCCCATCGACAGCTTGGCGGTGATGGCCGGGTCGTTGAACAGGATGCCGGCCTGGAAGATTTCCAGCGACTGGACGTGCTCCTCGAACGAGTACTGGGCATAAACGGACGGAACGATCGCGTCCGCGATACGGGTATAGGCGTCTGCCATTTTTCACTTCCTTTGAGGTTGATGTGGCGGCGAGCTTTGGAGGACTAGAGCGGGTTGTTGGGCATCCAGAGGTCGGGGTTTTCACCGGCCTCGCGTGCCAGCCGCCGGGCGCGGGCGGGGTCGCTTTTGACAAGGGCTGAAATCGCCGAAATGTTGCGGTCACCGGCGGCGTTGCGCTTGAACGGATTGCCGCCGCTCAAAGCCGCGCCGCCGTCGATCGTGTCTTCCCTGAACATCGCCTCGCCGACGGCATGGAACGCCTTGGCGATCTGCGGATCGGTCAATGCGCCGTCCGGCAGCAGGATGCCCTTGGCCTTATAGGCGTCGACCAGTCCGAGCTTCTTCATCGCCCGGTTGGCGACCTCCAGCTTCTGGCGAAAGCCATCACTGCCGGTCGGTCCCCAGTCGCGCACGAGATCGTCATGCGTGGCCTCGACCGAGCGGGCAAGCGCGATGTCCTGGCGCGCGGCCTGTTCGGCCATGTAGCCGACGAAGCGGTCGTGATAGGCCTGCGCCACTTTGGGCGTGGCGCCGGCCTCGACTGCCCAGGCCTTGGACGCCTGGGCAAGCTCGTCCGAATAAGCGAAGTTTTCAGGCAGGCCGTCGGGCCGCCTGTACTCGACCTTGTCGGGCGATGTCAGCGGACGCATGGTCTCCGGCAGCCGGGCATGAAATTTCTGCCAGTCTTCCGGGGATGCGTCCGGTGCGGGAACGCGCAGGCTCTCACCCTGCTGCCGCTCCAGCTCCGCATAGGAATTGAAAACCCGATCGAGGTTTTCGGCCCTGGTCCAGCCCTTGGCTTCAGCGAGCTTGCGGTTGCCTTCGGAAAGACCGTCAAACCAACTTTTGGCCGGAAGCGCGGCGGACCCGTTATCCGCGCCTGCCGGTGGCCATACTGGGTTGCCCGCCGGCTGCGCACGCGCCGCCACGGACCCGGAATCTGCCAGATCTGTCATGAGTGGATTCCTTTGATTGTTGTTAGAAGGAGCCGGCGGCGAAACTGCCAATCTCCCCACCTGTGGGGGAGATGTCCGGCAGGACAGAGGGGGGCGCGAAGGAACGCCAGCGTTCGGGCACTTCGTCAGCCGAAGCCTCTCCGAATAACGCAAGTGTAAAATCGACAGGACAGGCCGGCGGGACAGCGCCCCCCTCTGCCCTGCCGGGCATCTCCCCCACGAGGGGGGAGATTGGCTATATCACCGCCTACGCGTTATCGCCCCAGTTCTCCCACAGCAGCGTGATCGTGCCCGTCACCGCCAGCGTCCCGTCGGCGTCGATATCGGTGCCGGTGGCAAACGCCAGGTTGAGGTAGAGATCCACCGGCGTCGCCGTGCCGTCCAGCGTGGCGGCTGCCGCGACATCCGCGGTCGAGGCCGTCGACAGCGCGGCGCCCAGGCCATCCAGTGTGCGGGCCGTCGAAGCCAGCACATTGACCATGGCGCCGGCCAGCGTCGCACTCGATGCCGCCACAGAGCCCAGCGACCAGGTCAGCGCCGCATTGTCGTTGATGGTCGCCGCGCGGGTGGTCAGTACCGCAAATTGCAGTCTGGCCGTGCCGCCCTTGATGCGCACCTTGCCGTCGGCGAAATCGAGCAGTTTCTGGCTGGCATAGGCCAGCGCGTCGGCGACCGGCACCTGCATGCCGGCAAGGGTGAAGACGGTGCGGTACGAGCCGCCCTGCCCCGTGGTGACGGCCTTGAGGCCGAATTTGGGCGGGGCAGATCCGGCCTCGCGGGCGGCGGCGCGCGACAGCGTCCGGGGAAGACCTCGGGTCATTGGTATCTCCATTTCTGTTCGGAATTCTGGAAAGGACGTTATTCAAAAAGCGCCGGATCAGCGCTGGCGTATCGATTCAAACCGGGGCGCTATGGCCCTGTTCGCGCAAGGCGTTTCCGCTTTGGCGACCATTGTCTTCAAGGCCCGAGAAACCACGTCTCATTTCGTGAGCGGGCGCGCCGCCGTTTGGCCGCAATGCGACAGCTACTGGCAACCATTCGCTCCAATCCGCGTTTGGGGCTTCAAAGGAGTTCCAAGATGATCATCAGACAAGCCCTTGCCGCCGTGCTCATGACTGCCGCTCTGGCAGGCTGCGCGACCCAGACCGAACAGCAGCAGAGGGCAACCAACGGCGCGCTCATCGGCGGCGGCGTCGGCGCGCTCGCCGGCCAGGCGCTGGGCGGCAACACCAAGAGCACCGTGATCGGCGCCGCCGGCGGCGCCTTGCTCGGCGCCGTTATCGGCCAGTCGACCACGCCGCAGCGCCGCGGCGAACAGCTCTGCCGCTACCAGGATCGCTACGGCCGCATCTACACCGCGCCTTGCGACGACCGGTATTACAACGGCGATTATTGAGGACGGGTTTCCCCTTCTCCTCGTTCAACGGGGAGAAGGTGCCCGAAGGGCGGTTGAGGGGCAGCGCGATCCTCTGAGAGGCTGGCCCCTCACCTGCTACCGGCATCCTCAATCGTCAGAATTACCTTTTAAGCTCCGGCAAGATTTTTTCGTCGAGAAATTTGAGGCGGCCAGCCAGCATTTCGGCGTTGGCGGGATTTGCGTCGACATTGACCGGTATCAATTTCGCCACCGACTTTCCTTGTCGCGCTGCCTCAACCCAGTCCTCAAGGGCACCGATATAGCCATCAAGAACCTCGAAAGGCGTCCTCGCGTCGTCGGCAGGGATATATGTCGGCGGCACATCGCCAACGATCACCCAGATCCATTGGTTCACATCCGGTCGCGGCTCTATCTCGAACAGGAAAATGTAGATTATTCCTTCCGCGCCATATCCGAAATATTCGCCTTTGATGGATAAGACCCAGGTGTAAAATTCGAGATACTGCCGTGCCTCGATTCGGGCGGCATCAAGATCGTCATCGGCGGTGCTGATGTCGGCCGGAGGCAGACGCATAACGCTGCTTAAGTCTGGTTTGGCGGTCTCTATGGCTAACTCCCTTGCCACCTTCGTCTAGCCTAGCGCACCGAGGCGGTCACCTCAACATCTGCAAAAGCCACGCCCGAAACACCTATCCTCCAAAGGTTCCCGCTTGGCTTGCTCGGTGACAAGATAGCAGGGGAAGCTTGTTATGAGGACGTCACCTATCCAAACGTCAATCTCGTAGTGGAATTTGTGGACAATGGCGGGTGAACGCGATTGTCGAGGAGAGTATTTTTGCCAAAATCACCAGCGGCAAAAGGCTCTACATAATAGTAATCCATTTCTCACCTATATATTCCGAGAAGTGGAATGAGTGACCCAGAATTGGCAACTCTGGTGGATTAGGGTGACTTATTCATTGCATCGGCCCTCGTCATGAGTCTCTTTCGCCAAAAGGCTCAATCACCGCAGAGGGAATTCCTAGTCTTTCAAACAAATCAAGGACTCGCTCTGATATGACGAGATCGTAATTCGAAGCGATGCCAAAATCGTCGCGACCTGCTTGCCCGTCCACTTTTAACCAGACGAAATGTGGCAGTTCCTGCCCAGGCTGCAACTCATGAAATTCCTCCGACTCTGCCACCTCAGCATCGGAAAAATCAGCACCAGATATCCCCATCTTCAGCAACGCCTCCTTTGCTTCATCCGTTACAAGAAAGCATGGAAAGGTTGTGACAAGCGCGTCGCCGAACCATCCTTCTACCTCATAGTGCAGCTTGTGGACGACTGGTGGGTGAACGTCGGTGTCTAAAACCGTATGGTTACCCAGCCCACCAGCCACATCCGGCCTGATATCAAAATATCGCATTATTCACCTATCGGCGGGTCGAACAAATGGCCATATTTCTTGTCGATTTCTGTAATTTTATCAAGCCATTGCTCGCGCGTGAAATTGGGGTTGCGTTTATAGAATTCATCCCATTCAAACCTGATTACCTTTTTGTGTAGGTTTCTATCTCGTTTTTTTGGGATTCCTCGAAGATTTTCGTATGAATTTATTTCTTCTATATTTGTAATTCTTGGATCTCTCTCAACAACCTGCCTCTCGCCAGCATGATGAACAACGTTATCACTGCTCTTTAATTTCGGATTTCTGGCGTAAAAAATCTTGCGGTAATCCTCTGACTCGGCAACGCCTAGTTTTGCGCCGGAGTATCTGACCTTGTCTGGATCCCGGGCGAGCATTGCGCCTAGCATTGCATTGTCAAATGCGCGGTCGGATTTGGGGACCGATTGGAAAGCGAAGCTGGCCAGCCCCTGCTGGTATCGGAGCGTTTGGGCGTCCACGCCACCAACAAGCGCCTCGCCTTCGTCAGCTAACTCGCCCGGCCGCTTGGCGACGAGGCCTTCGGCTCGCTCGGCCGCGATAGCGCTCATAGACTCAACTGCTCGCGGTATGCCTTTCTCGGCGGCTCGGCCAAATCCGGGCACCGGTATCGCCCAGCCGAATGCGTCACCTCCCTGACGCATCATCACTTTCTCGGTGGGATTTGCAGGCTCGTAGTAGCCTTGGCTGAAATCGGGAGGGTCGATTGATCCGAAGGAAAGCCCGTAGCCAACTCCCTTCGTCAATTTGCCCGCGAATATCCCGGCATTTGCACCCGCCTTGCCAAGCGCCTTGGCGTCAGCTCGAAACACCTCGCCCGCTGAAAGGCCAGGCTTGCCGCCGGGGAGTATGCCGCCCAGGCCGGCTTCATCCAATTCCCGGACCAAAGCTGCCCGCGCGACAGGATCTTTGGTGCGCGCAAACAACTCGCTCGCCTTGGCGTAGCGGTCCATCAAGTACGCGCTTCCGCTGTCGCGCTGTTCGGCAAGCTCGAGCAGGTAGGAAAACGTTATTGGCTGAAGATTTTCATCTTCGATGCCCAATACTTTTTGCAGAGCGACAGACAAGGCTATCGTCTGATCGTAAAGGTTCGGATCATAGTTCCCCGGATTCGAAGCCCCGCTGCCAAACACGGCTTCCCAGCCCTCGAAGGTCTTTTGAGACAATCCGCTGACGTAGCCACCGGCACCGACCCGCCGCCTCTCCCGCACCAGCTTTGCCGCGGCGTCGGTGATCTCATAGCGCTCCTGGTCCTCAGGTGAAGCGTTCGGCCCCGGCTCAGCGCTGACAACAGCGGCATCGATCGCCTGGTTCGACATGGTACCCATGTCAAAGATTTTCTTTCCGACCCCGGCTCGCCATTCGAGAACCCGCCGGCGCCTGTCGCCCTCATCGAGGCCATAGATGATCCGGTAGGCATCCTTGCCCGGTATTCCGCCGGAGTAGGCGCCCGTGCGTGCGAACTGGTCCGGCGCTTCCGCCTCGGCGCGACCGATGGCAATGCGCGTCTGGATGTCCTGCGAGAACTTGGCGACCTTTGCCTTTAAGGCCAGGACATCCTGTTCCTCCTGGGGAAGATCGTCCCTGAATGCCTGCGCTATGCGTTCGTCCGGAGTCTGCGTGCCGACGCGGCCTTCTTCCCGGGCGCCATCCTTGGGCCTTCCACAAAGGAGTTGCCCGCAGCCTGCGCGCTGTCGCCCATAGCCCCACTGCCGGCGGCCGGGGTGCCAACGCCAAATATCGCCAGCGCGCGCTTCGGGTCCCTGGAAATCAGCGCCTCGAACCGCGCCTTGGCGGCGGTGCTGTGCCAGTCCTTGGCCAGTTGCTGCCTGATACCAGGATCGACCCCCATCTTGTCGATGAGATCGGGCCCGTCCTGCCTGGCCGCCTCGAAGGTCACGTGGTCGTCGGGGTGCGCCTTGCCGATGGCGATGGCGTTGGTTCGCAGCGCCGTGTCGACTTGGGCCCGCTCATAGTCTTTGCGGCGTTGCAGCTGCTGCGCCGCCATCCGCCAAGCACCCTCGGTGCGCAGCGTCTCCTTGCGAGCGCTGAGGCCGGGGTGCAGCTCGGGCGGCACCTGGCTCAGGAAACCCTTGAACAGGGTGTCGAACCGACCCGTTTGCAGCACGCGCCCCGTGTGCGGGTCGACCTGGCCATACATGCCTTCGTGCAGGCCGGCGCCATCTGCCGGCGCATTGGCTACAGCGTCGGCCTCGGCCTGCGCGATCTCGCCGTTCAACTTGCGTGCGGCGACCTCGGTATCGAAGGCCTGCTGCTGCGATATGAGCTGCTCATAGCGCTCGGCAACCTCCTGCCAGTAGCTGTCGGGCTGCTGGCTTGCCCCGCCTGCCGGCGAGGAGCCAGTACCTTGCGCCGCACTGCCTGACCGACGCCGGGCAACCGAGAGAGGAATGATGTGGACCATGTGTCTGGTTCCTGCCGATGGAGCGCTTTGCCGGAGGCATGGCAAGCCGCAACGCACGCCGATCGCGTCGTTTGCGGACTTTTGGAGTGGCGTTGTTGGAAACACGGCAACGGTTGAGCAGAGCGCCGGTGACAGCTAATCTCCCCCCTCGTGGGGGAGATGTCCGGCAGGACAGAGGGGGGCGCCGTAGAGTGCCCGCATCGGGGCTTTCATAATGCCGCACACACCTTTGCCCCCAAGGCATCGTTCAAAAGCCAGATCGATGCGCAAGGTGATGACCGACGCCGAGTTGAAGCTTTGGAATGAACTTCGCGCGCATCGATTGATGGGGCTTGGCTTCCGCCGGCAATTTCCGATCGCCGGCTACATTGTCGACTTCGCTTGCCCTGAAAAGAAGCTCACCGTGGAAGTTGACGGCTCCCAGCATGCGGAAGCGGATTCAGCCGCGCGCGACGGAGCGAGGACGACGCGCCTTGAGGAAGACGGATGGACTGTTCTTCGCTTCTGGAACGACGACGTCCTTCGCGACATCGATAATGTTTGCCAGCATATCGTGATTGCGGCTGGGCTTGGCGCAGCGCGTTGATTGGGAAATCGATCTGTAGAAACGGCAAACGCTAGCGGGACAGCGCCCCCCCTCTGTCCTGCCGGACATCTCCCCCACACGGGGGGAGATTGGCAGCTTTGCGGATGCCGCCTATCCTTCCGCCCGTGCCGCCTTCTCCAGCGCAGCCAGCTGCGTCTCGTCCAGCGTCAGAAACCCCATAATGTGCTGCACCACCTCAGCCCGCGCATTGCTCAGCGCGCTGTGCAGTTCGAAGCCGTTCGGCGTCCTCGTCCTGGCCATCCACTCGCCATAGGACGGGCGGCGGTAGTAGCCGACGGTTGCCGCGAGATCGGCCAGCACCATTTCGCCGTCCTCGCCGGAGAAGACCCTGAGATAGGCCTTGGTCAGCGCGTCGCGCGCCTTGGCGGGACCGCCGGCCTGACTGGCGCGGGCGAAGCGTTTGCCGCTCATGCTCCCTGCTCACTGTTGGCGGCTGGCGCGGCCGGCACGGCCGTCGCTTGCCCGCCGCCGCCCGCCTGCAGCATCAATGCGTCGAGCAGGCCGCTGTCGCGCGCCTGCACGGCGGCCGGCACGGCATCCTTGGCGACCTTGCCGGCGGAGGCGATCGCCGCCATGCCGGCCTGGGCTTGCTGAGCTTGGGCTCTCGCTCCCCGCAGACCCTCCACCTCCTCCTTGCGCCGAAAGATGCGCTGCGGGCTGCGGCCGGCGCTCTGCACGATCTTCAGCGCCTCGTCGCCGTCAATATTGTCCATGATGCCGGGATCGAACTGCGCCATCTGCATGGCCGTCGTCACCACCTGGATGGTGTCGCGCGCCTCGGCCGAGCGGCGCAGCACATCGAGCGGGCCGGTGAAGGTCGGCCGCACCGCCTTGCCGGCGAGGCTTTCCGGCGGCGCGAAGCGGCTGTCTTCATCATAGAGGCCCTTGTCCTCGAGAATGCCGAGTTCACGGTCGAGATTGCTGGCAAAGCCGGCCTGGATGATCGAACCCGAGGGGCCGAGCAGCGCGCCCTTCTCTTCCTGGCGAATGAGCGCTTCGGTCGCCGTCATCTGCGGGTTCTGCACCAGCGTCTGGAACAGGTTGACGAACATCATGTCGCGGATTTCCTCCGCCCGGCTGGCCGCATAGTTGAAGGCGTAGGTCGGGTTCTGTCCGGTCGCGATCGGCTGGATCAGGGGCCTTCCATTGTCGTCGATGAGGCCGGGATAATTCTCGCCGGGGTTGAGCACCGGGACATAATCGAGCCTGGCCTTGGACGCGGTTGCCGGATCGGTGATCTGCTGCAGGGCGCGCAGGCCCGAGCGGCGCACCGCGTTTTCCTCGCGCACCGTCGTCAGCGCCTCGATGGTCGGCGAGATACCATAGGGATCGCCCTCGTAGCGGCGCCAGTTGAATGTCGACACCGGGAAGGAGCGGAAACCGCTTTCCCTGACGATCTCCTCCTCGTCCTCGATGACGTGATAGGAGGCGAATGCCGTGTCGAGATACTGGTAGTCGCCGGAAAGCCGGTACATCTTGCGCTCGTCGCGCGGCTGGATGCACTGGATCAGCGAGATTTTCGTCTCGCATTTGGCGGGATCGTCGACCAGCATCTTGATCCGCGCCGGCATTTTTTCGTAGCCGAGCAGCTGCGCCGCCTGTCTTGCCGTGCGCTCGTAGCGGCGGTGGAAAATGTCGACCTGGCCCCAGCGGTTGCGGGCGAGATAGCCCTCGACCACGGGGATCGAGGCATAGCGGATCAGCGTGCCGCCAAAGCCTTCCTCGGCATAGAGATAGGCCGGGCCATAGCGCACGACATTGCGCAGGCAGGCCTGCGTGGCCGGCACGAAATTGGAGTTGGCGGAATAGCGCAGCGCAAACAGGAAGTCGCGCAAGCCCTCCGCCCATTCCTTCTCCTCATCGGTCTCCTCGTCGTTCATTTCTGCGGTGGTCAGCCCGTGCCATTTTTCCGACTGCGGGATGATCAGGCTTTCGAGCCCGGCGGCGAGGCGATTGGCGGCCGAGTTGATGGTGTTGGCATAGACGCGGGCACCGCGCCGCTCCTGCCGCTCGGCCTGCGAATCCGGTCCGCCGCTCCTGCGGCCGCTCCAGACATCGGGCGCATCGGGATCGCAAAATTCCGCCACCTGCTCCCACACCGCCTCGTACTGAGAGCGCTCGGTCTCGAGCTCGGATTGGCGAGACAGGATATCGCGGGCACGGGAATCGGTCATGAAGGGCTCGCTGGGTAGGATGTGAATGGACGGCGAAGCAGCTAATCTCCCCACTTGAGGGGGAGATGGCCGGCAGGCCAGAGGGGGTCGCCGCGCGTAGAGCGCTAGCGTCATCTGTCGGTGGTGGAAGGTCGCGTCCGGTCGCACCGACCCCTCTGTCGCCTTCGGCGACATCTCCCCCTCGCGGGGGG
The DNA here is from genome assembly GCF_040324255.1 of Mesorhizobium sp. M0001. Lineage (NCBI taxonomy): Bacteria > Pseudomonadati > Pseudomonadota > Alphaproteobacteria > Hyphomicrobiales > Phyllobacteriaceae > Mesorhizobium > Mesorhizobium sp. M0001. The sequence continues at coordinate 446,343 of NZ_JAMYVS010000005.1, forward strand.
AGATCGGCAGCTTCAGCCGACTACGCGCTGCGCTTGATGCCCTCGAGCACCGGCGCAGTTTTCCGGCCAAAGCGCTGGACGACGAAGCGGCCCGCCTTCTGGCCGGGGACCTCGATCAGAGTGTAGGTGATCCAGGACAGCAACGTCACCGTCGGCAGCACAACGGCAACGACGATGGCGAAGCGCAGCGGCGCCGACAATTCGTGGCCGAACTCACTGATGACGAACGCCGCGACGGGCTGCAGCACCAGCAGATGGATCAGGTAGATGCTGAAGGAAAGCTCGCCCATCAGGTGGAAGAACCGGTTGCTGAGCGTCACGGCGATCGCTCGCGCCAGCGTTCCCGCCCTTCCAGGCAGCATGCGGTAGAGAACCAGCGCAAAGAAGCCCGCCACCAGCGCTTCACGCACCAGAAGCTTGCCCAGCCCCTGGTCGCCGCCAAAGGGCAGCGCCGCCAGCAGCAGCGCCAGTGCCAAGTACAGGATAGATCGCGGCTGGCTCTGATGCACGACTCCGGCCAGCAGCATCCCGCACAGGAATATCTGTATCTTGAGCGGCAGAAAGGACGGCATCGGAAAATGGATCGACAACAGCCGCATCGCAAACACGATGACGCAGCCGGCCGCCGCGACCACAAGGGCGCTCCTCATCCAGTCCAGCCTGCGCACCAGCAGCATGACGGCCGGGAACACGGCATAGAACTGCATCTCCAGCCCCAGGCTCCAGTCAGGCAGCGGCGTGCGATAGGCGAGGTTCGGCACCAGCCCAAACAGGAAGGTGAGATGGGCAACGATGTTTTTCAGGCTGCCGTCGAGGTAGCGTTCCGGCGCCTGGTGCGATCTGGAGAGGAAATCGTCGATGATGATCCTGCAATCGTAGAGATAGGGGCCAAGCGCCAGCGCCAGGAAAAGCATGACATAGAACAGCGGCGCGATCCTGAAATAGCGGCGCGTCCAGAATTTCAGCCAGGTTTCCGGTCTTTGCCAAGGCTCCTTTTCCTGGCGCAGCTGATAGTGGAACACCATCAGGAAGCCGGACAGCATGATGAACAGGTCGACGCCGAGATCCGGCTCGCCGACGATCGGAATTTGCCAGCCGGTCAAAAGCATGCAGTGCCCGACCAGCACCCAGATCGCCGCAAGCGCGCGAAGCCCGTCCAGGCATTCGATGCGCGAAGACTTGATGATGCTGGTTTCGTAGCTAGCCATGTTGCACTGCAGCATGGCGCCTGAGGAGCGATTGTCAAGCCGCTGAGAGATGACGAATTGCTACACCCTCTCCCTTGTGGGGAGGGTCGGCGAGTTCGCTTTGCAAAACAAAGCGAGGGAGACGGGTGCAGCGCAGACCCCACCCCGCAGGCTGAACCGCACGTACCGTGCGGCTCAGCCTACGACCCTCCCCACAAGGCGGAGGGTAAGATGCGTCACCTCCGCTTCACCAGCCTGGCATGCCGTCGCCAGTACCACCACGCCAGCACGCGCTTGCTGAAACTGCGTTTCATCGCGGTCATGGTCATACCCCCAGCAGAACGCGGCGCTGGCCGGTGAGGTCGCCGGGCGCGAGGTCGGTTTTCACCGTCGCCGCCGTGCCCTGGCGCTGTTCGAGTTCAGTCCGCAGGGCGGCCTCGCGCGCCTGCACGTCCTTGTCTTCAATGGTCGGGGTCGGTGGCAGCGGCTTCAGCGCCGGCGGCTTTTGAAAGAGACACATGGTTCCAGCCTTCTCTTGTCCAGTCGTAGAGGAAAAAGTCTTCGCCATTGCGGCCATATCCAGGCAACCGGCAGCGTTGGGTGGCGCCGAGCCGGCCGAGCCAGCGCAGAGCCAGTTCGTTGGCGGCGAGCGCCCGCGCCTCGACCCGCCAGGCGCCCCGCGCCGCGACCTGCGGCCCGAGCACGGCGTGGAAGTGGCCGGTGATGCCAGGCACGCAGCGCTTCATGCGGCGCGTGCCCCAGCTCCAGGCGATCCACAGCCCGCCGCGCTGTTCGGCAGCGCCGAAGCCGGCCTCCGGATTGCCGTCTAGCTCGGCAACATAGGCAAAGCCCTGCAGCGCGGTGACCGCCAGCAGGGCCGGCGACCAATGGTCAAGCTGGCAGTCGATCTCGGCCCGGTCCTCGGCACGCAGAATCGCGGCGATGTAGGAGAGATCGCGCAGCGTGGCGGGAATGATGCGGACGGCCATGGATATCCCATCCCGCGCGAGGCAGCGTTGCGAAGACCCTCGGAATCCTGCCATCAAAGGCGTCGAAAGATGACGTCAATGCTTTCGCAGCGCTTGCCACAACCATAACAGGGCTATAACGTTCGAAATACAACCATAGGAGGTATCGTTGCGATCGCTCATTCTCGCCGCGATGGCGGTGTTTGCGTTGCCATTTGGCGCGGCTCAGTCGGACGACGTGGATAAGACGGACACTCTGTGGCAAAGCTGCCCAAAGGGCGTGCTCTTCAAGGAACTCGAGTCGGGGATTGTCGTGACCGTCATCAGACAAGGTTCCGGTAAAGCCGCCTTCACGGCGGATAAGAAGCTTTTGCAGCCGGCCACGGCGGCGGAGCTGGTGACGAAAGAGGGCGACCACGGATTTATCAGTGGTCCGATGCCTTCCTATATGTTTGCGGTAGGTCCGGATACAGTCAAGAACTTCAATTGGAGGTCCGCTGAAACTTACCCAGATGCATTCTATACCGTTCGGGACGATGAAGGCGTCGAACCACTACTAAATTTTGTTGATGTTGGCTGCGCGCCGTAGCTGAACGGATGATGATTGTTTTCACAATAAAGGACACCGCCTAATAAAGAGGTGGCCCTTTCTGAGCGGCACCGATATCGATCTATTTTACGGCCAAGCTGAATAGTAGTCCTCTGGTAAATTGATACCAAATTTTCCCGGAAGGAACCGCAGCAAATCGGGAGGCGTACCATGCAAATGAAGACCACGCTTCATTTTAATTTCAGTAACCACTTAAGACCAGATTCGCCTGCATAATCTGGACTACCATAGCTAAGATTATCATCAACCGATGACGGCTCGCCTGATGCACGCTGCATTAGGTATTCGTCAACTATCCTCGATGCTTTAGGAAAACGTGGGTCGCCGATGGGTACTTGATCGATGTCGGATCGATTATGCTTAGACCTGGAGGTCGGACCATTAACGTCTGAGAATTGATCCTTGCTGTTTACTACGCTTTCAATGCTGTAGCCCCAATCCGTGTCCTTGCCGTGCTATCCCGCCACGCGGCTTCGGCCTGCAACTTGCCCTGCGGGTCGAGGCCCATCTTGTCGAGAACATCGAGGCCGCGCCGGCGAGCGGCGTTAAAAGCCACAGTGTCGTTGGGATTGCTTTGAGCGATGGCGTCAAGCTCGGCGCGCTGGACCCCGGACCATTGGTTCTGTTCATAATCCTTGCGCCGCTGGAGCTGCCGCTGCGCCATGCGCACCGCGCCTGCCATGCGCATCGCCTCCTTCTGCTTGGCAAAGTTGGCGCGTTGGCTTTCGGGCATGCTCGGCAAGACCTCGCCGAACATCTTGTCGAACAGACCGGGCTTCACCGCTCGGCCGTCATACGGGTCCAGCTGGCCGTACATGGCCTCGTGCATGCCCGCGCCGTCGGCCGGCGCCTTCGCCGCCACCTCGTCTTCGGCCAACGCGATCCGGCCGTTGAATTGGCGGCGCGCGATCTCGGCGTCGAAGGCCTCCTGTCGCTCTGTCATCTTCCGGTAGTGCTCGGCCAGTGCGGAAAGCTCGTCGCCAAAACCCTGCATGGCGCCGCCGATGGGCGACCCTTGCGGATACTGCACTGCGTTCCCCGTATCGAGCCGTCGCCGACCAACGGAGAGTGGGATGATGTGTACCATTGTTGGCTGCTCCCTGGCTTTGAACAAAGGCGCGCAGCGCTGGCGACCACAGCAGGGCCGGGCCACACGCGTTCGCCCGCCCGCCTCGCGGGCTTTGTCGGATCGAAGACTCTTGGAAAGATCGAGGGCGCTTGCCCCTCACCGAAACGCCCCCAGCGGATCGCTCTGCCCCGCCGGCCTTCGCGCCGCCCTGAACTCCGCCGGATCGACGACCGCTTCCCGCAGCATCATCACGCCGTATCGCGTCGCAGCCATCAAATCGTCGCGCAGTTTCACCACCTTGCCGTCCTTTCGGTGAAAAAGCCGAAATTCCTCGAACCAGGGCAGCAGCGACGAGAACACCTTGAAGCGGCCGGACTGCATGCGGTCGAGCATCTCCATCAGCCCGGCCTCGACCGAGACCGAGCCGTCGGCGAAGCGGGCGTGGCCCGACAGCATGTTCAGCCCATGCGCGGAATATTGTCTGGCAAGTGCGGTGCCCGCCCCTTCCAGCGTCTCGCGGCGGCCGTCGCGCGGCCAGGCCCAGGGCAGCCACTCGCCCCACGGCTTCAGGGCCAGTACCTGCATGGCCGGCGTCTGCTGCGAGGCGCGCGCCGCCTTGGAGATATAGACGACATCGGCCTCCGTATCCCAGGCCAGCTCGACCGCGGCCGACGGATGGTCCCAGCCGAAATCGAGGGCGCCGATCCGCGGCCAGTAGCGCGGCAGCCGGAACGGCTCGCAGGCAATCAGCTCCTCGGCAATCGGAAAGATGCGGCCGGAGCCCAGCACCGGAATGCCCTTGGCCCTCGCTTCGCGCTCATGTTCGGGATAGGCGGCGATGATCGCGGCACGCTCGTCCGGCGAATAGTGTTCGACGTCGTCTATGGTCATGAAGGTGACGTGACGGGTCATGCAAGCATGCTCCAATAGAGTGTGGCCATTGATACCACCGCTCGTCAATGCGAAGCTGACCCAAGACTTGGGGGAACACATGATTCGGATTGCAATCGTTGTCGCCATTGCCGCCAGTGCATCGGCATGCACCAGCCAGGCGAATGTTCCTTACGATACGAGTAAAAAAATCTGCAGAACCCGTACCGATCCAGGAACAGGGTTCAAACGCGAGGTCTGCGTCCCCGACACTCCCAATCAATCCTGTATGCTCTATATATATCAGTATACCGGTCGAGAGAAAATATTGTGCGGCCCATTAACGCGCAAATCGCCAACCGCCGAAGGTCGTGCCAGGCAACTTGCCGGCACCAAATACCCCTGATTCGACTTATCAACTGGGTTTGATGCGGATCACCTTTGGCGCCTGCGCATCCATGAACATGTAGCACCTGCCAAGCAGCGCCTTTTTGCCGAGCTCATCGAACACATTCTGCCCCAGCGGCGTGATCAGCACCTCGCCCGTAGCCAGCCCATCCTGGTGGCGGGCCTCGATCTCTTGCCAATGCGCATTCGCAACGTCGGAAAGCACGACATTGAAGGCTGGATGATTGTAGCTGACCAGCACGTTGCCATCATCCATGTCGGACGGCTTCATGTCCGGGTGATAGTTGTAAATCATGGCAAGCGTCTGGATGGCGGCCATGGCTGCCGCCTCATCGGACAGGCCGGCTTCCGTCAGCACGCAGGTGCCGTTTTCAAGGATGGCAAAGTCACGGCCTCTGTCGAAGTAATAGCCGAACCGTTCCTCGATGCGATCGATGGGTTGTGAAAACGAGGGTCGCCATTTGGGCACCTGGGGCTTTGACACCTCAGCACCACCCGCCGGCGACACGACAAGCGACGACAAACCGCCTGTCAATACCTGCCGCCTGTTCATGGACTTGGTTCCTCGACAACCTGGCCACCAGTCTAGTCGCGGTTCGCGATTCCGCAACGCGCCGAAACGGGAAAGCTTCGCTCTCATCTTTTCCTTTATCGCTTTATGCGGTAGGTCTTGCCGTGCATCGGCGACATCGATGCGTCTGGGCTGGTGCATTCTGCGCGGCCTGTACTCTACGCGGGTGGGACAGCCACTCTTTGCCATGACAGATCTATTCGAGGCGATGCGCCTGTCCGCCGAGGACAGCGAGGTTGCTCATCTTTTTTTCAGCGAAGGCGGTAAGATCCTGCTGCCACTCGGCAAATCGACAAATGCCATGACAGGTCAGGAGATGCTGGAGCGGCTGCTGTCGTCCCCGCATGATGACGATGGCGCGCTTGCCAACGACCTTCTCGGCGAGCTCGGCAAGACGGTGCCGTTGGAAAGCCTTCGTCTCCTGCTGACCTCTGCCAATGCTGAGACGCGAGCGGCGGGTGCGTTTATTGCCACCTTTCAAAACCAGAACATAAGTTCGATGGTGGGTGAGCTGGCCGCGCTGCTTGGGGACAGCAACCCGCGCACGCGCTTCGATGCCGTGGAGTCTATCTTGCGATGCAGTACGCGGAACGATGGTCAGCATCTCGCGCAGGCGTTGTTTGCCCTTGATGATTATCACGATGGTGTACGCATGGGAGCCGTCAAATTTGTGCGCTTTGCAAAAGACTGGCAGTTAAAGCTTGCGCGTCAGCACGCCGCGTTGCTCGGGCCGCAAACGCCGTTTTCGGCGATCGCCGATATCTCTGGGCAATGGCGAGGTGATGCATCAGGCATGATCCGTGCGATGCTCGACCATTCAGAGCCGGTAGTGCGCCGTTACGGCTTGGGGCTGGCCAGCCGGGCGAGGTTGGTCGTTGTTGACGCGTTCGTCGAATGGGCGCAGGCGTCCGCCGATCCTGAAATCAGCAAACTGGCAACCGATTGCATCGAGCACAACCAGATATCGCGCCACGCCGTATGGCAATCATCATTGCCGGCAATCGCCTGAGGCACCGCTGATCTCGGGGTCAAGATAGCGACGTGACAGGACGTAGAGCCTGCCGAACTGATTCAAAGTAATGTCGTATGATGTTGTCCGCGCACGATATTTGCGCCGGGCGTGGCGGCTCTTACCTTCCCCCCTTGTGGGGTGAGAAGCGGTCCGCGTGGCGCACGAAAAGCGAATTGCTTGGCTTTTCGAGCTTCGAACGCCCTGAGCCTGCGAAGGGCCGGGTGGTGGCCGATCCAACCTGCCGGGTCCCCGCCGCTCCGCAGCGTCCCGGCATTCGCCGGCCTTTCGTCGTGCCACTGGCACGACGATTCGCTTCGCGAACCAGCTGCTCACCCCACAAGGGGGGAAGGGAGAACCTCCTGCGCCGTCAAGAACCGCAACACCACGTCGCTCATGCCCAGCAGCGGCGTGAACGTCACGATGGTGATGCCGCCCGTCGCGTTGGTGCGGGTCAGGCCTTCGGAATAGATATCGAGCGGCGGCTCCTCGTCGAACCAGACGCCGTGCAGGGTTTCGCCCTGCCACTTTTCGCGGCCCTTCTCATAGCTCTTGAACGAAAGCACCGATTCATCGGCCTGCACGTCGCCGCCGCCGCCCCAGCGCACCACGATGCTGTCGAGCGCGCCCGGGGCGCCGCGGCCCATGGTCGTGTGCAGGATGGCGTTGGCCGGGATCATGCCGGTGCCCCATGCCGCCTGCTGCTGCGGCGGGCCGACCAGCACGCGCTGCGGGTTGTCGCGCGTGCCCTCGCCGGTCACGCCGGCAGCCCATAGCCTGACGGCGGTGTCGAAGGTCTTGCCCTGCCACCACGCGGGATAGCGGCCGGTGAGGTGCATGGCCCATTCGGCGCCGCCGGCCCTGGTCTTGCCCAGCTGGTTGCCGGCCATGAACAGCCGTTCCCGGTTCTGCGCGCCGGCGGCGTGAAACTGCGCCTGCCTGGGATAAGGCCGGTAGGCGGCAAGCTGGTTAGTCCTGCGCCTGCGGTCCAGCTCCTGCAGCAGCGCCAGATAGTGGCGGCGCGTCTTCAGGCTGGTCGCCAAACGGCCCGAGGACGGCTTCGAAGCCACGGATGCGGCGGCGGATCTCGTCATCGCTCAGGGCTTCCAGATTGTCAGATGAAACATGCAAATCCTTGGCCAGATCCTTGGGCAGCACCGATTGCACGATCTTCAGATACTGGTCGGGCTTGTCGGCCCGGACCGCGGCAATCACGCCGGCGCCATGGGCGCGGAAATCGGCGCGAACCGCGTCGAGGAAATCATCGCCAAGCGTCTTCTTCGTCCGCTTCGGCTTGGCAGCGGCGGCAGTCGCCTTGCGGCCAGGGCGCGCACGCGGCGCCGTCCGGTCAGCCATGATCCGAGATCCCGGCGGGCTCGGCGGTCGCTGCCTGCTTCGCCTGCTTTGCCGGCCTTGCCCGCTTGATCTTGCCGGACTTGATCTTGCCGGACTTGCGCCGTGCCGATTTTGGCCCTGACCGTGTTGGGGCGGCCTTGCGGGCGCCATCAGCGGCCGGCGCGTGGCGCTTTCCGGCAGACGCGGCTTTCAGGCTTGCCCTGGCGATCGCCCTTGCGTCGTGCGCGCCGCGCGGAAAGCCGAAGCCGCCGATGGCATCGACAGGACCACCGCGAACCATGCCGATCAGCACGCCCGGCACGACCGGCTCCATACGGCCGATGCGCGCCTGCGGGGCAGCGCCCTCGAACACGCCAATGGCGCTGACGACCTCGCGGCCGTCATCGTCGGTGATGATGGTGGCATAGCGGTTGGACAAGGGAGGCCTCGCGGATAAGGCAGAATGAACCGAGGATAGCGTTCCTTCACGCCCCCCTCTGTCCTGCCGGACATCTCCCCCTCAAGGGGGGAGATTGGCAGCTCCAGGGTCGCGACCAATTTGCAGCGCCGACGATTGGCGAAAGCAAGGCGGCAGTCCGATCTCCCCCCGTGTGGGGGTTGAGGAGTGGTCCGCGCAGCGGACGGAAAGCCAATTGCTTGGCTTTCCGAACGACGAACGTCCGGCAGGCCAGAGGGGGGTGCTGTCCCGCCGACATCCGATATCCGCACGTTGTGGGCATCAGGAAAACAAAACCCGCCTCGTGGGCGGGTCGGTGGCGCAAATCAGCACCATGGACAAATCATAGCAAAGCTGCCCTCACCCGTCAATGCAAAAAAGGAAATAATTCCTACTTCGGTCAAAGCCGCGTCTTGGCGCGGCCGCGCATTGCGCGAGGGCCGCTTCGATGGGATGCTGGGCCTCGTCGGAGAGCGCACAATGAGCGATGTGACCAGTCACTATGGCAGCGGCGGCATTGTCGAGCGCATCCTGTCGGCTGTGCCGGACGCCAGGGCCGGCAGCCTCGCAGCCAAACAACTCTATCCGTTCGATCAGCTTCATGGCCGCGAGCTGATCGCCACGCAGGAGCATGCCGCGCGTCTTGCGCCCTCCGCCGGCGATCGGGTTCTGGACATCGGCAGCGGCATTGGCGGCCCGGCCCGGTTCCTTGCCGAGACCTATGGGTGCAGCGTCGACGGCGTCGACCTGACGCAGGCGTTCGTCGAGGCATCCCGCCGATTGACCGAGCTCTGCGGCCTCGGCGACAAAGTGCGTTTCCATGAGGCCGATGCGACAAGGCTGCCTTTTGCAGACGACACATTCGACGCGGCAATCTGCTTCTATGTCGGCATGAATATCGCCGACAAGGCGGCGGTCATCGGGCAAGCGTGGCGCGTACTGAAGCCGAAGGCCAGGCTTGTCTGGACCGAGGCGGTGCTGGCGGACGGCGAGCCTCACTATCCCTTGCCTTGGGCGGTGTCGGCTGTGGCCAGCCATCTCGTCGACCGCGAAACCCTGAAGGCTCTGTTTGCTTCAGCCGGATTCCAGGTCGACGACGTCATCGACGAAACCGGCGATCACGTCGAGCTGGCGTTGAAACGGGCAAATTCCAGCATCGTGCCCTCGCCCGCCCAGCAGCAGGCCAATGAGATCGTGCTCGGCGCCGAGTTCGTGCATCGGCGAAAAAACTACATAAGCAGCCTGAGCGAGGGAAAACTCGCCTCACTGGCCGTTATTGTTTCCAAGCCGGCATGAAACAAAAACCCGCCTCGGCGGCGGGTTGCTGGCGCAAATCAGCACCATGAACAAATCATAGCATAGCTGCCCTCACCGGTCAAGATATGTCAGGAAAGAATTCCTACATCGACATCGATCGGAGACTCGGCGATGCTAGCGCTACCACATCCGGCGTCAAGTCATATGCATATGTTCTAAAGTGCCATGCCGTCGGCGGATGTTGTCTGATAATTTGCCCTTTGGCATCAAGGGGGCAAAAGAAGCCATGTCTGAGGACAAAATCCGAAATATAAATCTGACCGCCGACATCGTCGCGGCATTCGTGCGCAACAATTCAGTGCCTCCGGATAGCCTGCCGGCGTTGATCGAGAGCGTCAATGCAGCGCTCGCGGCCGTGGACAATCCCGTTGCTCCGCCGCAACCTGCGCCTGAGCCCGCGGTCAACCGCAAGCGCTCGGTAACGCCGAATTTCATTTACTGCCTCGAGGATGGCAAGAAGTTCAGGTCGCTGCGGCGTCATCTCGGCTCCGCCCATGGCATGACGCCGGAAGCCTATCGCGCCAAATGGGACCTGCCCGGCGACTATCCGATGACGGCGCCCAGCTACGCCGCCAAACGATCGGAGTTGGCAAAGGAGTTCGGGCTCGGCATCAGAACACCCGAGGCCCCGGTCGCCAAGGCGCCGGCCAAGAGCAAGACCAAGGCGTAAAGGCACGCCCCCTCCGTGCCGTACGCCTGCTGGAGGACGATCGTGGTGGCCGGAGAGCCCAATGACGTTCGCGTGGAACGTGTCGACCGCCGCCAATGGGCGGTGCTGGTTGCCGAGAATGGCACGGTGACCCAGCATCTGTTCATGGCCCAGGAAGCGGCCGAGGAGTTTGCCGACGGCGAGCGGACAAGGCTCGGCCTTCCCGCCAGGCCGCCGGCGGCGGATCCGCTGGCCTGAACAGTCCTTCAACCGGCTGCAGCATATCGCCGGCACTTGCGGCGGATCACAAGACGCAGCCTTCTACAGGCATCGACCGACTGGTCATTAGCTGGCTCTTATGGAACTCCAACTCGGGGGAGAGCGGGATGGACAAACCAGCCATGGCATCCGTGTTCAGGATGCGGCAAGCGCCAGCCACTGTTTCGGGCGTTCGCAGCGTCGGCCAAGGCCAGGCCGATCCGGTCATCGGCAGAAGGCCGCTCGGCGAGGCGATCCGCTTCGTCATCGACGCCCACCCCCATTACGACATCAGCGGCGTTTCGATCGCCTATGGCGACGGCGCCGCCCCGCGCCTCGGCAGCCGGGAGGTCAAGGCGCTGTGGGCCGAATATGGCCGCCGCTGGATAGAAGAGTAGCGCAGGCCATCGACGCACGCCTATCGCTTGTATCCCCGTCCGGATCGTAACAGCGGCTCATGCGTTGAGCGTGAGCCAAATGGGAGCAACAGCCATGAACGTCGCCAATCTGCAACTCGAAGGCCTGCTGATGGCCGTCGCCTCGATCAATCAGGTGCTGGTGCGCAAGGGCCTGCTCACGGTGGAGGATATCGACATTGCGCTGCGCAAGGCCGAGGCCATCGAAACCGGCGAGGAGCGGTCCGACGGCATGTCGGAGTCCAACCGCGACGCCGTCAACTTTCCGATCCGACTGCTGGAACTGGCCAATCAATGCCAGCCGGAGGCGGACATGCCGTCCTTCTCGAAACTGGCCCGCATGGTCGGCCAGATGAAGGAACCCTACAACGACCAGATGTGAGGCGGTCTGCCGACGCGGGGCCTCACCCTCGGCCGAGTTTCGAGGCCAGCACGCTGCCCGGTCCATGCACGGCGGCGAACAACAAGCCGGCGGCGAACGGGAAATGGGATATGAAGGCGCCGACCTCGGCCTGGTTGCCGGTCCAGTGCGACGGACCGTGGAAGGCAAAGCCGAGGAAGACCACATAGACGGCGGCGACCAGGGCAGCCGGCGTGAAGAATGCTCCGGTCAGCAAGGCGATCACCAGCAGCGTTTCGAGGATCGCGGCGCACCAGGCCAGAAACAGCGGGAACGGAAAGCCGGCGGCGGCGATGTAGCCGGCGGTCAAGCCCATATCCATGAACTTGAGGCCGGCGCCCATCGCGAACAGGGCGGCCAGGGTCAGGCGGGCGATGAGAATGGCCGCGGTCTGCCATGGCGATTGAACGGCTTCCATGATGTCCTCCAAGGGTTGCAACGGGTTTCGCCCCAAGGACGGGCGCCACGCCGCCGATCCTACACCAGCCCGCGAAATTCTTTCGCGGCAAAGCCGGACCTCGCAAAAGGAGGCGCTTGCAATCCTCTTGCCGCGCGTGGCCGCTCAGAGCTTCGCCATCAGTTCCCGCCCCAGCCGCTTCGGCGGCTCGGCCCGAAGCACCACATTGGTCGTCACCGCGCCGTAGCGGCCGATGGCGTCGACGATGCTTTCGAGGTCGGGCGGCGACGGGACGACCACCTTGACCAGAAAACAATCCTCGCCGGTCACCCGCAGCACCTCAACCACTTCCGGCATGGCCGCGAATTTCTTCAGGCAGGTCTGGATGTGCTCATGCGTGGTGCGCAGGCGGATCATGGCCATGGTGCCGAGACCAAGGGCGGTGGGATCGATCGCGGCCCGGTAGCCGGCGATGATGCCGCGCTCCTCCAGCCGCTTCACCCGCTCCGACGTCGCGGGCTGGGACAGGCCGACGCGGCGGCCGAGTTCGGAAATGCCGATGCGGCCGTCCTCCTGCATGATCTCGATGATCGCCATGTCGGTCGGGTCGAGCCGTGGCCGGTAATCGCCGTTTGCCATGAACACCTTCAATCCATCGGAATTCTTCGTCGCTTTCCGATGATCTCTCATTCCGCGAACAAGGAGAAGCCCTAGGATTAGGGCATCATCTGCGGCGAAGAAACAGGATTTCCATGACCGACTTCATCATTCTGCCGGGCAGCGGCGGATCGGGCGAGGCCCACTGGCAGACACGCTGGCAGCAGGCCAACCCGGCGATGCGCCGCTTCAGCCCGGCAAGCTGGGAGCTGCCGGATTTCGACGACTGGGTGGCGGCGCTGGACGTCGCGGTGTCACAGGCAAAGACCCCGCCGGTGCTCGTCGCCCACAGTCTCAGCTGCCTGCTGGTCGCGCATTGGCAGGCGGTGTCGAGCCGTCGGATCGGCGGGGCGTTTCTGGTTGCGGTTCCCGACCCGGCCTCGCCGGTCTATCCCGCTTACGGAATTCCCTTCGCCGATACGCCGCGCGGGCCGCTTCGCTTCCCCTCGCTGATCGTGGCCAGCACCGACGATCCCTATGATCCGAACGGCTATGCCGGTGAGAAAGCCACACAATGGGGCAGCGAACTGCACATCGCCGGGCCGCTTGGTCACATCAACAGCAATAGCGGGCTGGGCGACTGGCCGGCGGGAATGGAGCTGCTGACGGCCTTCGTGAGAGACAGACAGGCCGACCACGCAATCGCACCGTAGGCGCCCGAAGCGTGCGCGCGGGCTTGCCCCGACTTGTCCCGCCAGCTATCTCTCGGGAGGGGCGTTTGTGAGGGAGCCTGCGAATGGTGTCCGTCCGATATCTGGTCCGCGATGTCGATCTGTCCATCGCGTTTTATACGAGCCATCTGGGCTTCGCGCTGAAGCAGCAATTCGGTCCGGCGATGGCCATCCTGACGCGCGGCGACCTCTCGCTCTGGCTCGCCGGTCCCTTGGCGTCGGCAGCCAGGCCGATGCCGGACGGCCGGACACCCGAGCCGGGCGGATGGAACCGCTTCGTGCTCGAGGTCGAGCAATTGCCGGCAATCGTGACTGAGATGGGCGAGGCCGGCGTGGGGTTCCGCAACCAGATCGTCGAAGGTCCGGGCGGGCGACAGATTCTTTGTGAAGACCCGTCCGGCAACGTGATCGAGCTGTTCGAGCCAAGCTAGACTTCGGCCGTCGCCTCGGATTCGGCGCCGGGCTTTGCCTGGCCTTCCCACTGCCGCTCCGCCTCTGCTTTGCGCTTCGGACAATCCTCGTAGTCATGCTCTCGCGAACCGCAATAGGAGCAGCATTTTGCCGGCGTGTCGGTTCGAAGCATTGTGGCCATGCACAAGAATGCACGAAAATTCATCCGGTTGCAGCAGCGTCTGCGACGCCGCTGCTGGGATGCGTGACCGCCAGCCTGGCGCCGCCCTCAATAGCCGCCGCCGAGGATCGGCAGAATCTCGGCGGCAGACATTGCGCGCGGCGCGTATTCGTCCGGCCTATATCAAAGTTAAATGCGGATGGTGGGGGTGAGGTGGTAGGTGATCGCCATGGGGGGACTCTCAACGCGCTCGAGGTGTCCCATGGACGTTCGAAATCTGATTGCCAAACTGTCTGCCGCGGTACTGCACCGCCGCGCCGCGTCTTCGCCGATACTGTACAGGCCGATCCGCAACTCGCTCGCCGACATCCCGTTGAAGCCGGCGCCGCGGCCGCCTTATCGTCCGCATCGGCCGATCTGGCCGGCAAGCAACATGTAGCTCGCCGGGCTGCAACCAGTTTGTGATTTCCTCGTTTATGGCGATCCCGTTTTCAAGGAGGCAAGTGATGAGATCGATCCGGGCGAGACGCGAATGGTTTGGATGGTGAGCGCATGAGCCGTTTTCTGCCCCTGACGATCAGATTCGTGGACGGAAGCGCGATGACGGTGTCGTCGATCGCCGACGCCAGGAGGGCGCTAGGCGGAACATGGAAGAACAAGCAGACGGCGGCCTACAAGGCGGCCGACAGGCTGGTGGACGACGCGTTGAACGGCATTTGCCGCCCGGACATCGCCTTTGCCGCTTTCCAGAATGCCGCCGCCCAACAGGGCTTGCTGAAGCCGGCCAAGCCAAGTGCCGCCCTTGCCATGCTCGACGAATTGGCGTCGCTGGATGGGCATCGTTGAAAGACCGGCTGACGGATTGCCGGCGATGTCATGGCGAACGCCGGATAGCCTATCTCGGCTCGCGGTTCATGCTGAGATAAGTCGGGTCGAACTCGGCGATTTCCACCAGTTGCTGCCAGTCCAGAATGGTCACCATGTAATTCGCCCAGCCGATCACACCGATCTTGCGCAGCGCGCCGATGACCCGGTTCATGTGGACGACCGAAAGCCCAAGCACATCGGCCAGTTCCGCCTGCGACAGGGGAAGCCGGAAACTCATGCCGTTGGTCTGCTTGACGACCTGGAGCCGCACGAACAGCTCGCACACAAGATGCGCCAGATGCGAAGTCTTGGACCGCCGGCCCATGGCCACGATCCATTCCCGATGGATGGCGCCATCGACGAGCGTGTCCAGCCAAAGCAAGCGGCTGAGATGAGGCGCCTGTTCGGTGATCGTCCTTAGCCGACTGTGGTCGGCGGCGATCACCCGGCATGGCGACAAAGCTATAATGCCATGGTCCATTGTCTTGAGCAGGAAGGCGTGCAAATCGACAAAATCGCCTGGCACCTGCAACGAGGTGAACTGGCGGCCGCCATCCTCCAGCACCTTGTAGCGCGCCGCCAGACCCTCGATGATGAGCGTGCTGTAGCCTGGCCTCGATCCCTCTGAAACGATGTCCTGACCGGTGGCAAAATCCATCTCGATGGTCATGGCGGCGGCCAGCAGCCCCTTTTCCTGCTCGGACAAAGCGTCATGCTGGCCAAGGTTGAGATAAAGCGGTTCTAGCATCGAGGATCCAGTTCGAGATTTCGTGGACATTCGTGGCCTAGCCAAACGCCGGAGATCGGGTGCGGTTGCAATCGGCCGGCACGGCGACGGCTCCTGGCAGGAAATCTGCTCAGGGCACAGTCGCATGGAACCATGGGTGCGGGTTGGGATTTAATCCATGTCGCTCAAAAATGGCCCCGATTTTGAGACAACGACATGCATAAAAACACAGACCTGAAGCGCGTCGCCTGCGTCCTTCAACCGCGATGCGCCTTAGCGTTCTCACGCAGGGATCCTTGCACACATGGAACGGTTCTACTTCGACTTGTACAACGCCGAGACCCAGATTGATGAAGAGGGGCAGCTTTTTCCCAGCCGGGAGCGTGCGGGAGCCGAAGCGCTGCGCATATTGCACGATGTGGCGCGCGACGAGATACCGGAGGGCGACCACCGGCGGATCACCGTCAAGATGCTGAACGAGAACAGGGAGCAGATATTCGAAGCGTCGCTGACCATGGCGTCGCTGTGGAGTTGAACTCGTCGACCCTGTCGAGGACTGTATGGAACCTCTTGCCCTCCCCTCTGTTTCCTAAGGAGGGGCCAGCGGCAGAAGCTGCACGGCTGATTGACTGGAGGCATCTATGTCCTTGCAAAAGCTTCATCCCGAGCAGGTCGACGACACACGCAGGCTTGCCTATTCGACCTTTGCCCCGGCGCTGATCGGTTCGCTCACCAAGCGTCTGGCGCGGTGTCAGGGCGTCAAGGAACTGGGCGCCCTGGAAAAGTCGCTCATCCGCCTGATCGAAGACTCTGATGTCGATGGGCCGCAAGCCGAGGCGATGAAAGAGTTCGCCATCGAGCTGGTGGTGTCGACGATATCGGAAGCCCGCGCTCACCCCGACACCAAGAGCGATGTCGAAGCCGTTGGCGAGCGCCGCGCCGAAGGCCGCTCCGAGAACCCGCAGACGCTCGAGGAGCAGTTGCAATCAGGCCTCGAAGACAGTTTTCCGGCCAGCGATCCGCCCGCCGTCCTCTCGACCGCCATTTCCGGCGGCTCGAAGGACCTTGTCGGCACCGACGAGGTGTTGCGCCGCAAGAAGGAGGCGGCGCAGCGAAAGCAGGAGAAGGCCGACGCCGGTTAGCCGGACAAGTCGCGCCAGCTCGGGCGATGAGAAGCCGTCAGCCGAAGCGCTTTTCCGGTGACTGTCCGCTGGATGGTGACTGTTCGCCGGCCCGCGCGACGATCGCCTCGAGCGGCTCCGGCCGGTGCAGCAGAAAACCCTGGCCATAGGCCACGCCCATGCCGCGCAGAATGTCGAGCGCTTCCTGCTGCTCGATCTTTTCGGCCACCACCGCGCAGCCGAGACTTTTGGCGATGCCCGCTATGGCCGAGACGATCTCGCGGTCGAAACGGCTTTCCGCGATATTCTCGATGAACGAGCCGTCGATCTTGATCTGATCGACCGGAAAGCGCCGCAAATATTCGAACGAGCTCATGCCGGCGCCGAAATCGTCGAGGCTGACGCGGCATTGCCGCTCGCGCGCCTTGCGCACGAACTGCTCGGCGGCGTCGAAATTGGTGACGGCCGCGGTCTCGGTGATCTCGAAACCGATGCCGGAATGCGGCGCCCCGGTCTCGGCGATGACGGCGTCGACGAAATCCCACAGCAGCGGATCGCTCAGCGTCTGCGCCGACAGATTGAAGCCGAGCATGATGGCGCCTGACCGCATCGCCGCGCCATGCTGCGAAAGCGCTGTCCTGATGATCCAGCGGTCCAGCCGCGAGGCAATGCCGAAGCGCTCGGCGACCGGAATGAATTCGTTGGGCGGGATCAGCTTGCCATTGCGCCCGGCAAGCCGCGCCAGCACCTCGACATGGCGGCTCTCCTGCCAGGGCTGGCCGAGCAGATGGATTTCCTGGCCGAACAGTTTCAGCCGCCCGTCATCCATGGCGTCGACAGTGTCGGCGGCGACACGCGCCGCGTTGAGGCCGCCGGAGCCCGACGCCGCATCGGCCGAAAACACCGCGAAGCGATTGCGCCCGGCCGCCTTGGCCGCATAGCAGGCGTCGTCGGCGCAGGCCAACGCATCGGCAACCGTGGTGGTGGTGTCCTCGACGAAGGCGATGCCGATGCTGGCCGCGAGCTTTCGCGAGGTCGCCGGCAGTCCGAGGTCGGCGTCACGGACCGCCGCAAGGATGGCGCCGGCCAGCGCCTCGGCCTTGGCCGATTGGCAATTGGGCACCAGCAGCGCGAACTCGTCGCCGCCGAGGCGCGCGGCACGTGCCGATGCCGGCAGGCAGCCCAGAATACCGGCGGCCACGCCCTTCAGCGCCAGGTCGCCGGCGGCGTGGCCGGCAAAGTCGTTGAGCGCCTTGAAGTAGTCGAGATCGACGTAAAACACCGCCAGCGGCAAAGCCCGCTCGGTGGCGATATGCACGGCCAGCAGCCGGTCGAAGGCGGCACGGTTCAACAGGCCGGTCAGCGCATCGTGGTGAGCGGCGTAGGCGAGTTCCCGCTCGCGTTTCTTGTCCTCGGTGATGTCGCGCACGGTGCCGAGAATCTGGCCCGCCGTCTCGGGCGCCGCGATGAAGCGCACCAGCGATTCGACATGGCGGATTTCGCCGTCGCGCCTGACGATGCGGTATTGCGCGGCGACGACGCCGTCGGTCGAAAGTGGCGCCAGATGGGCGCGCTCTGCGGCATCCTTGTCGTCGGGATGCAGATAGGAATGCCAAAGGTCGGCAGCCACCTCGTCGGTGTCGGCGACCAGGCCGAATATCTCCCTGGTGCGGGCGTCCCAATAGCTCTTGTTGGCGTCGATGTCGTGATGCCAGATGCCGGTGCCGCTGGCCGCCAGCGCCAGGCGAAAGCGCACATTGACCCGCTCGAGTTCGGCTTCCGCCTCTTTCTGCCGGCTGATGTCGGTCTGCACGCCCATCAGCCTGACCGGCTTGCCCGTCTCGTCACGCTCGACAATGCCGCCGCGGTCCAGCACCCAGATCCAGTGGCCGTCCTTGTGCTTGAGGCGCAGCTCGGTCTCGATCGAGGCGGTCAGGCCGGAAATGTGCCGCTCGCCGCTGGCCAGCGCCCGCTGGCGGTCGTCGGGATGCGTCAGCTTCAGCCAGAGGTCGTCGCTGTTGGCAAGCTCGCCATCCTCATAACCCAGCATGTGCGACCAGGTCGGCGAATAGAAACAGTCGCCGCTCAAAATATCCCAGTCCCATACGCCGAGATGAGCGCGTTCGAGCGCAAGCGCCCAGAATTCGCCGTTGCGTATTTTCTCTTCAGCCATGCCCTGGTTTCGCTCACTCCGTCGCCGCCACTATGCACGCAAGCAGAGAAGAAACCGTTACCGGGTGCGCCGCGCCCACAGTGCGGACAAGGCCTGCAACGTGCCGGACCATGCCGTAAGGCATCATCATGCGATTGGGGCTCGTCATGCCATTGGCGCCCTGATTGGAACCGCCCTGCCCGGGCCTGGCTCGACGATCCTTATCGCGCGGCGGCGCGCATTGTCCTCAAGCAGGCCGCGCAGTTCCTCACGGCCGCGCGCGATGCGCGACATCAGCGTGCCGGCCGGCACGCCGAGCATCTCGGCGGCCTCGGCATAGGAGAAGCCCTCGATGGCGACCAAGGTCAACGCGGCACGGCGGTCCGGGCTGATTGCCTGCAGCGCGTCGATGATCTCGCGCGCGGCGACGTTCTCCAGCTGGTCGGCGGGAGAGGCCTGCACCTCGCCGGCCTCCAGCGGCAGCATCGAGGCCTCGCCTCGCCGGTTCACCTTGCGCATCTGGTCGATGAACAGATGATGCATGATCGTGAACAGCCATTTTCGCGGGCTCTCTCCCGTCTGCCAGTTGTCCAGCCGCAGCAGCGCCCGCTCCAGGCAGTCCTGGACGAGATCGTCGGCGGAATCGCGGTCGCGCAGCAGCGAGCGCGCATAGCGGCGCAGGCGCGGGATTTCGTCGAGAATTGCTCTCTGCTTTTCGTCCATGACCTTTTGTCTTCGTTTCGGCATGCCGTTGCCGCAAAACCGCTGCGCCCCCGGGTGAGGACAGCTTTGGCTGATCTGAGAAAATTCCTCTGTTCATGCCTGTCGTCGGCTCCAAAAACGCTGGGCACTTTTGGGCGACAGGCATGACGCGCTCAGCTCAGCGCGGCGTGGCGTCGATGGTGACCCGGTCGGGATAGAAGGCGCCGTGGGCGCGAATCTCGGCCATCTCGTCGAAGGGCTGCTCATAGGCCCACATCGTCGTTACCGGTTTCGCCCGCCGGCAGCACGTTCCAGTAGCTGGAGTCGCCCTTGTAGGGGCACAGCGTCGACCGCTCCGTCTTCCTGAGCTTGCGGAAGTCGATGTCCTCGAACGGGATGTAGAAGGAGAAGGGATGGGGCGGCTCGGTCACCATTTTGGCTTTTGCCGAGGAAGCGATGATGGTGCCGTTTGCAAACACGACGACACGCCCGTTGAAGGGCTCGACGGTGATCACCTTGCCCGGATTGCGCCTGAAGCCGGGTGACGGGTTCGCATGCTGATCCATGACTGCTCTCCTTGTCCGCTGGTGGCTCGATGCCGGTCGACGGCGTCAGCTCTCACTGGCCACTGATGGGCCGGCGACAGCGGTCACACGCGACAGCTTCTGGCGCTTTTCGAGCTGTGGCTTTTCATAGGTCTTCTTCATCGTTCTTCCTTTTCTGACGTCTGGCAGCCGGTCCGCGCGGCTGCCGGTCGTGGATCATGGCTCCAAGGGACAACAGGCGCATCTCCCGTCCGGCCGATGCGCCGCCGAAGGAAATCCGGGCCAGCGTGGCAAGAACGATTCGCATGTGTTTCGCCGCGATCCGACGGCGGTGGATTTATCTCAGCCGGGACGGCCATGCTTGGGCCGGGCGGAACACGGTTTTGGCGAATGCGGCCCTGTCAGCACGACCGCAAGGCTTGGACAGGCGCGAACAGCTACCGGCGCGGCTATGGCGATGGCTGCTTGGCGCCGGTGCACGCCGCGAAATATCGATAATAAAGGACGACAGGTGAGACTCTACAAAATCAAGATGATTTGCCAGATATTTCGCCTTTTCGGCACGAGAAGCAAAATAAATTTTCGACAGACAAACTTTCACTTCGGAAAAATGTCCATTTCATCTCTGTTAACCAAATATTAACCAAAATTATCCGATACATACCGAAGTTATTCGCTGTCGCAATCCGAATCTAAGTTGTAATAATCATTGCACAGTTCGCTTATGACATTACTGTATCGTTGATGTCTTGCGAAGCATGCAACGGAGGAGCTGTAGGAGTGAAATCCGGGTCAAGACTGTGTTGCGAGGAACGGTCTGCCCGACGGAGGAAACACGCATGAGATTGCTGAAATATGCGCTGCTGGCGGGAGCGTCGCTGCTTCCCATCCTGCCCGCGATCGCCGCGACCGCGACGGGCAGCATGAATGTCCGCATCACGATTACCGACGAATGCAAGGTGCAGACGGCGAGCGATCTCGATTTCGGCTCGCACGGTGTCATTGATGCGAATGTCGACCAGACCAGCACCATCAACGTGCAATGCACGACCGGCAAGTCCTACAATGTTGGTCTGAGCGCCGGAGCGGGCGCGGGCGCAACGGTTGCTGTTCGCAAGATGACCGGGCCGGCGTCGGCGACGATCGACTACACCATCTACAGGGAAAGCACCCGGACGCAGCTTTGGGGCACCACGATCCCCACCGACACGGTCGGCGGAACCGGCAACGGCGCCATTCAGCCGCTGACGGTCTACGGGCGTGTTCCACCGCAGACGACACCGGCGGCGGGCCTCTACACCGACACCGTTGCGATCACCATAACGTACTGACAATCGATACCAACACGAGGACGATCATGCGATCCATGCTTTCACGCATCGGAGCCACGGCTGTTCTGTTGCTGTGCGCCGGTCTCTCACAAGCCGCTTCGCTCAGGGTGGCGCCGACAGGTCTCGAGCTGATCTCGCCCGACGCCTCGGCGGTTCTCAACCTCAGCAACGATGACCCCAAGCGGCCGATCAATGTGCAGATACGCGTCTTCGCCTGGAGCCAGGCTGGCGGGATCGAGACACTGACGCCGACTACCGACGTCGTCGCCAGCCCGCCATCGACCAAACTCGGACCCAATGCCCAATACGTGGTTCGCGTCGTGCGCGTCAGCAAGGCGCCGGTGCGGGCCGAGGAAAGCTACCGCGTCATCGTCGACGAGTTACCCGACCCGTCGCGCAAGAAGGCCGGTACGGTCGCGCTCGCGCTGCGCTACTCCGTGCCGGTGTTTTTCCGCGACGCCGATGCGGCCGCGCCGGCAGTCGCCTGGAGTGTTTCGCGCAAGGGCGGCAGTCTTGTGCTGACAGCCAGCAATACCGGTGAAAGTCGTCTCCGCTTGTCCAACCTATCCCTGACCCAGAACGGCAAAAAGCTCGGCAACCGAAACGGGCTCGTCGGTTATGTCCTGGGCGGCGCGACCATGCAGTGGCCGATCGGCAGCGGCAAATCACTGTCCGCGGGCTCCGTGCTTTTGAAGGCACAGAGCGATCTTGGACCCTTCGATGCCAACGTTGCCGTCAAGGGCAAGTAGCGTCGCTGTCATCGTCGCGGTTGCGACTTTCACACCTTGCTTGGCGGTGCGTTCGCAGGAATTTCCGGCCGTGACGAACCTCGAACAGCCGGCTTCCGTTTTACCAGCGGGCCGCAGCCTCTATCTCGAGGTGTTCATCAACGACGTTTCGACCAAGCTGGTCGGCAATTTTATCGAGATGCCGGATGGTGGGCTGGCGGCGGCGCCCCAAGAGCTGAAGGAGGTCGGCCTGAAACCGCCGGAGGACATAGCCGACGCCGGCGGCCTGGTCAGGCTCGACCAGTTGGCCGACGTTTCGTTTCGGATCGATGAGGTAGCCCAGCGCCTCTACGTCACCGCCGCCAATGACAGCCGCGAGGCGCGCATGGTGGATCTCGGCTTGCGCTTGCAGGACCGGCCGGCGCCGCAATCGGGCTTGGGCGCGGTTCTCAACTATTCGCTGTTTGCCAGCTCCAACACATTGTTCGACAAGGACGTCGAGCTGTTCCAAGGCGTTTCCGGCGGCTTCGATGCGCGCGCGTTCAGCCCCTATGGAACGCTCAGCCAATCCTTCATCGCCGGCTATTCCGACGGCAGGCTGGGCGGCTTCACGCGGCTCAACACGACATGGAGCTATTCCGACCCCGACCGGCTGATGACCTACCGCGCCGGCGACTTCATCTCCGGTGGATTGTCGTGGACGCGTCCGATCTATCTCGGCGGCATCCAGGCGCAACGCAACTTCCACCTGCGATCGGACCTGGTGACGCTACCCCTGCCCTCCTTCGGCGGCACGGCGGCGGTGCCGTCGACGCTCGAGGTCTACACGCAGAACGTGCGCACCTATTCCGGCGACATCCAGCCCGGGCCGTTCCAGGTCACCAATCTGCCGGTGTTCACGGGCGCCGGACAGGCGCAGGTGGTGCTGCGCGACAGCCTCGGCCGCGAGACCACGGCCACCTTGCCGTTCTATGCCTCCAGCATGCTGCTGCGCCAGGGACTGCTCGACTTTTCCGTCGAGGCAGGGATGGCGCGGCGCAATTTCGGCATCTCCTCCGACGATTATGACGGCCGCGTCATGGGGGTCGCCAGCGCGCGTTACGGCGTGACCGACCGGCTGACATTGGAAGCCCATGCCGAGGGCGGCGCCGATCTGATCAATGGCGGCATAGGTGCTGCCTTCCCGCTCGGGGCATATGGCGCGGCTTCGCTGGCGGTCGCCGGCAGCCATCATGACCGGCGCACCGGCTCGCTGGTCGATGCCAGTGTCGAATTCGGCTATGACGGCTGGGCGATCAACGCCCACATGCAGCGGGCCTTTGGCGGCTATGAAGACATCGCCTCGGTGACGGCGGAGCCGGTTCTCGACCCCGACGACTTCACCCGTTTCAGCGCTGGCGTGCCGCGCTCGGTCGACCAGGTGACGCTCAGCGTGCCGATGCCGATCGATTTCTCCAGCCTCAACCTGTCCTATACGCATTTGAAGAGCGCCGAGGGCGAAAACAGCCAGATCGTCGGCCTGTCCTACAGCCAGGCGATCTTCAAGCGCAGCACGCTCTATGCCACCGCCTTCGCCGATCTCGACGACGACAGCAGCTATGGCGTGTTCGCCGGGATTTCGATCCCGTTCAACGACGAGATCTCGGCGTCGACAGGCGTCGAGCAAGGCCCTGAGGGCCTCAATGTCACTGCCGACCTCGCCAAATCGGAGCGGGCCGAGGACGGCAGCATCGGCTGGCGGCTGCGCACCTCCGAAGGCGAGGTTCCCAACCGTTCGGCAGCGGTGAGCTACCGCGCGTCGTTTGCGCGTTTTGAGGCCGGCGCCCAGCAATTCGACAAGGACTTTCGCGTGACCGGCCAGATGGACGGCGCCATTGCGGTCGCAGGCGGCGGGGTGTTCGCCACCAACCGCATCGACGATGCCTTTGCCGTCGTCGATGTCGGCACGCCTGATGTCGAGGTCTTGCATCAGAACCGGCCGGTAGGCAGGACCGACAGCAAAGGCCGCATCCTGGTCACCGGGCTCAACTCCTATGAGCTGAACACGGTCTCCATCGACCCGAAGAATCTACCAGTCGACGCGGATGTCCCGGCTACCAAGGAGACCGTCGTCCCAGCCGACCGCAACGGCGTCGTGCTGAAGTTCGGCGTGTCCGAGGCGGCGCAGGCCGCGCTGGTGACGCTGGTCGACTCGAGCGGAACGCCGCTCGAAGCCGGACTGTCGGGACGCGTCGATGGCGGCACCGAAGACTTCGTCGTCGGCTATGACGGGCAGGCCTATATCAAGGGCCTCGGCAAGCAGAATTCAGTGCAGGTCGAGCGCGCTGACGGCGGTTCATGCCGGGCAGAGTTTCCCTTCGAGGCGGCGCGCGGCCGACAAGTGGTGATCGGGAACGTGGTGTGCCAATGATAGCTGGAGGAAAAATGCTGCGCGCCGTAATCATCGCCCTGCTGCTGGTGCTGCTCCCGTCGCTCGCCCGGGCGCAGAGCTGCAGTTACACCGTCACCAGTTTGAATTTCGGCCTCATCGACACGCTGTCGGGCACCGCGGCGACATCGACAGCCACCTTCACCGCGACTTGCAGCGGCAGTTTGCCATTGCTGCTGCCCGTCCTGGTCTGTCCGCATATTGCCGCCGGCACCGGCGGTGCAACCTCGGCGGCGGCCCGGCAGATGGCGAGCGGCGTCAACAGCCTCAACTATCAACTCTATTCGGACCCCGCAATGAGCGTTGTCTGGGGCACCTATAACTGGGCCTATGCCTCGCGCCCGCCACCGCTGCTGCTGAGCCCCAATCTCTTCGGCAACTCAATCGACACCCTGACGCTCTATGGCCGGGTTCCCGGCGGCCAGGCGACCGTTCCGCCGGGCACTTATCTGTCGACATTTTCGGGCGGGCAACTCGAGTTCCGCTCCCGGACAACCCTGTTGAGCAGCAGCTGCAACACCGGCGCGGGCAACTTGGGCACCAGTCCGACCTTCACCATCAACGCCACGGTCGCGGCAAACTGCCTGGTCGCCACCCAGAACATCGATTTCGGCTCCAAGGGCGTGCTCGACGCCAATGCCGATGCCACCGGCCAGGTTACGGTCACCTGCACCCCGTCGACCGCGTACACGGTTTCCCTCAATGGCGGCACGACAGGGGGCACACCGACCAATCGCAAGATGTCGAAGGGCGCCGAGAGGATCACCTACGGCCTCTACAAGGATCTGGCGCGCTCGCAGCCTTGGGGTGACGCCGGAACGCCGGGAAGCACGGTGGCCGGCACCGGAACCGGTACGGCCCAGGCGCTCACCGTCTATGGCCGCGTGCCGCCGCAGACGACGCCCTCGGCCGGCGTCTACACCGACACGGTGGTGGTGACCATCACCTATTGATCGCGGCCCGCCTCGCCGTTGGCCGGCGCCAGCCAGCGCGCGTAAATCTCGCCGACGATGCCGCGGCGAAAGACCAGCACGCAGATCATGAAGATCAGGCCGGTGGCGATGGTCACCGGGAAGCCTGAGGTGGCGAGCGTGTTTTCCAGGCCGACGACGAGGCCGGCGCCGACGACAGGACCGACCATGGTGCCGATGCCGCCGAGCAGCGTCATCAGGATCACCTCGCCCGACATCTGCCAGGTGACGTCGGTCAGCGTCGCGAACTGGAAGACGATCGCCTTGGTCGCGCCGGCAAGCCCGGCAAGGGCTGCCGACATGACGAAGGCGGCGAGCTTGTAGCGGCCGACCGAATAGCCCAGCGAGATGGCGCGGTTCTCGTTCTCGCGGATCGAACGCAGGATCATGCCGAAGGGCGAGTTGACGATGCGCCAGACGGCGAAGACGCCGATGAGGAAGACGGCAAGCACGACGAAATACATGTTGAGCGTGACGTTGAGATCGACGATGCCGAACAGATGCCCGCGCGGCACGCCCTGTATGCCGTCCTCGCCTTCGGTGAACGGCGCCTGGACACAGAAGAAATAAAACATCTGCGCCAGCGCCAGCGTGATCATCGAGAAATAGATGCCTTGCCGGCGGATGGCGAGGAAGCCCATGACCAGGCCGAGCACGGCCGCTCCGGCGGTGCCGAGCAGGATGCCGGCCTCGGGCGGCCAGCCCCATGCCTTGACGGCGTAGGCGCAGAAATAGGCGGCGGCGCCGTAGAAGGTGGCGTGGCCGAACGACAACAGCCCGGTGTAGCCGAGTAGCAGGTTGAAGGCGCAGGCAAACAGCGCGAAGCACAGCATCTTCATCAGGAAGATCGGATAGACGAAGAAGGGCGCGGCTATCAGCGCCAGTATGGCCAATGCCAGCAATACCCGCTCCAGCCGCACGGAGGCGGCGGTGCGCTGTTGGTGAAGGGTTGCCTCGCTCATCTCAGGCGTCCCTTCCGAACAGGCCGGCGGGGCGCAGGAGCAGCACGACCGCCATGATGACGAAGACGACGAGGTTCGACGCCTCGGGATAGAACACCTTGGTCAGGCCCTCGGCGAGGCCAAGCATATAGCCGGTGACGATGGCCCCGAGGATCGAACCCATGCCGCCGACCACGACGACGGCAAAGACGACGATGATGATATCGGAGCCCATCAGCGGACTGACCTGGTAGACGGGCGCGGCGAGAATACCGGCAAGGCCGGCGAGCGCCGCGCCGAGCCCATAGGTGAGCGTCAGCAGCAGCGGCACGTTGACGCCGAAGGCCTGCACCAGCTCGGGATTTTCGGTCGCGGCGCGCAGATAGGAGCCGAGCCTGGTCTTTTCGATCAGGAGCCAGGTGCCGATGCAGATAATGAGCGAGGCCACCACCACCCAGCCGCGATAGTTGGGCAGGAACATGAAGCCGAGATTGGTGCCGCCGGCAAGCTGCGCCGGAACGGCATATGGGTTGCCTGACACACCGTAGTAGAAACGGAACACGCCTTCGATGACCAGCGCCAGTCCGAAGGTGAACAGCAGCCCGTAGAGCGGATCCAGGCGGTAGAGCCGCGACAGCGCCACGCGCTCGACCGCCATGCCGAAGACGCCGACGATGAGCGGAACCAGGAGCAGCGCCGGCCAGTAGCCGATGCCGAGATGGACGAGCAGCAGGTAACCGATGAAGGCGCCGAGCATATAGAGTGCGCCATGGGCGAAATTGATGATCCGCAGCAGGCCGAAGATGACGGCCAGGCCGAGGCTCAGCATGGCGTAGAAGGAGCCGTTGATCAGCCCGACCAGCATCTGGCCGAGCAAGGCCTGGACGGGGATGCCGAAGATCATGGTCATGGCGTCACCGAGGGTGTTGCAAGCGGGATGCGTCTGTGCGGCACGTACCCCCACCCGGACCTTCGGTCCGACCTCCCTACAAGGGGGAGGTAGGGCGGTGGCCCTCCACCCTCCCCCTTGTGGGGAGGGTCGCTGCGCAGCAGCGGGGTGGGGGTACTGCCGTGGGCTGTCGTCATCATACCCCCAACACCTCGTGCAGCTGTTGCGTGTGAGCGGCAAGCTCGCTTGCGGCAAAACCCTCCACCACCTTGCCATGCTCCATCAGGTAGAAGCGGTCGGCGATGCGCGCGGCGAAGCGGAAATTCTGCTCGACGAGCAGGATGGTCATGCCGCGCTTTTTCAAGGTCGCCAGCAGTTCGCCGATGCGCTGGACGATGACCGGCGCCAGGCCCTCGGTCGGCTCGTCGAGCAGCAGCATCTGCACGCCCGTCCGCAGGATGCGGGCCATGGCCAGCATCTGCTGTTCGCCGCCGGAGAGTTTGGTGCCGGGGCTGTTGCGGCGCTCCTTGAGGTTGGGAAAGAGATCGAAGATTTCCTCGACGCTCATGCCGCCCTTGGCCACCACCGGCGGCAGGATCAGGTTTTCGTCGACGGTGAGCGTGGCGAAGATGCCGCGCTCCTCCGGCACGAAGCCGATGCCGCGATGGGCAACACGATGCAGCGGCAGGCGCATCAGGTCGCTGCCGTCGAACGCGACGCTGCCGCTGCGCTTGCGGACCAGCCCCATGATGGCGCGCAGCGTTGTGGTCTTGCCGACGCCGTTGCGGCCGAGCAGCGTCACGGTCTCACCGCGAAAAACGTCGAGGTTGACGCCATGCAGCGCATGGCCCTCGCCATACCAGGCATGGAGATCGCGCACGGCAAGCAGCGGCTCACTCATGCTCGGTCCCCCTGCTCGGTCCCCATGTAGGCGACCCTGACGCGCTCATCGTTGCTCACCGTCGCGTAGTCGCCGGCGGCGAGCACCTGGCCGCGCTGCATGACGGTGATCCAGTCGCAGAGGTCGGCGACGACGGTGAGATTGTGCTCGACCATCAGCACGGCGCGGTCCGTTGCCAGCGAGCGGATGATGCCGGAAATGACACCGACATCCTCGTGCCCCATGCCGGCCATCGGCTCGTCGAGCAGCAGCACTTTCGGGTCGAGCGCCAGCGTGGTGGCGATCTCGAGCACGCGCTTCCTGCCATAGGAGAGATCGCCGGCCGGACGATGCGCGACATCGTCGAGACCGACGACGGCAAGCAGTTCGCGCGCCCGTGGAGTCAGTTGGTCAAGCGCGGCCAGCGAGCGCCAGAACTGGAAGCCGAGCCCGCTCGGCCGCTGCAAGGCGACGCGGACATTGTCGAGCACGCTCAGATGCGGAAAGATCGCCGATATCTGGAACGAGCGGACGAGACCCATGCGGGCCACCCTGGCCGGCGCGGTGCGGGTGATGTCGTTGCCCAACAGTTTGATCCTACCGCTGCTCGGCTGCAGGAACTTGGTCAAGAGGTTGAAGATCGTCGTCTTGCCGGCGCCGTTCGGCCCGATCAGCGCATGGATCTGGCCGTGATGGACGTCGAGGTCGACATTGTTGACGGCGACGAAACCGGCAAAGTCGCGCCGCAGGCCGCGGGCGGAAAGCACCACCCGCGGCTGGATTTCGGCACCGTCCTGCTGGACGGCCACGGCTTGCACCATCGTCACTTGGTGACGAGCGGGCAGCCGCTGTCTTCGGCCTTGATGAAGGCCTTGTCGCCCGGAATGGTCGCAAGGTAGGTGTAGTAATCCCAGTCCTTCTTCGACTCCTCGGGCTTCTTGACCTGGTAGAGATACATGTCGTGCACCATCGAGCCGTCGGCCTGTACCTTGCCGTTGGCGTTGATGATGTCGTCGACGGGCATTTCATGGAGTTGCTTGGCGACCGCCTCGGTCTCGTCGGTGCCGGCCTTGTCGATGGCCTTGAGATATTGCAGCACCGCCGAATAGGTGCCGGCCTGGATCATGTTGGGCATGCGGTTGGTGCGCTTGAAGAAGCGCCCGGCGAAGTCGCGGCTCTTGTCGTCGCGGTCCCAGTAAAACCCTTCGGTGAGCACCACGCCCTGCGCCGCCTGCAGTCCGAGGCCGTGCACCTCGGCAAGCGTGAACAGAAGTGCTGCCAGCCGCTGGCCGCCGGCGACGATGCCGAACTCGGCCGCCTGCTTGATGGTATTGGAGGTGTCGAGGCCAGCATTGGCAAGGCCGATAACCTTGGCGCCGGAGGACTGCGCCTGCAGCAGGAAGGAGGAATAATCCGTCGATCCCAAGGGGTAACGCACCTCGCCCAGCACTTTGCCGCCGCTTGCCTCAACAACCTTTGAGGTCTGCTCCTTCAGCGAATAGCCGAAGGCATAGTCGACGGTGATGAAATACCAGCTGTCTCCGCCCTGCTGCACCAGCGCGCCGCCGGTGCCGACCGCCTGCGAGTGAGTATCGTAAGCCCAGTGGAAACCGTAGGGCGAGCATTGCTTGCCGGTCAGGTCGGCCGATGCCGCTCCGGTGACGATGTCGATCTTCTTCTTTTCCTTGGACAACCCCTGGACGGCGAGCGCCACCGAGGATGTCGTCAGTTCCATGATCGCGTCGACCTGCTCGGTGTCGTACCACTGGCGCGCAATGTTGGAGGCAATGTCGGGCTTGTTCTGGTGATCGGCGTTGACGATCTCGATTGGCGCGCCCTGCACCTTGCCGCCAAAATCCTCGACCGCCATCCTGGCGGCCTCGACCGACCATTTGCCGCCGAAATCGGCATAGACGCCCGACTGGTCGTTGAGGATGCCGATCTTGACCTTGCCGTCGGAAATTTCGCCGGCCGCCGCCGGCATCGCAGTCGCCGCAAGCAGCGCGGCTGAGACGAGATAGGATGCTTTCACAGGTGGTTCCTCCCTTGTGGCCGACGCCGGGAAACGCGGCGGCCTTGCAATGGTTCAACAGTTCCGTCCGGTTCTCGCTGAATCCGGGCCAGCGCCCGTCACTTCTCCTCTTGGCAACCCCTCCGCCCTGGGTGCGCCGGGAACCGTAGCATCACATTTCGCGAGGCGAGAATGCTATTTTCGCAGCATGGCGTGCAGGCATAACGACAAGCCTTGGAGGCCGAGTTCCTTCACCCCCCTCTGTCCTGCCGGACATCTCCCCCTCAAGGGGGGAGATTGGTTGTCACTGCCGCCGTTGCCAGTCGCCGACGTTGCAGGGTGGCGCCCTCAGCGAAGCTGCTGATCTCCCCCCTTGCGGGGGAGATGTCCGGCAGGCCAGAGGGGGGTGTTCAAGCGCTAGCTTATGAGTGACTAGGAGCGAACGCCTCACCGATTCTGCGGATAGATCGTCTCGCCGCGCTTCAGCATCGCGACGAAAGCCTCGATCTTCTTCTTGCGCCCCGCCTCCGTCTTCATGTTGTGGGTGCGGAAGGCGAGCGCGAAGCGGTTTTGGGCGGAAAGCTTCGCCAGCATCTCTTTCGCCTTTGGCTCGGCATCGATGGCGGCCTGCAGATCGGCGGGGATTTCCATGGCTGAGCCATAGGCACGGTCCCAGCGGCCGTCGGCCTTGGCCGCCTCGACCTGTTTCAGCCCGTGTTCGGTCATGCGGCCCTCCGCGACCAGGCGGGCAACATTGTCGATGTTGATCTTGCTCCAGATGCTCTTCTTGCCGCGCGGCGTGTAGCGCTGCAGAAAGCTCTTGTCGTCGAGCCCTTTGCGTACCGCGTCGATCCAGCCGAAGCACAGCGCCACGTCGATGGCCTGCTTCGGCGTGATCGAGGCGAGGCCCGAGCCGACCTTGTGGACCTTGATCCAGACCTCGCTCTCGCCGGCATGATTTTCGCGCAGCCAGGCGTAAAAACTGTCGGGATCGGGGAATTCATGAACCTTGTCGGGATCGACCTTGAACGGCGCCATCATCACCTCGTTGTTGCCGGGCCGGCTGTATCGGCTGTCGATGCCAGTTTCCGTCAGCTGCGTCGATAATCCCTAACTATTCCGCGCTGGCTTGCGCCGCAGCCGACGCCCGTGGCAGTTTCCTGCTGGTCAGCCGGGCAAGGCAGACTGCAATTCGGGGGAAATGCCATGCGAGCGATGTTACTCGGCCTCATCCTTCTGCTGCCGGCCTCGGCACTGGCCGAACCGATCGAAACCCAGAAAATCATCACCGCGCTGACCGGCGACTTCAATGGCGACGGCGCCGCCGATCTGGCGATGATCGTCGAGACCGAGCCCGAAGACGATACCATGGACATGCATTTCTTCCTGAGGGACAAAAAGTACAATTTTCTGAAACCCGCCGGCGTCGTGCATGAGCAGGTCTACGGCGAATGGAACGACTACGACCAGCCGCATTATGAGGGCTCCGGCATCGAACCGGAGTTGACCTTGCTGCCCAACGGCTCGATCAAGATCTATCTGCCGGGGCTGATCGGCCCCGGCGAGCGGACCGACATGACGCTGACCATCGCCTGGCGCAACGAAGCCTTCGTCGTCGCCGGCGTTGCCTATGACCATTACAAATACCAGTCTGTTGTCGTCTACAGCAGCTGCGACTACGACGTGCTGACCGGCAAGGGCAAAAGTATGCAGACGCAGGATGATGACAGCAAGGTGAACAGTATCGTGTCTGTCGAAGGCCAGGTCGTGCCCTTCGCGGAGTGGGACACGGGGACGCCTTTTAGGGTATGCGGGGATTGAGGGGGCAGCCAATCTCCCCCTCGTGGGGAGATGGCCGGCAGGGGGGCCGCTGTCCCGCCAACGCACCGGCCAGTGTCAGCCACGTTTATCCCGCGATTCTTGTCAGAAAATAGATCGAGAGGTCGCGATCCTTCGCGCCCCCCCCTCTGCCCTGCCGGGCATCCCCCCCACTTGGGCATAGGCGCTAAGATAGCTTTGGCATGGACTGAAATTTGCGCTTTCGTGGTGGTTCGCGCCAGCGATATCGCAAGGCATGGAGATTTTGGCGCAGGGCCGCCAAGGAAGGTTGAGTAAAGATGGTCGCGATCAGAGAGGCGACGATCTGGCGGGTGGCGCGCCACAGCAGCGGGCGCCCGTCGCTCAAGGGGGAGAGACACCCAACTCCTGCGAGAGGGGTTCGGTCACAAGCGCGATGAGGAAGTGTGCAAGGATCCAAGGCCTTGCGATCCTTGGGTCTTTGGCGGGAGGAGAGCGCAGCCCGATCAGGCTCTTCAGGCGCTTGAAGGCGAGTTCGATGCGCCAGCGCATGCGGTAGAGCTTGAGGACCGTATCGGCGGGAA